>JAXJPE010000121.1:0-1689 GCA_036426035.1 Collinsella sp.
ATCGACTCGCTGTAGCACGCGAGCTCGAACGCACGCACTTAACAAATAGCGCCTACACGACCGCGGCGCCCGCCGGCAACATCGCCGACGGGCGCCGTTTTCTGATGCAAGGGTAGCTAATTTGCACCAAAACAAGGAGTGTTCCAAACTGCCGGCAGAGAAGGAACGCCCCCAGGTGCCGACCTACACCCCCACATTATTCGATGGAAAAACGTGGTTGCCTCCCACATTATTCGATGGAAAAACGTGGTTTACTCCCACATTTTTCGATGGAAAGACCAAGACGGTCTTATACTAACCATGATCGTTAGGGGGCAGTATGCAGCGACAGCTAATGGACGAACTCATCGCTTGGAAATCTAGGGCAAATCGCAAGCCCCTCCTGCTTAAGGGGGCCCGCCAGACGGGAAAAACCTGGCTTCTCAACGAATTCGCAGGCCAGCAGTATCAAAACGTCATCCGTTTTGACTTTATGCTCGAACCGGGCGCACGTTCGCTGTTCGACGGAAGCCTTGACCCCAAACGCATCATCTCCCAGATAGAGCTCCTGCGCGGCCAGACCATAACGCCGACAGACACGCTCATCATCTTCGACGAAATCCAAGAGGCACCGCGTGGCATCACCTCGCTCAAATACTTCAACGAGCTGGCGCCGGAATACCATATCGTGGCAGCCGGCTCCTATATGAGGCTCGCGCTCCGACGCGAAAACGAGTCGTTCCCCGTCGGCAAGATCGACCAGCTCACCATGCGCCCCATGGGGTTTGTCGAGTTCGTTCGTGCCGTCGATGGCAATCCGCTCGCAGATGCCATTCTTGCCGCAAACATGGACCTGCTGGCAAACGTTTCCGAAAAGCTCGAGCGCCTGCTCAAGGAATACCTCGTTGTCGGTGGCATGCCAGAAGTTGTCTCCGCTTTCGCCGCCTCCCACGATTTCATCGAGGCCCGCAGGCTTCAGCAGCAAATCATCGAAGCTTACGAATCCGATTTTGGCAAGCATGCGCCAGCCCGCATCGTCGAGCGCATGAGGCTGGTTTGGAAATCCCTTCCCGGCCAGCTCGCAAAGGAAAACAAGAAGTTCGTCTACGGCGCGCTTCGTCCCGGGGCGCGCGCACGCGATTTTGAGGAAAGCCTCCAGTGGCTCATGGACTATGGAATCGTTCATAAGGTACCACGTGTTTCCGCCCTAAGAGCACCGCTCACAAGCTACGAGGATCTCTCGGGCTTCAAGCTGTTCTGCATCGACACCGGCATCCTCGGAGCACTCTCCGGCCTCTCGCCAGCCATTGTTCTGAACGGGCCCGCTGTTTTTACGGAGTTCAAAGGCTCACTGACCGAGCAATACGTCGCACAGGAGCTTTTGCTCCAAGGCAAAACTCCCGCGTATTGGTCATCCTCCTCCGGCAACGCAGAGACTGACTTTGCCATCGACCATGCGGGGACCGTGCTTCCGCTCGAGGTCAAGGCGGCAGAGAACCTCAAAGCAAAGAGCCTGAGGATTGCCTGCGAGAAGTTCAAGCTCGAGCGCTGCGTGAGAACATCGTTAGCGGCATATAGAGACGAGGGCACGCTCGTCAACATTCCGCTCTGGGAGATTGGGCAAATCGACAAGCTGGCATAGGCGCTGTGTAGGGGGTGTCCCGTAAGGAGTGTCCCAAACTGCCGGCAAAAAAGGAACGTCCCTATCTG
>JAXJPE010000122.1:0-14552 GCA_036426035.1 Collinsella sp.
CTTTATTATCGGCGGCGTCGCTGCAGCCGTTGCGGGGCTCGGCGTCATTGGCGCGGCAACCCATGGCTTTGGCATCCCCGACTACCTGGACGGCATCCGCAGCTCTCTTGACGACTACACCTGGGATCAGCTACAGGAGATTTCGCTCAAGATTAAGGCCGCCGAGACCCGTAGCGAGGCACGCGAGATTGCCAAGCGCTACCACCTGCTCGACGCCGACGGGCATATCCCCTATCCGTGCACCAAGCGCGTAACGCTCACCAACGGGCTGAAAGTCGGCGCGCAGCTTGTGGGCATCCGCCACGATGAGCTTCTGGACGGGACGGGCAAGGCCGGGCTGACGTTTATGTTCGACGCGGGTATTGCCGAGCGCGATGCTGCGACCCAACCTCCTACCGCCGGCTGGGCAGATTGCGAGCTGCGAGAATGGCTCGACGGCGACGCCCTCAAGCTGTTGCCCAACGAGCTGCGCGCGCTCATTAAATCTGTAAAAAAGGTCTCGAACAACGTGGGTGTCGCCAGAAGCGCTTCGTGTCTGAGCGACCTGCCCGCGACGCTCTGGCTGCCCGCAATGGTCGAGCTCTGCGGTGTTCAGCCGTCCGATTCGTTTGTCGAGGACTATCACTACCTAGCAGACATCTACAACGGCGAGGGCAAGGAGTATCAGCTCTTCCGCGAGCTCAAGGTAAGTCCGTATACCACGAACGAGATGTTGGTTCGCCAGTGGAAGGGCAAGGACACCTGTTGGTGGGAACGAACGGCAAGTCCCGACACATCGGAGAGCGAAGGCACACTCTATATGAACCGCGTGGGACGCGACGGCGACGTCTTTACGTACGCAACGCCTGCGGAAAAGCCAAACAAGCGAACCTGCGTGATCCCCGGATTCTGCATCTAGGGAGCGGGCGCCTTGCCGCGGCGGGGCCCCTCCCCGGCAATTGTCTCGATCTGTAACACCAGCTCGGCAGATACAGGTCTAGATGTTACAGAACGAGACAAACCCCACCCCCCCGAGACAACATCTCAATCTGTAACAACTAGGACCCAAATATCGGTCTTACTGTTACAAATCGAGATGTTCAGGTTACCCTCTAATGGTTTGTCTCGATCTGTAACATCTAGCAGGCAAAACGGTCCTCAGATGTTACAGATTGAGACGTTAAGTTGTGGCTCGATGTAATGTCTAGATTTGTAACAGTTACTCGATAAAAACGGGTCTAGTTGTTACAGATTGAGACATTAGACCGGCTACGGTCCGCCGACCTGGCTATCACCTCGGCCAATTAACAGAATGACATACATTTCAATCTCCACTGGACACCCCCAGGGGGTATGGGTGTATAGTATCGGCAGGTTAACAATTCCAACACCGAATCACGGAAAGGAGAAGCCATGGCTCAAGATAAATTCGATGTGGGCGGCATGACGTGCGCCGCCTGCCAGGCGCACGTGGACCGTGCCGTGAGCAAACTCGACGGCGTCCAAAGCGTCGCGGTCAATCTGCTCGCCGGCTCTATGCTGGTGGACTACGACCCTGCGCAGGTCTCCCCCGACGACATCTGCACCGCTGTCGACCGCGCGGGCTACTCGGCCTCGCCCATCAGCACGGGCACCGACGCTGTCCAAAGCGGAAGTGCGCAAGCCAGGTCCGGCGCCGCCCATATGGAGTCGCCGACCAAAAAGTTGGAGGCCGCCGCCTCTGCCATGCGCACCCGCCTCATCGTCTCGATCGTATTCCTCATCCCACTGTTCTACATAGGCATGGGGCACATGCTCGGCTGGCCGCTGCCCGGCATCTTCACCGACCACACCCACAGCATGACGCTCGCGCTCACCGAGCTCGTCCTGCTCATCCCCATCGTCTACGTCAACGACGCCTACTTTATCAACGGGTTTAAATCGCTCGCGCACGGCGCGCCCACCATGGACGCCCTCATCGCCGTCGGCGCCACCGCGTCCATCGCCTGGTCGCTCTACGCCATGTTCGTCATGGCCGACCAGCTAGCCGCGGGTCAGGTCCACGAGGCCATGATGACGAGCATGGACAACCTGTATTTTGAGAGCGCCGGCACGATCTTGTCGCTCGTCACCGTAGGCAAATATCTCGAGACACGCAGCAAATCCAAGACTGGCGGCGCCATCGAGGCGCTCATTGACCTGGCGCCCAAGACCGCGACCGTCGTGGCCGTCGACGGTACCGAGACCACCGTCGATGCCGATGCCATTCTGCCCGGCCAGGTGCTGCGTGTGCGCCCCGGCGAGTCCATCCCTGTCGACGGCGTGGTACTCGAGGGCGCTTCGGCCGTGGACGAAAGTGCACTGACCGGCGAGTCCATCCCCGTGGAGAAGACCGCCGGCGCCACCGTCAACGCCGCCACCGTCAACCGCACCGGATCGTTTACCTTCCGCGCTACGCGTGTGGGCGCTGACACGTCGCTCGCCAAGATTATCCAGCTCGTCGAGGACGCCAATGCCACCAAGGCACCCATTGCTCGACTGGCCGACAAGGTCGCCGGCGTGTTCGTGCCCGTGGTATTCGTGATCTCGGCCGTGACCTTTGTGGTGTGGATGGCACTGACCAGCGACGTGAATGAGGCGCTCACCTCCGCCGTCGCTGTGCTGGTGATCAGCTGCCCGTGCGCGCTGGGCCTGGCCACGCCCGTCGCCATTATGGTCGGCACCGGCAAGGGCGCCGAGATGGGCATTCTGTTTAAGAGCGCCGAGGCGCTGGAGAACCTGCGCAGCGTGGGCACCGTGGTGCTCGATAAGACGGGCACGGTCACCCGCGGCAAGCCTGCCGTGACCGATATCGTGGTAGCCACGCGCGCTGACGGCTCGCCCGCTATGAGCGAAAAGGCGTTACTGAAGCTCGCTGCCGCGCTCGAGCGCTCGAGCGAGCACCCGCTGGCAGAGGCGATTATGGCCGAGTGCGAGGCGCGCGGAATCGTGGCGCGCATGGTCGAGGACTTTGCCGCCGTGCCCGGTCGCGGCGTCACGGCGCGCGAGGGGCAGAATGTCATCGCAGCCGGCAACGTGCGCCTGATGAACGAGCTGGGCGCGAAGGTTCCCGCCGGCCTTGCCGAGCAATTTGCCACCGAGGGCAAAACGCCGCTGTTCTTTGCCAAGAACGGCGAGCTTGTCGGCACCATCGCCGTGGCCGACAAGGTCAAAGAGACGAGCGCCGAGGCCATCGCCGCAATGCGTTCACTCGGCGTCGATGTGCGCATGCTCACCGGCGACAACCGCGTGACGGCCGAGGCCATCGCCCGACGCGTGGGGCTCACCAGCGAGCAGGTTATCGCCGACGTTCTTCCCGCCGACAAGGAGCGCCACGTGCGCGAGCTGCAGGACGCGGGCGGCAAGGTCGCCATGGTGGGCGACGGCATCAACGACTCCCCCGCCCTGGCGCGCGCCGACGTGGGCCTTGCCATTGGCACAGGCGCCGACATCGCCAAGGAGGGCGCCGACGTGGTGCTCATGCGCAGCGACCTTATGGATGTTGCGCGGGCCATCGAGCTTTCGCGCGCCACGATTCGCAACATCAAGCAGGACCTGTTCTGGGCGCTGTTCTACAACGGCATCGGCATTCCACTCGCCGCGGGCGTGTTCTTCCCGCTCACCGGGTGGCAGCTCTCGCCGATGTTTGGCGCCGCGGCCATGAGCCTGTCGAGCGTATGCGTTGTAAGCAATGCGCTGCGCCTACGAACCTTTAAGCCCAAGACGGCACGCTGAGGCACCCGACCTTGCCCCTCAACGCGCCTTTAAGATGACTCCGTTCACGACTAAACTGTCAGATAATCTCAATCGATAAGGAGACAACCATGAATTACACGATCAAGACTTCCGGCCTCATGTGCGGCCATTGCGATGCCACCGTCGAGACGGCGTTGCTCAACGTGGCCGGCGTGACCGACGCCGACGCCGATCACGAGACCCAGACTGTCCAGGTGGAGTGCGCCGACACCGTGACCGCCGAGCAGCTCGCCGCCGCCGTCGAGGGCGCCGGCGAGAAATTCCATGCCCTGTCCGTAACCGCCGCGTAGCAGGCGCCACCTGCCCCCCCTGTCAGTTGCGGTGAAATACGGACTGTTGAGCCGCCCTAGGCCCTTAAACAGTCCGTATTTCACCGCAACTGACAGGGGGGGCATCCGGAAGATCGACCAGAAACGAGGACCCGCCATGATGGCAGACCACAAATCGGTGACCCGCATGCTCAAGACGGCACGCGGCCAGATCGACGGCATCTTGCGGATGGTCGATGAGGACCGCTATTGCGTCGATATCTCCACACAGCTCATGGCCACACAGGCGCTCCTCGCACGCATTAACGCCGACGTGCTCAAGGCGCATATCGAGGGCTGCGTGACTTCGGCAATCGAATCGGGCGACGAAGACCTCAAGGCCGCCAAGCTCGCCGAGATCGAACGCGTCGTCGACAAGCTCTCCAAGTAATTGGGGCATCGGGGACAGACTGTTTTGCACCATCTTGGTGTATCGGGGACAGGTACGTTTGCACCACATTGGCGCAGATTGACCTGTCCCCCTTGCTCTAAATCGGGTATAAAGGCGTGCAGCATATCGAACGAAAGGCAATTTGCATGAATGACTTTATGAAGGGCCGCAATGGCGCCGACGAACTCACCATCGTGATGGGTTTTGCCGGCATCGTCATCGCGATGATCGGATCGATAGCCCGCATCCAGTGGCTCAGCTGGATTGCCATCGCCGTAATCGTGATTGGCGTGCTGCGCGGCCTGTCCAAAAATATCGACGCACGTCACAAGGAGAACGAGGCCTTTGTCGCCGCGACTGCCAATGTTCCCGGCTTGGGCAAGTTCGTCGCCAGCTTGGGCGGCGGCGCTGCAGCGGCCAGCACCTCACGCGCGGCCGGCACCAGCAAGGAAGACTTTGAGCGCGCCAAGCGCACGGCCAAGAAGATGTGGAAGGGTCGCAAGACCACGGCATACCTCAAGTGCCCCAACTGCGGTCAGATGCTCTCCGTCCCCAAGGGCAAGGGCAAGATCCGCGTCACCTGCCCCAAGTGCCACGCCAAGATGGAGACGCGCTCCTAGCCGCTACACCATAGGACAAAATAAAAGCCGAGGCCTCGCGCTGAGACCTCGGCTTTTTTGATTATGACAAAGGGACCGTCCCTTTGTCACACCTATGCTACGCCATCGCGGGCAAGATCCTCGGCCAACGCCTCGGCAGGCATGGCCATAATCGCGTCGAGCTCGGCGTCCACCTCGGGAATACGCTTCACCTTGAGCTTGCGCACCAGATCACCGCGACACATCACGTGCGTCGGCTCACGCAGTGCGCACAGGTCATCGAGCGGGTTCTTGCGCGTCACCAGGATATCGGCGGCCTTGCCGCACTCGATCGTGCCAGTTTCGCCGCCCAGCCCCAGCAGCTCGGCATTAACCTGCGTGGCTGTATGCAGTGCGAAGGCGTTGCTCACGCCGACATGCTTGGCAAAATAGGCGACCTCGCGCCACATGTCATACTGCGTCACGAACGGGCAGCTTGAGTCCGTGCCAAGGCCCACCTTAACGCCAGCTTCCAGTGCGGCACGGGCGCTCTCGATGATGCCCGAGCACACGATGTCGCCGTTCTTCTTTTGCGTATCGGTAGAATGGGTCTTTTCCGGGTCGAGCAATACAAACGGCAGCGCCGGGCTGATAGTGCAGGTCACACTCGGAGCACGCCCCTCGAGCTGCGTGCCCGCGGCGCCACGGTACAGCTCCAAGATTTCGGGTGTCAACGGAGCGCCGTGCTCAATCGTGTCAACGCCGGCCTCAAGCGCGGCCTTCACGCCCTCGGTACTCTCGACATGGGCCATAACCGGAAGGCCCATATCGTGCGCCGCCTTGCATGCCGCCGCGGCAACCTCCACTGGCATACGCAGCACGCCCGGCTCGCCCACCTCGGTCGCATCGAACACGCCGCCCGTCACGAACAGCTTAATGACGTCGGCACCACGCGCATACAGGTCGCGCACCTGTTCGGCTGCCTCGGCGGGACTGTTGGCCACCTGGGCGAACAGGCCCGCACCATGGCCGCCCGGCACCGTGACGCCCGTTCCCGGCGCCACCAGGCGAGGACCTTGATACTTGCCGGCATCGATAGCATCGCGCACGGCAAGATCGGCAAACAGCGGGTCGCCCGCGCCGCGCACCGTGGTCACGCCACTTGCTAGCTGCTGCTGGGCACTGCCCTTGAGGATGCGGCGGACGATGGTGCGGCCCACGGGATTATCGAGCTTCTTCATCAGCGCGCCCGCATCGCCGGCCGAGACAGGCTTGCCCGAGCCGCACAGGTGCACGTGCATATTGATGAGACCGGGCATGAGATACGCACCACCCAGGTCGATAACCTCGGCACCCGCGGGCGCCTGCGCCACAGCACTCGGCCCCATCCATGTGATGACACCGTGCTCAACGGCCACGGCCATATCGGGTTGCGGCTCCATATGCTCCGAACCATCCAGAATGGTCGCATTGATAAACAACGTAGAACGATCGGCAGACGCCATATCGAGCTCCTCCCCCTCAGAAAACTTGAACATCTGTCCATTATTATCCAGCGCGGCAGGATTGCTGCGGACATATCGGTTAACGGAGGGAAGAGGGGATGTGGGGGGACGGAATACGTTGCAGCCCCACCCCAGCAACATCAGGGGAATGTCTCGATCTGTAACAGGTACAGGGTTATTGGGCCCCTTGATGTTACAGATCGAGATCTTTCGGCAGCCGCCAACCTTCCGTCTCAATCTGTAACAGTTACGAGGCCAAACGGTCCCTTGTTGTTACAGATCGAGACAAACTCGGCAGGAACAACCACATTCGCGTCAGTTGCACCCCTTAGCACCCATACCACTGGCGTCTCCATTCCTCAGCCAGATCGGCCCGCTGTGGAATTCCCGCCAGTCTCATCTTTTCAGCCAGCTTTCCCGGGTTCTTGAGTTCATCAAATGTAAACCGAAGCACCTTGTGCCCGAGCATTGTCAGATGAGATTCCCGCTGACGCTCTGCCACGAATGGATCGACCGACTCCCGATCCCTACCATCCTGCAGGGTATACTTTCCCTTCCCGTCAAGCTCGCCGATGACACATGTCCCGTCCTCGAGCCTCCAGAAATAATCAACCCGAAACACCTGGCTCGAATCGAGCGGATCGCGAAACTCCACCTGCAACTCCGGAACCGGAAAGCCGTATGCAATAAAGAACGCTCGGAACCGAGACTCGCCGCCGTTTTCGGACAGTCCGTCCGCATACGACGCAATCACCTGCGCTCTGCGATACCCGCGCCTGCCCTCGCAATCGGCGCGGAGGCGCTCGCACAAATCCCCACGTGATACACCTTTCGCCCGCAGTGCAGAATCGGCAATCGCCAACCCGTAGGAGAACGGCGCACGCAGCAAGCAATCCTCCACCGTGCGCCAAAACGACGTCACCCGCACGCCATCAACGCGCTCGAGCGCGCCCGCCATCTGTGGACGCAACAACCTGCACCCGCTGCTCAACGTCACTGAACAACCCGTCTTAACAAGAAAACGCGGCCCGAGCAGATCATTCGGCACCTCCAAACCCCACAAAAGCGCCGTGTCATAGCCCCAAAACGCCCAATCGGGATGAAATTCCGCAAGCCCTTTGATAGTCCTCAGCGCTCGCTCCGCCGGCGTCAATGCATCCCAATCATGCTGAAAACAGAATAGGTAAGGCTCGGGCTCCGCGATATCGTCGGTTCCAACATGGCGCCGCAGCCACATGAGCTCGGTGTTGTCATGCGTTGCGAGCAGCGCACCTTGCTCGGTCGTCTCCGTGAGCCGCGCGAGCATCCTATTCCGCGCCAACGTGTTGCGAGTCGCATGTTTGTGTTTGAGAACGGTATTAGACACTTTCATCACCACCACGTCAGACAAATGGACCAGCGTCACCGTTGCCTCCGCTGACAAATGTCTTGATCTGTAACAGGAAGACAGTCTTTGAGCCTCTAGTTGTTACAGAACAAGATCTTTCGACAGCCGCCAAACCTTCCGTCTCAATCTGTAACAGTTACGGGCTCAAACAGCCGCTAAACGTTACAGATTGAGACAAAGTCAGGGCTGTAGGGCGACACCAGTCACATCCCCTACTCCCATTCTTGTTCGTAGATGTTGAGGGACTTTACGTACCGCCCCTGGGCGCCCATGATGTCGCGGACCAGACGCAAGAAGAAACTGATGCACGAGGTGTCAAAGCCATCCTGCAGGTCCTCCGGATGCACCGCACCAGGCCCATCGACCGCCGTGTCACTCAGGCGTGCGATGTCATACAGATAGAGTTGTCCCGCCGTCAGCCAGACATCGTCGACGCAGGCGAGGCGCACCGCAATCGCTCCGTCGCTCCAATGCTCCTTTTGCACGATATGCGGGTCGTAGACATCAAAGCGACGGTCGGCGCGCGTGTCCTTCAGCGCGACCATACCGGTCGTAGGATCCTTGTCCAAAATGCCAAAGCGCGAGAAATACTGCGTGTCGCGTACCTGCTCGAGCCGCTTGAGCGAGGCAGGCGAAAGCGATGTCGGCGGCTCTTCAACATACAGCTCGAGCAGCGTCTTGCCATGGCGATAGGGGCGCTCGAAGAGCAGCCAATCGGTAAACGCCATGTTGTAGGCCATGATTTCGTTTTGAGAAGGTTCCTCGCAATAGCTGAGCCACGGATCGACGATAATCTCGAACTGCTCGCGCGCCGGCGCCAGGAATTGAAACTTCCGCAGCATCCAAAAGTGAGCCATGTCGGCAATATCGTTGCCGACGGCTTCGGCCAGCTGTGCTCGGTCAAAAACTTGGTCAGTCATGGCATCCTCCTCAAACTGATGGACCTCAATTTGAGCTTACGAGGAGGGCGGGCAACCGAGGCAAGCGCGGGCAAAATAGGCCTTCGGCTGCAAACCAGATGCTAACCAAACACTTGACGGCACACTTGACCGAATGAGCGAACCGCAAAGAAACCGCAGGTAGACATAGACAGCCAGCCCGCCCTTTTGAGCCAAATACCCGCAGCCACCACAGAAACAACAGGTGACCACAGCCCAAGAAGTCGACAAATGAACACCCGTACGTCGACAAACGGGCAAATCGCTCGCAAAGAGTGTCCCCAACGACTAGACAAAAAATGACTAGTCATTGGGGACGTTCTTAAATAACTACTTTACAGCTCCAGCGCATCGGCGACTTCGGCCGCGCAGGCCAGGGCATCGGCCATAGCGTTCACCACGAGCGAGCTGCCGTTGCGAGCATCACCCGCCACATACACCGGCGCGGCATCCGCGGCGACGCCGTCGACACGGGCCGCAAGGTGCGAGCCCTCGGTAGCCATCACCGGCAGCGGACGACCAGCGGTGGCAACAGGCACGCCAACGGCGTCGAACACGCCATGCTCGGGACCCGTAAAGCCGCAGGCGATGAGCACCAGCTGGGCCGGCACCTCGTGCTCGGAGCCCGCGATGCGCTCCGGCTTGCCGGCCGACCAATCCAGATCGACCACGCGCAGGCCCGCGGCCGCGCCTTTCCTGTCCAGCAGCACCTCGAGCGTATCCACGCCCCAGGCACGCATCTCGCCACCCATGGCAGCGATGGCCTCCTGCTGGCCGTAGTCGGTCTTCTTCACATTGGGCCACTGCGGCCAGGGGTTGCTCGCCGTACGTTTATCGGGCGCAGCCGGCAAGAACTCAAACTGGCGCACGCTGCGCGCACCCTGGCGCACCGCGGTACCCACGCAGTCGTTGCCGGTATCACCGCCGCCAATGACCACAACGTCCAGGCCGCGCGCGTTCACCGCGGGCTCATCGCCATCGAGCACCGAGACGGTCGAGGCCGTCAGGTAGTCCACGGCATACACCACGCCCGGGGCATCCACATTCGTAGCCGAAAGACCGCGGGGCGCACGAGCACCGGCAGCCACCACAACGGCGTCAAAGCCATCGAGCTTGGCTGCCACTGCAGGGTCCGTCACATCGGTGCCCAGCTCAAACACAATGCCCAGCTCACGCATGAGCGCCACGCGACGCTCGACCACGGACTTCTCGAGCTTCATGTTGGGAATGCCGTACATGAGCAGACCGCCCGGGCGGTCGTCGCGCTCAAACACCGTCACGCGGGCGCCACGACGCGCAAGCTCCCATGCTGCCACCAGACCAGCGGGACCGGAGCCCACCACGGCAACCGTGGGTGCGCCCTCCCCTGCCGGCTCAAAGCGGTGCGGACCGCCGTTGGCCCACTCATGGTCGCTAATCGCGCGCTCGTTGTCATGGATCGTCGTGGGCTGGCCATCGACCGAGCCCAGATTGCATGCGGCCTCGCACAGCGCCGGGCACACGCGACTCGTGAACTCGGGCATGGGCGAGGTGAGTGACAGGCGCTCGGCAGCCTCGTCCCAACGGCCGCGGTATACCAGCTCGTTCCACTCGGGAATCAGGTTGTGCAGCGGACAGCCGCTCGGACGTGCCTTGCCAAAGCTCGCGCCCATCTGGCAAAACGCCACACCGCACATCATGCAGCGGCTCGCCTGGGCACGGCGCGCGTCGTCGTCGAGCTCCACGTACAGCGGATCGAAATCGCGGCTGCGCTCCTCCACGGGGCGCAGCTCATGGGTCACGCGATCGATATCAAGAAAAGCACCGGGCTTACCCATGGCACTTACGCCTCCTTCTTGGTCGAAGCAACAGAATCGGTAGCGGCCACAGGCGTAACACCCGCGCCCGCAGCACCGCCCGCGACATCAAAGCGAGCGACATCCGCGGCGCTCGCGCGACCGGTCACGATGTCAAACGCCAACTCCTCGGCCTGCGCATGCGTCTTGCCGACGGCCTCGGCCGCAGCGACAATCGCCAGCACGCGCTCGTACTCGATCGGAATGACCTTCACAAAGTGCTTGCTCATCGTCTCAAAGCTGTAGAGCAGCTTAATGCCGCGCGGGCTCTGTGTCGCGTCCACGTGCTCCTGGATGAGCGCACGAATCTGCGCCAGCTCGTCGGCCGTCGGGGCCTTGAGCTCCACGCTCTCGTGGTTCACACGGGCATCGAGCGTGCCGTACTGGTCAAAGACATAGGCCACGCCACCCGTCATGCCGGCGGCGAAGTTCTGCCCGACCTCGCCCAGGATGAGCGCCAGACCACCCGTCATGTACTCGCAGCCATGGTTGCCGCAGCCCTCGACCACCACCGTGGCACCGGAGTTGCGTACGCCAAAGCGCTGGCCTGCCAGGCCGTTAATGAAGCCGCGGCCGCTCGTGGCGCCAAAGAACGCAACGTTGCCCACGATGATGTTCTCATCGAACTTGTAGGTCGCATGCGGGTTGGGGCGCACCGACACCTCGCCGCCCGAAAGGCCCTTGCCAAAGTAGTCGTTGGCGTCGCCGCACACGTTGAGCGTAATGCCGCGCGGCAGGAAGGCGCCAAAGCTCTGACCGGCCGAACCATCGCAATCGATGGTGATGGAGCCGGCGGGCAGGCCCTCGGGATGCGCCTTGGTCACCGCGTTGCCCAAGATGGTGCCCACGCAGCGGTTGACGTTGGCGATATCGGCGCGGAAGCGAATCGGGCGCAGGTGCGCACGGGCATCGGCCGTATAGGGCACAAACAACGTGGAGTCGAGCGTCTTGTCGAGCTCGCTGTCCGCAGCCATCTGGGGCAGGAAGTGACGGCCGTCGGCACCCGGGATGTGGGCACCAAACTCACAGGTCGCGCTCGCCAGCACAGGCGACAGATCCAGCAGGTTAGCCTTGCGGTTGCCCGGGACCTCAATCTGGCGCAAGCACTCGGGATGGCCGACCATCTCGTCGACGGTGCGGAAGCCCAGGCTCGCCATGACCTCGCGCAGCTGCTCGGCAACAAAGAGCATAAAGTGCTCAACGTGCTCGGGCTTGCCGCGGAAGCCGCGACGCAGGCGGCAGTTTTGCGTAGCGATGCCGGCGGGGCAGGTATCCTGCTGGCAGTCGCGCTGCATGAGGCAGCCCATCGAGATGAGCGGCATGGTCGCAAAGCCAAACTCCTCGGCACCCAGCAGGCAGGCGACGGCGACGTCGGTGCCGTCCATGAGCTTGCCATCGGCCTCGAGCACCACGCGTGAGCGCAAACCGTTTTGCAGCAGCGTCTGCTGGGCCTCGGCAAGGCCAAGCTCCAGCGGCAGACCCGCGTGCCAGATAGAGTCGCGCGCAGCGGCACCCGAGCCGCCATTGTGGCCGCTGATCAAAATCTTGTCGGCAGCGCCCTTGGCCACGCCGGTGGCGATGGTGCCGACGCCGGCCTCGCTGACCAGCTTGACCGACACGCGCGCGCCGGGGTTGGCGTTCTTAAGGTCAAAGATCAGCTCTGCCAGGTCCTCGATGGAGTAGATGTCGTGGTGCGGCGGAGGCGAGATCAGGCCGATGCCGGGCGTGGACTGACGGACCTCGGCAATCCAGGGGTAGACCTTCCTGCCGGGCAGGTGACCGCCCTCGCCGGGCTTGGCGCCCTGGGCCATCTTGATCTGAATCTCGAAGGCGCTGCACAGGTAGCGGCTCGTCACGCCAAATCGCGCACTTGCTACCTGCTTGATCGCGGAGTTCTTGGAGTCACCGTTAGCCAGTGGGGTCTCGCGACGCGGATCCTCGCCGCCCTCGCCGGAATTGGAACGGCCGTGCAGGCGGTTCATGGCGATGGCCATGCACTCGTGCGACTCTTTGCTGATGGAGCCATACGACATGGCGCCGGTGTTAAAGCGGCGGACGATATTGAGCGCAGGTTCCACCTCGTCGAGCGAAACCGGGGTGCGGCCGCTGGCATCAAAGTCGAGCAGGTCGCGCAGGCGCACGGCACGGCCGGTGCGGTGCAGGCGGGCGCTGTACTCCTTAAAGGTGTCGTAGCTGTCCTCACGGCAGGCGGTCTGCAGCAAGTAGACAGTCTGCGGATCGATGAGGTGATCCTCGCCGCCGAGCGGGCGCCACTTAGTCAGACCCAGTGTGGGCAGCTGATCGGGAGCCGGGCTCTTAAGGATGGCGAGCGCGGCGTCGTAGCGTTCGTTCTGCTCGCGCTCGACGTCCTCGACACCCATACCGCCCACACGGCTCACCGTGCCGGCAAAGTACGCGTTGACGAACTCGGGCGTAAAGCCCACGGCCTCGAAGATCTGCGCCGAATGGTAGCTCTGCACCGTGGAGATGCCCATCTTGGACATGATGGAGACGATACCCGCCGTCGCGGCCTTATTGTAGTTGTCGATGCCCTGCTCGGCCGTCACGTCCAGGTCGCCGCGCGCCGCCAGATCGCGGATGCACGCATGTGCGTTGTACGGATAGATGCCACTCGCGGAGTAGCCCACCAGTGCCGCAAAGTCGTGCGGAGACACGGCGTCGCCGCACTCCACCACGATGTCGGCAAAGGTACGCACGCCGGCGCGGATCAGGTGGGTGTGCACGCAGCCCACAGCGAGCAGCGACGGCACGGGCACCTCGCCCGCTCCGGCGCGATCGCTCAGCACCACGATGTTCACGCCATCGCGAACCGCAGCCTCGACGTCTTCGGCAAGCTGCTTGAGCGCAGCCTGCAGCGCGCCCTCGCCGGCATCGCGGCGGTACACGGCACGGAACCGGCGGGTCTTAAAGCCAACACGGTCAATCGCGCAAATGCGGTCGAACTCCTCCTCGCTCAGCAGCGGGCGCTCCAGGCGCACCAGCTGGCAGGCCGTACGGGAGTCCTCGAGCAAGTTGCCGTGGTTGCCCAGGTAGAGCGTGGTCGAAGTCACCATATGCTCGCGCAGGGCGTCGATCGGCGGGTTCGTGACCTGGGCGAACAACTGATAGAAGTAGTCAAAGAACGAGCGCGTCTTCTTGGACAGGCAGGCCAGCGGCGCATCGATGCCCATCGAGGCGAGCGGCGCCTTGCCCTGCTGGGCCATGGGGCGCACGACCTCGTCGACGTCGTCCCAGTGATAGCCGAGCTTGGCCATGCGCACGGCGGCGGGCACCTCGGCGTCCTCGGCCGGCGTCGCCGCGGCGGGCTTATCGAGCGCATCGACCGTCAGCGTCTCCTCGGCGATCCAGTCGCGGTAGGGCTTTTCCTTGGCGTAACGGGCGCGCAGCTCGTCGTTGTAGATCACGCGGCCGCGGGCAAAGTCGACCTCGAGCATCTGACCCGGTCCCAGGCAGCCGCTCGTCAAAATGTTCTCGGGGCGTACCTCGATGGTGCCCACCTCACTCGCCAGCATAAAGCGGCCGTCGCGCGTCACGTAGTAGCGGGCCGGGCGCAGGCCGTTGCGGTCGAGGGCGGCACCCAGGGTGCGGCCGTCGGTAAAGGCGATGGCAGCAGGACCGTCCCACGGCTCCATGAGCATGGACTGGTAGGCGTCGTAGGCGCGGCGCTCCTCGCTCAGGCTGTCGTTGTGGTCCCACGGCTCGGGCAGCAACATGGACGCGGCACGCGTGAGCGGGCGACCGTTCATGACCAAAAACTCGAGCACGTTATCCAGAATCGCGGAGTCGGAACCCTCGCGGTTGATAATGGGCATTACGCGCTCAAGATCGTGCTGCAA
>JAXJPE010000123.1:0-4247 GCA_036426035.1 Collinsella sp.
CTTGATGTAGCCGGTCTTGGGGTCGACGACGACCATGCCCATGTCCAGGCCGTCGAGTGAGAGCGTGTCGAGCTGCTCGCGGACGGCATTCTCTGCCACCTGCTGCATCGTGGGGTCGATGGTGGTCTTGACGGTCAGGCCGCCCTTAAAGAGCACGTCGGTCGAGAACTCCTGCTCCAGCAGCTGCTTAACATAGGCGACAAAGTAGGGCTGCGAGTATACGTCGACGCCGCTGCCCGAAATCTCGGTCACGTTGAGGGTGATGGGCTCGGCCTGTGCGGCATCGTGCTCCTCCTGCGTGATGTGGCCCAGGCGCAACATGTTGTCAAGGACCTTGTTGCGACGGGACAGCGCCAGGTCGGGGTTGACCGTGGGGTCGTACTGCGAGGGCGAGTTGGGAAGGCCGATGAGCAGCGCGGCCTCGCTCAGGGTGAGGTCGGCGGCGCTCTTGGACAGATAGGTCTCGGCTGCGGCCTCGATGCCGTAGGCGCCGTGGCCGTAATAGATGGTGTTGAGGTACATCATGAGGATCTCGTCTTTGGAGTACATATCCTCCATCTTGACGGCGATGTAGGCCTCGCGCACCTTACGCTCGATGGTCGAGTCGAACTGCTCCTCCTGCAGGATGGTGTTGCGCACCAGCTGCTGGGTGATAGTCGAGGCGCCTTCGTGTCCGCCGCCGAGGGTTGCCACCGCAGCACGCGCGATACCCCACAGGTCGATACCGCCGTGCTCGTAGAAGCGCTCGTCCTCGACGTCAACGGTGCCCTGCAGCACGTAGGGGGAGACCTCGTCCTTGGTGATGGACTTGCGGTTTTGCGTGTAGAAGCTTGCAATCTTGTTGCCGTTGCAGTCGACGATCTCGGTGGGCTCGCTCACCAGATACGCGTTGGCGTCGGTGTAGTCGGGCAGATCGGACAGCCAGCGGTTGACGTTGCCGACCATGCCGATGCCAAACGCCACGCCCGCGATAAGCAAAAAGCCCAAAAACGAGAGCAGGATTATGGGCAGAGCATGCGTCTTTGAACGGCTGCGTCCCTGTCGTTGGCGAGGACCCATATATTGACCTCCAGGTATGTCGTGCCGGACGGTGGATGTACCGTCGGGGCAGGATGGACATAAGTTATTACACGATAAACCAAACGGGGCGCGCGAGGCCTCGTGTATGCTGGAAGACGGCATTTTTCAGAGTGAATGCATACCTTGGTAAGGAGTTTGCCGATGGCGATTCGGACGATGGGGCCGAGCGGACAATACGAGACTGGATTGGATGATGCCGGTGCGGCGCTGCCCGAGCTGCTGGCGCCGGCGGGTGGACTCGACCAGATGCTTGCGGCCATCGCCGCGGGTGCCGATGCCATCTATGCGGGGTTGGGCGGCTTTAACGCCCGTGTGAGCGCCCATGGCTTTACGGATAACGAGTTTGCGCGCGGCTGCGCCGTGGCGCATGCCCATGGCGTGCGTGTGTACGTAACGCTCAACGTGTTCGTGTTTGACGATGAGTTGTCCGACGCGGTGGTGTTGGGAGCTCATGCACTGGAGCTGGGCGCCGATGCTCTGATTGTCGCCGATGCCGGGTTGGCCTGCGCGCTGCGCGCGGCGATTCCCGGGGTCGAGATTCACCTGTCCACGCAGGCGGGCGCTCATGGCGAGGGTGCCGTGCAGTTGGCTGCCAAGGAGTTGGGAGTTGAGCGCGTGACGACTGCGCGCGAGCTGAGCATGGCGGAGATTGGGACGCTTTGCGCTACTGGCGTGCCCATCGAGGTATTCTGCCACGGTGCGATTTGCATCGGCTATTCGGGGGCGTGCGAGTTCTCGGCCCTGCGGCGTGGGCGCTCGGCGATGCGCGGCGACTGCACGCAGCCGTGCCGTCTGGCGTACGACCTGGTGGACGAGGCGGGGCAGAGCGTTGTCGCCGTCGAGGGAGATCGCCTGCTGTGCCCGCGCGACTATCTGGGTATTGCGCATCTGCCCGAGCTTGTAGATGCCGGCGTGGCGTCGCTCAAGATCGAGGGGCGCATGAAGAACCCCGATTACGTATTCAACGTGGTGCGGGTGTGGCGCCGGGCACTCGATATGCTGTGCGACGGCGCGTGGGACCCCGGTGCCGTGGAAGAGCTTGAGCGCGAGCTGGGAAGGTCGTTTAACCGTGGGTTTACCGATGCGTACCTGCGAGGGCGTTCGGGTGCCGAGCTGATGAGCTTTGAGCGCGCAATTAACCAGGGCGTGCGCGTGGGGCGCTTGGTCGCTGTGGGCCACGAAGAGGTGACCGTTGAGCTCGACGCCGCCGTGGCGGCGGGTGACACGCTCGAGATTCGGTTCTATCCGGGTGTCGACGCGCGTCCCGATGTGCCCAAGCGCTGGCCGCAGGTGCCCTGCCCGGTGGATGCCGCAGCGGGGAAGCGCGTCGTCGTGCATTGCAAGCGTAAGGTGGACACGGGCTGCGAGGTGTACCTGATTCGCAGCGCCGGTGTGTTGGAGCAGACGGCGACGGCCCTGGAGCGCATGCATGCCGAGGCCGATGCGGTCGTGCCTGCTGCTCGCGCCGTTGAAGTGCTGCCGTTTGAGGGCGTTGCGGTGGATGGCGGTGCATCGACGGAGTTGGTGGAGTGCGCGGTTCCCACTCGCATGGTTTTTGCTTGGCAGCTGATGGATGCCGACCCGTGCGGAGAACTCGATTTGTCCGACGCCGTTGTGGTGCTTGACGAGGTGTGCCGCGCGAGTGACGCTGACTGGACCCGCTCACTGATGCAGCGTGCCGGGCACGTCGTCTGCCGCAACCTGGGACAGGTGGTGATCGCTCGCGAGCTGGGCGTGACGTTTGACGTGGCGGCGCCGGTGTTCTGCGCGAATCGGGCCACGCTTACCTGGCTGCGCGGACTCGGTGCGGGGCGGGTGTACTTGCCGGCCGAGTTGCTCGGCAATGATGCGAAACGTATTGCCGAACTGACGGCCGAACCTGATGTTTTGGGCCCCGTCGATGCCGATTGCCCCGAGCTCATGGTGTGCGAGCACTGCCTGCTGACCGCCGAGGGCGTCTGCGCCACCGATGCGACGGGGCAGGTCCATTGTCGTGACTGCTTGCGTCGTCGGCAGGCACGCTATCTGGTCGAGCGTGACGGTACACGTCTGCCAGTTGCCATTGACGCATGCGGCAGGACGAGGATTTTCCTGTCGTAGGTGCCGCGTCGCGTCAGTTTGTTATCATAAGAGAGTTTATGGACTTCCAGCACCGCCGTTTTCGGCGAGGGTGCTATAGCAAAAGGAGGATACCCAATGCTGTCTGTTGACGAGCAAATGCGTATCATCACCTCGGGCGCCGCGCAGATCGTTCCCGAGGCCGACCTTCGCAAGAAGCTTGAGAAGGGCGAGCCCCTCAACATCAAGCTCGGCGTCGACCCCACCAGCCCCGACCTGCACCTGGGCCACGCCGTGCCGCTGCGCAAGATGCGTCAGTTCCAGGACCTGGGCCACAACGTCACCCTCATCATCGGCAACGGTACCGCGCTGATCGGCGACCCCTCGGGCAAGAACTCCACGCGTCCGCAGCTTTCGCAGGAGCAGATCGAGGCCAATGCCGAGACCTATGTGAGCCAGGCCATGAAGATCCTGGATCCCGAGAAGACCACCATCGTGCACAACGGTGACTGGATCCTTTCGATGGACCTGGCCGGCCTGCTGCAGGTATGCTCCAAGTTCACCGTCGCCCGCATCCTTGAGCGCGACGACTTTACTAAGCGCTACCAGTCTCAGACGCCGATCGCCCTGCATGAGTTCCTGTATCCCGTGATGCAGGCTTTCGACTCCGTGCAGATCAAGGCCGACGTGGAGATGGGCGGCACCGATCAGCTCTTCAACCTGCTCGCCGGCCGTGAGCTCATGGAGAAAATGGGCATGGAGCCGCAGATCGCGCTCACCATGCCGCTGCTCGAGGGCACCGACGGCGTGCGCAAGATGTCCAAGTCCTATGGCAACTACATCGGCCTGACCGACGCTCCCAAGGATATGTTCGGCAAGACCATGTCCATCCCCGACGAGATGATCGGCAAGTACTATCGTCTGGCCAGCTCGCTCACCCCTGCCGAGGTCGACAAGATCGACGCCGCCCTGGCCGATGGCTCCGCCGACCCCTACGAGCTCAAGCGCGCTCTGGGCCGCGACCTGTGCGACACCTACCACGGCGCCGGCGCCGGCGACGAGGCTCAGGCCGAGTTCGACCGCGTGTTCAAGGAGGGCCAGCTCGCCGA
>JAXJPE010000124.1:0-8625 GCA_036426035.1 Collinsella sp.
CTTGATGGCGATGGTCGCCTCGTCGCCGTTCTCGGCATTGAGCACGCACGAGATGTACCTGCGATTTTGAATCGCATCGACGCAGCCCTTGTTGCAGTTGAGGCACTCGCGAACGGGCTCGCCCGTGGCGGCCTTCAGCGCCATGTCGGGGTCGCACATGAGCGAGCGGCCGTAGGCGATGATGTCGGCCGCGCCGTCTTCCAGAATCTTCTCTCCGGCCTCGACCGAGACAACACGGCCCACGGTTGCCACCGGCACGGAGACCAGGGCCTTGACGCGCTCGGCCACGGGTAGCGTCCAGTTGTAGGGCATGGCGCCCATGGGCGGAATGGTGTCGCCCATGTTGCCGGTGTGATTTGCCTGTGCAACCTGGATCATGTCGATGCCCGCACCCTCGAGCAGCTTGGCAAATTCGCAGGCCTCGTCGGGCTGCAGGCCGCCCTTGCCGCGCGGCGTGCCGTCGGGGTTCTCCATGATCACGGGGAGCTTGTACTCCACCATCAGCTGCGGCGCGGCCTCCTTAATGGCAGCGACTACCTCCAGCGCATAGCGGACGCGGTTCTCGAACGAGCCGCCGTACTCGTCGGTGCGCTGGTTGAGGATGGCCGAGCACAGCGAACCCACCAGGCGGTCGCCGTGGACCTCGATGGCATCAATCCCGGCCTGCTGCGCGCGAGCGGCCGAGGCGGCGATAGCCTCCTTAATCTGGGTGAGCTGCTCTACACTCGCCTCGTTCACAAAGTGCTGCATGTCGTGGTGCAGCTTGGCGTATGCCTGCTTGCGGATCTCGTTGGACTCGGCCATCTTGGCGGCAAAGGTCTCCTCGTCACCGGCGGCCTTGGCTTCCTGCGCGGCCTTGGCAGCGGCCATGGAGCCCATGACCATGCGGCCGACGCCGGGCACGTCGTACTCGGGGTGGAACAGCTGCAGCGCAACCTTGGCACCGTGCTTGTGGACGGCATCGGCCAGCGCCTTAAACGTGGGGATCTGGGCGTCGGTCGCCAGCTTGGGCGTGGGGCTCGCGGTCATGACGGGAGCGACGTCGCCAATGACGATGTAGCTCACGCCGCCACGGGCCAGGCGCTCGTAAAAAGCCAGGCTGCGCTCGCCAATGGAACCGTCGCGCTCCTCGTAACCGGTGGTCAGCGGCGGGAACATAATGCGGTTCTTGAGCTCAAGGGGGCCAACCGTAATGGGCTGGAGCAGTTTGGATGAAGGTGCGGTCATGGACATTCCTCTCTTGTAGGCGCGGCGGCGATGGTGCCGCGTAGTTGTCTAGAGGATATGGCATGAGAGCACGGCGGCGCAACGGAAATCGGCGGATAGCAGATAGCGGCAGGTAGATGGGGCGGGGGCGGCCCGTCGGTTTGTCTCAATCTGCAACAGTTACTCGGCAAAACCGGGTCTTGCTGTTACAGATCGAGACAAACGGGAGCGTTCCGTCGGAAAATCTCGATCTGTAACACCTGCAGACCAAAAACGACCCTAGATGTTACAAATCGAGACGAACAAATTCGGTCCGACCAAACATCTCAATCTGTAACATCTAGACCCACTTTTGACCCCTACCTGTTACAGATCGAGACAATAGAAACCATCCCAACAAAACGTCTCGATCTGTAACATCTATCGACCAAAACCGGCCCTAGGCGTTACAGATCGAGACAAACCAAACCGGGCTTCCGAATAATCTTGATCTGTAACAATTAGACGACAAAAATCACTCCTCGTGTTACAGATTTAGACAAACGGGACCCAACCCATCGGTATATCTCGATCTGTAACACCTAGCCACCCAGATCGGGTCTAGATGTTACAGATTGAGATTTTGTTTGAGAGACCGAAAATTGGACCGAAAGATGGTCCCTGGATAATAAAAAAGCTCGCCGGCTAAGCCGACGAGCTGCAAGTTCTTGGTCGCGGGGGCAGGATTTGAACCTACGACCTCCGGGTTATGAGCCCGGCGAGCTACCAGACTGCTCCACCCCGCAATGTCTGGGCGCCTCATGTGCGCAAGAAAGAATATTACGTGGGAGTTCGGTAAACGGCAAGGAAAATCTCGTAGAGCATAATTCCTTCATATTTAAAACCCCTCAGTCCGCATCACCGTAAACGAATCGCAGCCGAGCGCCGTCGACGGCGCGTATACAATGGTGCGCGTCCTTTTATGCCAACACTGGGAGTAGACATGCTGCTCGCTATCGATATGGGAAACACGCAGACGGCCATGGGTCTGTTTGACGGAGACGAGCTGGTGCAGTCGTGGCGCATGCCCACCGACCGCTCCTACACTGCCGACGAGATCCATGTGCGTCTGATGGGCTTCTTTAAGATGTACGGCCTTTCGCTCGACGCGGTCGATGCGATCGCCTTTGCCGGTGTGGTGCCGCAGCTCTCGCGCGAGTGGCACGCCGTGGCTGACCGCATCGCGGCGGATGCCATCGTCATCGGACCGCAGACGGCCGCGGTGACCAAGCTGCGTGCGGCGCGTCCCCAGGCCGTAGGCGCCGACCGTGTCGCCAACGCCGTTGCGGCCGAAACTTTCTACGGCGCGCCGGCGATCGTGGTGGACTTTGGCACCGCGACCAATATCGACGTCATCGATGAGGACGGTTATTACATTGGCGGAGCGATCGCGCCGGGTATCCGCATCTCCATGGACGCGCTTGCCGCCCGTGCCGCCAAGCTCGCCAGCGTGCCGCTCGAGGCACCCGAGCACGCCATCGGTCGCGACACCGAGGAATGCATCAAGGTCGGCGCCGTGATGGGCGCCGCCGCCATGGCCGAGGGCCTGGTCGCACGCATGAAGCGCGAGCTGGGACGCGAAGACGCCACCGTTATCGCCACGGGCGGTCTCGCCGGCATCGTCGCCGATTCGACCGATGCCTTCGACGTGGTCGACGGACAACTCACCATCAAGGGTATCTGCGAAATCTACCGCCGCATGCAGGAGCTGGGGTAAGGCAGGGGCTTAAGTCGAGCACGCCCGATGCCACAGCCCCCCGCAAACGTTCGCCAAGCCTATTCCTCAAAACTGAAAAATTTTCAGTTTTGAGGAATAGGATCGACGCGGCTATTCTCTCGGGTCACGCAAAAGCCCTCCCCGGTGCAGGCCGAAGAGGGCTTCGTTGTCATCGTTATCTTTGAGCGCTGGCGCCCCGCGCTACAGCCCGCGAATCCGTACGGCCTCGGGCGGAAACTCCTGCTCGCCGGCATCGGTCTTGATGGTCGCGCGGCCCCAGATGTCCAGGCCCGCAAACACACCGACCGCAAGCAGCAGGCCGTTGGGCGACACCGCTGCAACTTGGCGACCCAGCAGCGGCACCATATCGAAATACTCGCCCAGCACGGGAGCCAGCGGGCCGGCAGCGCCCTGCGGCGTGTTGGCGGCAACCGCCCAGGCGTCAACGCGGGTCAGCACAGCGGCGGACAGCGCCTCGACCAGCGCTTCGTCAGCCACATCTACACCGAGCTCGCTCAACGCCGAACGCTCAATATCCACCGTTACGGCACCAAACATGCCCGCGGCGCCGGCACCGCCGTTGACGGCAACGCGCGCGAACGACGTCTCAAACGCGGGCGCGCCGTACACGATATCGCTCGGCCACTCAATGCCCACCTTACCGGCAAGGCCCAACCCCGGCGTCGAAGCCGTGCCCACGAGCGCGTCCATCATGCCCATCGCGGCCACAAACGGCAGGCCGTGGAAGGCATGCATATTCACATCGGGGCGCACAACCAGCGAAAACGTCAACGACGCCTCACCCGCACTCCAAGCGCACCAGCCCGCGGACGCACCCTCGCGGCCCGCGTCGCGCGCGGCGTCAAGCTCGGTGCCAACGGCCGCAGCATTCATCTCAATCATCTACATACGCCCCAATTCGCCCACGATATGGCCCACGCGGTCCTCGGGCTCCTTGACCTCGACGCCGTTGTAGCGGAAGAACCGCGCCGGGTCGTGCATCAGGTCCTCGAGCGGCACCAGCACAAAGTCGCGCTCGCCAATGAGCGGATGCGGCAGGCGCAGCTTTTTGCCGCCGTGGGTCTCGCCGTCCATCCACAGCAGGTCCAGGTCGATGGTGCGCGGGCCGTTGACCTTGGCCTTCTTGGAGCGGTCGCGCCCCAGCTCGGCCTCGATCTTCATAAGCTCGTCGAGCAGCACCAACGGCGCCAGCTCGGTCTTAATCTCGATGACGGCGTTGGCAAATGCGTCCTGGCGCGTCTCGTAGGCCGGCTCGCTCTCGTAGATGCGCGAGCAGTTGGACACGCAGGTGAGCGGAATCTCGGCGATCATGTCGCGCGCGGCGCGGATGTTGTCGCAACGATGCCCCAGGTTGGAGCCCACGGCCACAAACGCACGGCGCGGCTGCGGCTTTGCGACAGCCCAGTAGCCGTTCAGGAACTGCGCAAAGCCGGTGACGTCGTGAACGCGCACGATGTTGGCGCCGGCCTGGATGGCGCCCAGGCACACGCCAAACGTGGCGGCATCGCGCGCGGCGGCCTCGGTCACGCCCGAGACGGCGCCCACAAAACGCTTGCGCGACACGGCGCACATGAGCGGATAGCCCAGCGACGCCATCTTGGCGGTCTCGCGCTGGATGACGATATCCTCGTTAGCCGTCTTGCCAAAGCCCGGACCGGGATCGATGCAGATGCGGTCGCGCGATACGCCAGCATGGATGAGCGTGCGGGCCTGGTCGGACAGAAAGCCCATGACGCGGCGCATGATGGGCGCCGAATCGGGCAGGGTAAAGCGGCGGAGCTGCGAGGTGGGCACGTAGGCCTCCTCGCGGCGGGCGCTGCGGCGCATCATGGCGGCCAGGTGATCATTGGGCTCCGGCGCGGGTTCAGGGGTCGCAGCGGCCTCGGCGACAGGGGCAGCCTGCTCGGCGGCCGGTGTCTCCTGCTTCTGCTCGTCCGTAGGCTCGGGCGCGGGCTCCGGATCGCCAAACGGCAGCGAGGGCTGCACCACGCCGCCCGGAAGCTTGGCCTCAACCTTGGGCTCACCCAGCAGCTTGCCACGGCGACGGCGGGCAGGCTTCTCGGCCTCGCGCGCAGCCTCGGCGGCCGCCTCGCGCGCCTTCTCGGCAACAAATGCCGCGGCCGAGGTATCGAGCTGCACCGTTGCATGCGTGCGCGTGGGCACCGCGACCTCGCCGGCGTGCATCACGATGACGCCGCAGGCGCTCGTCGCGACAAACTCGACCATCTTGGGATCGGTGAAGCCGGTCACGTCGTTGACGATCGAGGCGCCGCAGCGCACGGCCGCCTTGGCGACCGCCACGTGACGCGTGTCGATCGAGACGATGGCGCCCTCTTTGGCCAGCGCGCGCACCACGGGCAGCACGCGGCGAGCCTCCTCGTCGGGGTTGACCGGGGTAAAGCCGGGGCGCGTGGACTCGCCTCCCACGTCGATGATGTCGGCGCCGGCGTCGAGCATCGCCAGGCCGTACTCGATGGCGGCATCCGGGTCGAAGTGCTCGCCGCCGTCGCTAAACGAATCGGGCGTCACGTTGAGGACGCCCATGATGCGCGGACGGTCAAAGCTGAGCTCGTACTTTCCGCACCGCCATGTCTTGCTATCGTTCGCCATGAACATCCTCCTAAAATGCCCACGCCGCCGAGCTTGGGGAGCTGGCGGCGAGGTCGCTTTGCACTCAGTCTTTCTATTGTATCCGCGCGCGCGGGCTAGAACGTAAACGCGGCCGCGATGTCGCAAGAAATCAGCAGGTCGGCATTTGCATCCTGATCGGTGGGAGCAAGGTTGCATATGGCCAGCGTATCGCCGGTAAAGTATCGCGTAAGGCCTGCCGCCGGATACACCACGAGCGAGGTTCCGCCCACAATGAGGGCATCGGCCGCGGCGATGGCAGCAACGGCACCGATCAACACGTGCTCGTCGAGCGGCTCTTCGTAGAGCACCACATCGGGCTTGATGCGACCACCGCACGCGGGGCACACGGGCACGCCCGCGGCACCCTCGTGCTCGCGCGCGCAAATCCATTCGGCGCTGTAGACCGCGCCGCACGTCTGGCAGATATTGCGGTGGACCGAGCCGTGCAGCTCAAACACGCGCTGCGAGCCCGCCATCTGATGCAAGCCGTCGATGTTTTGCGTCACCACGGCGTCGAGCTTGCCGGCACGCTCCAGCTCGGCCAGCTTGGTGTGACAGCGGTTGGGCTTGGCGCCAAGCGCGATCATCTTGGTGCGGTAAAAATCGAAGAACTCCGCCGGATGTGTCTCGTAAAAGCTGTGCGAGAGCATGGTTTCGGGCGGATAGGCAAACTGCTGGTGATACAGGCCGTCCACGCTGCGGAAATCGGGAATGCCGCTTGCCGTGGAAACACCCGCGCCGCCAAAGAACACCACGCGCTCGTGGGTGCCGAACAGCTCTTCCAGCGCGGCGGAGGCCTGCTTGGGATCCGTTATTGCCTGCGTCATATGAGTCCTCCGTCCTTGTTGGTCGGATGGCGGCGGGCGCTTGCCCGGCGCGCAGCCTTTGGATCGACACGCGCGGAGCCCACCACCGCCCCTGTTGCGCTAATCTTAAGCCTGCCAACCCCGTCGAAAGGACACCATGCCTCAGACTTACACTTTCGCCTCGTGGAACGTCAACGGCCTGCGCGCCGTGCTCAAAAAGGACCCGAGTTTTATCCAAATCGCGCAAGAACTCGATGTCGATATCTTGGCGCTGCAGGAGACCAAGCTGCAGGAGGGCCAGGTCGATATTGACCTGGCCGGCTATCACCAAACCTGGAGCTACGCCGAGCGTAAAGGCTATTCGGGCACTGCGGTCTTTAGCCGCCAGGAACCGCTGCGCGTGTTGCGCGCCGACGCGCTGCTGCCTTACGCCGGCGAGGGCGAGACGGCCGAGCTCGTCGCCCAAGCCGCAACCGAGGGCCGCGTCTGTGCGCTCGAGTTCGACAAGTTTTGGTTCGTGGATGTCTACACGCCCAACGCCCAAAATGAGCTCGCGCGCATCGATGTGCGTATGGCCTGGGACGATGCCTACCGCGGCTTTTTGAACGCGCTCGAGCGCGAGACTGGCAAACCCGTCGTAACCTGCGGCGACTTTAACGTGGCGCACGAGGAGATCGACCTTAAGAACCCCAAGTCCAACCGCGGCAACGCCGGCTTTTCGGACGAGGAGCGCGGCAAGTTTACCGAGCTGCTCAACGCCGGGTTTACCGATACCTGGCGCGCGGCAAACCCCGACGTCGAGGGCGTCTACAGCTGGTGGAGCTACCGCTTTAATGCCCGCAAGAACAACGCCGGCTGGCGCATCGATTACTTCCTGGTAAGTGATTCAATCGCCGCCGACGTTCGCGACACCGGTATCCGTGGCGACATCTTTGGCAGCGACCACTGTCCCGTCACCCTCACGCTAGAGCTCTAACCCCAGCTGATCCCCTGGGGACGGAGGGAAACAGATCATGCGACCCCTCTCCCCCTATAAGTTGCGGTGAAATAGTTCCTGTTTGGGCAACAAATACCCCAAACGAGAACTATTCCACCGCAAGTTCGTAAGGGAACGCAACCAGCCCTACAGTCCGTACTTCACGACGACGCGGTTGATCCGTCGACACCAGGGCCTGTACAGGGCGGCTAAGAACACGCAGGTCGCGAGGCCGTGTGTGATATCGAACGGCACTGCCGTGGCAAGACGCGCCACGGCGCCCGCCCACGTGAGCGGCTGCACAAAACCGATGATGTCGTAGGCGTTGATTACCACGCCGTAGAGCAGGCCCGATGCAAAGCCGTACGCCATCAGCGCCGGCATGCGCACAGCTCCATCCGCACGGCCGAACGCGCCCGCATGCGCCAGCGCGCCGCCAACATAGCCAACCAGGCCCCAGGCATACATCTGCCATGGCGTCCACATGCCCTGTCCAAAAAAGAAGTTGCTGGTCAGCGCCGCCAGCGCACCGACCATAAAGCCGTTACGACGACCGAGCGTCGCCCCGGCGATAATGGCGATGGCACTCACAGGTTTAAAGTCGGGAATGGGGCCAAACAAGATGCGCCCCGCCGCGGCCAACGCCGCCAAAACCAGCGTTGGCATAATCTGGCGCAGGCCCGGTCGCGACGCCTCGTAGCCCGCAAAAAACAGCGCGAGCACCAGCGCCACCACGACAAGCATGGCAAGCGCCGCCTGCTCAACGCCCGCCAGCAACGCCGCGGCCATTACCGCCGGCACCGCCAGCAGCAGTGGGATCTCCAGTTTTGCTAGTAGGCGCGCGACGCGATAATCCGTCATCCCATCACGCCCTGTAGAACACGTTGTCGGCAAAAAAGTCGGTCGGCGGCTCCATGCAGGCAATCTCACCGTCGAACATCATGGCAATGTCATCGGCAACCTGCTCGGCAAAATCCAGATCGTGCGTAGCCATGATGACGGTGCCGCCAGCCTTCGCATGGTCACGCAAGGCGTGGGCGATAATGCGGCGGCTGGCCAGGTCTAGACCCTTGGTGGGCTCATCGAGCAATAGCAGCTCGGGGCCAATCAGCAGCTGCTTTGCCAACGCAAGCAGTTGACGCTGTCCGCCCGAAAGATCGTACGGGTGGCGCCCATCCAAACCCGACAGCCCCAGGCTCGCCGCGCGCTCCCGCGCCACAGCCTCGTCA
>JAXJPE010000125.1:0-27532 GCA_036426035.1 Collinsella sp.
CTCCCGGGCGCCCTCGACGGTGTCCATCTCCCAGGCCGCGGCGCACGCGTCCTCCCCGAGGGCGAGGAACGCGGCGTGCGACCTGCGGGCGGAGTGGCGCGTGGCCGCCCGGCCCGCGGCGCGCTTCCTCGGCCTGTAGCCGACCTTTCGCCTGAGCTCCATGTTGGTCATGCCGTCGTAGCCCGCCGAGACCCAGCGGTAGATGGTCGAGGGCGACAGGTCCACCGGGCCGCCGTTGCGCGCCGCCATCTGCTCGGGGGAGAGCCCCCGGCGCAGGCAGCCCCTTATCGCCTCCAGCCTGGCCGCCGCGGCGGGCTCGTCGGCGTCTATCCCGCGCCTGGACGAGACGAGGACCGAGTCGGCGCACAGCTGCGCGGCGCGGGCCTCGTAGAATACGTGCGGGCGGCGCTTGCAGCCCATCGCGCGGTACCGGCCGCACCCGTTGCAGCATCGCGGCCACGCCGCCAGGCGCGGGCAGGCCGCCGACAGGTCGGCGGAGGCGTCGACGCGCTCGCCGCGCCTGGACTTCGGCGCCGTCACGAACCTGTGCGACGCCACCTCGGCGCTCACCGTCGAGGGCGACCTGCCCAGCTCCCTGGCGATCTCCCTGCACGAGGCCCTGCGCTCCAGCATCCTCTGGACCGTGTCCCGCTCGTGCCTGGTGAGCCTGCCGTAGGCCCTCGGGGCCGCCTCCGCGGAACCCTTCTTCCTCTTTCCGGACATGCCGTCCTCCGATCTCCCGGGGCCGGCCGATCCGGCCCTCAGGGTATCGGGTTCCCACATTCATCCGTACATGTGCGGATGAATGTGGGAGGTGTTCGGATAAAGTTGATAATCAAGGCCAATGACTAGGTCGGAAAATTTCTTAAAAAAGTTCTTGCCCTTCGCCCAATCGTCCGTATAATAAACTTCGTTGCTTGAGAGCACGCACCTATTCCTCGGTAGCTCAATGGTAGAGCACGCGGCTGTTAACCGCGCTGTTGTAGGTTCGAGTCCTACCCGGGGAGCCAGAGTTTCTCAGCCCATTTCGCAGGGCTTTCAAATTCCTCGGTAGCTCAATGGTAGAGCACGCGGCTGTTAACCGCGCTGTTGTAGGTTCGAGTCCTACCCGGGGAGCCAGGTTGTAAAACCCGTCGCTTATGCGGCGGGTTTTTTCATGTCACGATCGCCTAGAGCGAACGTTGCCATATCAACATTTCGTGTCGAGGATGTAATCCCGCGACCCACCACCTCAACATGGCGCGCTCGTTGTAAAATATTGCAGTGATTGCTCCCACGACATGGTGCCGCGAGCACCAGATAAGGAGATTCTTGTGTCTGAGACCATTAACGGCAGCCTGAGCGTCTCGAATGACGTTATTGCCGATATTGCCGGTTATGCCGCGATGACGTGCTATGGCGTCGTCGGTATGGCCGAACAGCTCCAGGGCGCCGGGAGCGTGCGCCTGCTTGCCGGTCAGCGCCTCCGCAAGGGCGTGCTTGTCTCCGCCGACGAGAACGGCCTCACGGTCGATCTTCACGTCGTGCTCGAGAACGGCGTCAACATGAAGTCCGTCTGCCACAATCTTTCGAGCTCCGTTGCCTTCACCCTGCAGGAGATCGCCCAGATCGATCCCGCCAGCCTTAAGATCGGCATTCACATCGACGCGCTCAAGAGCCGTCTGAACTAGCATCCGAATACGGAGATTTCACCACTCATGATTGCAAAGACCATTCGCACCTGTTTTCCGATCGCTGCGGCTGCTGTTTCCGACAAGGCCGAGGAGATCAACAAGCTCAACGTCTTCCCCGTACCCGACGGCGACACCGGTACCAACATGTCGCTCACGCTCGCCTCGGTGACCAAGGAGCTTTCTGCTCTTCCTGCCGACGCCGACATGGAAGCCATCGCCGGCGCCATTACCCACGGTTCCCTGATGGGTGCCCGCGGCAACTCCGGTGTTATCACCTCGCAGATTCTGCGCGGCGTGGCCGAGGGCCTTGTCTCTGCCGACGAGCCCGTTACGTCCGCCAATATCGCCTTCGCCTTCCGTCGTGCCGTCAAGGTTGCCTTCCAGGCTGTCCGCAAGCCCATCGAGGGCACGATCCTCACGGTCCTGCGCGATGTCTCGACCAAGGCCGATGAGTGCGAGAAGAAGAAGTTCTCGGCCGAGGATGCGCTCGATGCTATTGTCGTCGAGGCGTACCAGTCTGTCGCCCGCACGCCCGACCTGCTGCCCGTTCTGAAGGAGAACGGCGTGGTCGACTCCGGCGCCTTTGGATTTGCCATTTTCCTCGAGAACTTTGTGGCTGCCGCTCTTGGTCGCAGCACCGTGGTCGAGGATTTCTCCGCTACGTTTGACTCCGCCGGCTCTGCCCGCGATGCCGCTCTTGGCCGTGTTGAGATCGAGGCCAATGACGATTGGGAAGGCTCGGAGTTCCGCTACTGCAACGAGTTCCTCTTTAAGGCAGACGCCCCGTTTGACGAGGATGAGTGCCTTAAGTTCCTGGGTTCCATGGGCGACTGCGAGCTGCTCGTGGGCGCCTACCCCGACTATAAGATCCACGTGCACTCCAACACCCCCAACCTGGTGCTCGAGCATATGCTGCAGCTCGGTCAGATCTACGAGGTCTTTATCCACAACATGGAGATGGAGGCCCACGACCGTACTGCCAAGATTCACGAGGACCAGGAAAAGGCCGCCGAGCCCGCCAAGGCGCTGGGGTTTGTCGCCGTTGCCGCCGGTTCCGGCGAGGCCGACATCCTCAAGTCCCTCGGTGTCGACGTGGTCGTATCCGGTGGCCAAACCATGAACCCCTCGACTGCCGACCTGCTGAGCGCGGTGGACCAGGTCAACGCGACCTCGGTCATTATCCTGCCCAACAACGGTAACATCCGCATGGCTGCCGAGGCCGCTGCCTCAGCCTGCACCGACAAGAAGGTTGCCGTCGTTCCCACCAAGACTGTTCCGCAGGCGTTCTCCGCGCTGTTCGCGGTCCTGCCCGATTCCGAGCTCGAGGATGCTGTTGCCGCCATGGTCGACGCTATCAGCGAGGTCCGCGATGGCGAGGTCACCCGCGCCGTACGCGACTCCAGCGCCTCCGACGGCTCGCCGATTCACTCCGGTGACGTCATGGGCATCATCGCCGGCTCCATCGACGTGGTCGGTTCCGACGTGAAGCAGGTCACGCTCGATTGCATCAACCGCATGCAGGAGGAAGAGGAGGGCGACGCGCTGACGATTCTGGCCGGCGAGGAGCTGTCCGACGAGGCCTTCCAGGAGATCGTCGATGCCATCGAGGAGGCTCAGCCCGATCTGGAGATCGATGCCCATCGTGGCGAGCAGCCGCTCTATCCCGTGATCTTCTCGATCGAGTAGGCTCTGCCTATGTCCGAGCTGTGCTCCGTGCCGCGCGTCTCGGAGCGTTTTGCCCAGAGCAATGCGCTCGACGAGGATATCGCGCGACTCAAATATGTTTCGGGTAAACGTGAGGAGGCCCTTCGTCGTCTGGGAATTCGGACGGTGGGGGACCTCCTTCTCCATATTCCTCATCGCTACCTGGACTTCACTCGCTCGTGGTCCATCGAGATGGCGCCCATCGGTGCCGTGTGCACCATCATCGCCACCGTCGATCGTATTGTCCAAAAGCAGCCCCGTCCGCGTATGCAGGTGACTGAGGTCTCGCTCGTGGACGAGACGGGCGTGCTGCAGGTTGCCTTTTTCCGTCAGCCTTGGATTGCCCAACAGCTTAAGCAGGGCGACCGCCTGGCCGTGATGGGCAAGGTCGAGTTTGCCTACGGCTTTAAGCAGATGGCCTCGCCCCACTTTGAAAAGCTCGAGGACGGGCGCGCCGCGGGTACCATTTTGCCGGTCCACTACGTAAGTGACGGCGTGAGTCAGGCATGGATGCGACGTATCGTGAGCGGTGCGCTCGAAGTGGTCGCCAATCCGTTCGATCCCATTCCCGCGCCGCTGCGCGCAAAGCGGAAGCTCATGAGCAATGCCCGTGCGCTGCGCTCGATCCACTTTCCCTCGAGCATGGCCGAGCGCGACATTGCGCGCCGGCGTCTTGCCTACGAGGAGTGTCTCTACTTGCAGCTCGCGCTGCGTCTGCGCAACGATGGCGGTATGGTCGACGTGGTGCCTTATGCGCATGCCGCGGGCGAGCATTTGACTGCGCTTAAACAGGCCCTGCCGTTTTCGCTGAGCGATGAGCAGGAGGCTGCATTTCAAGACATCCTGCATGACATGTGCGATGGCGGTCGCGTGATGAACCGTCTGCTGCTGGGCGACGTCGGTACCGGTAAGACCGCCGTTGCCGCCTGCGCGTTGGCGGTTGCGGCCGATAACGGCACTCAGGCCTGCGTTATGGCGCCCACGGGCGTGCTGGCGCGTCAATATGCCGATAAGACCGGCCCCTTGCTCTCGCAGGCTGGCATGACCTGGGCGCTCCTGACGGGCGCCACGCCGGCGGCCGAGCGTGAACAGATTCATGCTCGGCTCCAGTCTGGCGAGCTCGACGTGCTCTTTGGTACTCATGCGGTGCTTTCGGAGAACGTCACGTTCAGGCATTTGTCGCTTGTGGTGATCGACGAGCAGCACCGCTTTGGCGTGGGCCAGCGTAACGCTCTACGCGCAAAAGGCCCGGGTGCCGACTTGCTGGTCATGACTGCCACGCCGATCCCGCGCACGTTGGCGCTTTCGGTGTACGGCGACCTGGATACGAGCATCATCCGCCATCGTCCCGTTCCGGGTGCCGGCGTGACGACGCGTGTCCTCACCGAGTCGAGTCGCGACCTGGCCTATGGCGCCATTCGCGAGGCGCACGAAAAGGGGCAGCAAGCCTACGTGATCTGTCCGCTCGTGGAGCCGAGCGATTCGGCCGATAAGCTCGAAGACGTACCCGGCATCGCTCGCGACGACGAAGGCCGCGTGACCGTGCCTGTGCCGCTGCACGATACGGCAACCGAGCTCGACCGACTGCGCCTTGCGTTGCCGGGGCTTACCATCGAGCGTCTTCATGGCTGCATGCCGGCGGGGGAGAAGGACCGGGTACTCGATGCCTTTAAGCGTGGCGAGATTGATGTGCTCGTCTCGACCACGGTGGTCGAGGTGGGCGTTGACGTGCCCAACGCCACCGTCATGGTCATCGAGAATGGCGAGCGCTTTGGTTTGGCGGCCTTGCATCAGCTGCGCGGGCGCGTAGGTCGCGGCAGCGTGTCGGGTACGTGCCTGGTCATGACGCACTCCAAGGGCAACGGCGGCGCGTCGGCGGCACAAGACCGCCTCCAGTCGCTCGAGAAGACCTCGGACGGCTTTACGCTCGCCCAGATGGACCTGCGTCTGCGCCACGAGGGCGAAATCCTGGGTTACCGCCAGCATGGCGGCGTGACCTTGCGCTTTGTTGACCTCGATGCCGACGAGGAATTGATCGAGTGGGCCCATTTGGACGCGGTCGAGCTCTTGCGGTATGCTTGCAACCTTGACTCCGTGGCGACGCGCCCTCTACGCGATGCGGTCGCCATGCGGTATCGACACATCTTTAAGGAGGTCAGCGGAGGATGAGAATCATCGGCGGCGAATGGCGCGGTCGTAAGATCGAGGAGCCCCGTGGTCGCGATGTCACCCGCCCCACGACCGATCGCGTGCGCGAGGCGTGCGCATCTATGGTCATGTCGGCATTCGATTTCGATTTGGACGAGGTTCGTGTGCTTGACGCTTTTGGCGGCTCCGGTGCCTTAGGGTTAGAGATGCTCTCTCGTGGGGCCCGCTCGCTCACGACGTTTGAGATCGATCGCAACGCCGCGCGGCTCATTACCAAGAATATCGAGTCGCTCTGCCGCGACCGTGCGCGTTGGCGCGTGGTCACGGGCGACATGCTGGCGAGTGCCTCGCGCGGTCGTGTACCGGGCGGCCCCTTTGATCTGGTCCTGCTCGACCCGCCCTATGCTTTTGGTGCCGAGCCGGTCGAGGAACTGCTGCAGAACCTGGCTCAGCAGGGTCTGCTTGCACCTGGCGCTTATGCCCTGTTTGAGCATGCCGCCGCCGATGCGGGCGCGCATCCGGCAGACTTTGAGACTGTACGTGAGAAGCGCTACGGCATTACCTCGGTCGACCTGCTTCGTTGGGTCGGCGATGACGATGGTGAGGGCGATAGCGCCGGCACCGATGCTGACAACAACGATGCCACGACGTTTCAGGAGGATGCTCATGAGTGACACCATCAACCGCGTGATCGTCCCGGGCACCTTCGATCCCATCACGTTTGGCCATATCGATGTGATCCGCCGCGCCCGCCGCATCTTTCCCAGCGTGATCGTCGCTGTTGCCGAGTCGCAGGGTAAAAACGGTGTGGGCACCACGTTTACGCTCGATGAGCGCGTGGCGCTGGCCCGCGAGGCGCTTGGTGATATCGACGGCGTCGAGGTCCTGCCCTTTACCGGCCTCTTGGTCGACTTCGCTCGCGAGCAGGGGGCGGGGGCCGTGGTCAAGGGCCTGCGCGCCATGACCGACTTTGAGTACGAGCTGCAGCAGGCCGACCTCAACTATCGCTTGGATAACGAGCTGGAGTCCATCTTTGTCATGAGCGCGCCGCAGTACGGCTATATCTCGAGCTCGGTTGTTCGCCAGATCGCCTCGCTCGGTAGTGACGTATCGACGTTTGTCCCGTCCAACGTGGTCGAAGCGCTCAAACATCGCTTTTCGTGACGTTTCTTATTGCCTGGTGGCATGTGGTAAACTAGCACGATGATATGTTACCTATGAAAGGAGACCGGATGCCGGGCGAGAATTTTCCTGGCGATAGGATCGTCAGCTTGGTCGATGAGCTCGAAGGGCTGATCGAGGAAGCCAAGCCGCCTTTCGGCAAGAACGCTCAGTTCAAGGTCATCGACGCCGACGTGTTCTTCAACATCCTCGACGAGATCCGCATGAGCTATCCCGAGGAGTGGCAGAAGTCCCGCCGTATCCTTAAGGAGCGCGAGGAGCTCATGGCTTCCGCCGCCGCTCAGGCCGATTCCATCATCGCTGACGCTCAGCAGCAGGCTCTCACCATTGCCGGTGAGCAGGAGATCGTCCGCCTTGCGCAGCAGCAGGCCGACGACATCCGCGATCGTGCCCAGCAGTACGAGCGCGAGACGCGTTATGCTGCCGAGGACTACGCAGAGCAGGTCTTTACGCACCTGGAGGAGAACCTCAAGAGTCTGACCGGCACCGTTACCCGTTGCCGTCAGCAGCTCAACGAGGGTGCCGCCCAGCAGAATGGTCAGTGGTAATGGCTGAGTTCCCGAGCGTTACCGTCGATCTTTCCGAGCAGCTCGAGTTTCCTGGAGATTCGTATCCGCTGACCGGTAAGGTCGATGTCGCCACCTACACGGTGGGCGAGAAAGAGTACCAGCTACAGGATGGCATCGACTACGACGTTGTCTTTACCAATGCCGGTACCGGTGTCTTGCTCACGGGCATGGTCCGCGCGCACGCCACCGGCGAGTGCGACCGTTGCCTGGAGCCCGCCTCGTTTGATATCGCCGGCGAGATCGAGGAGTTCTACCTCTTTGAGGAGCCCGAGGATCCCGAGGCTTACGAGGACGGCTACGAGCTCCTGGGTGAGGACCGTCTCGTCGATCTGGGCGAGCCCATCAATGACGCGGTCGTTATGGACACGCCGTTTGTGGTGCTCTGCAAGCCCGATTGTCGTGGTCTGTGCCCCACATGCGGTTGCAATCTCAACGTCGAGCAATGCGATTGCGTCGCCCAGGCAGAGGCGGAATGGGCCGCTGCCACGGAAAATCCATTTGCAGCATTGAAGAATCTCAAGCTCGATGAGTAAAACTGTGGTAGTATCGCTACTTGCGCGTAATCGCCACACTGGATAGTTCATAAGGAAGGTCACTATGCCCGTACCTAAACAAAAGCAGGGTCGTATCCGCACTCACACCCGTCGTTCCGCCAACATGAAGATTTCGGCTGCGGCTCAGTCCACTTGCCCCCGTTGCGGCGCTGTCAAGCTTCCGCACCACGTGTGCCCCAGCTGCGGTTTCTACAAGGACCGCGAGGTTATCGTTACCGAGTAACGATATACTCTGGATGCGATGCCGTTCCAAATGGAACCACAATGGCCGGCTCAATGAGTCGGCCATTTTTGTATAAGGAGCATGTATATGAGTAACGTTCGCGTTTGTGTAGACGTTGTGGGCGGAGATGAGAAACCTCAGGTTGTTCTCGATGGTATCGAGGCTGCGCTTGCCGCCGATCCCGATATCGATGTCTTGGCAGCTGGCCCCGCCGAAATCGTCAATCCCTTTGCCGCCTCCCATGCGCGCGTCGAGGCTCTGGAGGCACCCGACGTTATCGCCATGGATGACGATCCCATTCGCGCCGTGATGACCAAACGCAAGTCTTCGATCGTGCTGTCGTGCCGCGCCATCAAGAAGGGAATTGCGGACGCTTTTTTCTCCGCCGGCTCCACCGGCGCCATGACCGCCGCTGCGACCGCCTACGTCACGCCGTTTAGATATATGGCCGAAGGTAAGAAGCAGCCGGTGCGTCCCTGTCTGACCAATGCGCTGCCCAATCGCGCCGGCGGTCTGACGGTGCTGTGCGATATGGGCGCCAACCCCGATGTCGAGGTCGATGACATGGTGCGTTTTGCTCAGATGGGTAGCGCCTATGCCCGCGTCGTCCTGGGCATCGAGCATCCCCGCGTGGGCCTGCTTGCCAACGGCACCGAGGACGAGAAGGGCTCCAACTTTACCAAGGCCTGCTTCCCAGCCATGAAAGCCGCCGTTCCCGGCTTTGTTGGTAACTGCGAGGGAACGGACATCACCTCCGGTAACTTCGATGTCGTCGTTGCCGATGGCATGTCGGGCAATATTGCGCTCAAGGCCACCGAGGGCGCTGCCAAGTTTTTGCTGCAGGAGCTCAAGGGCGTCTTTATGTCTTCGCTTGGCACCAAGATCGCCGCGCTGCTCATTAAAAAGCAGATGCGCGAGATAAAGGCCAAGCTTTCGGGCGACGCCAAGGGCGGCGCAATTCTTTTGGGCCTGCGCGGCGTGGTCCTGATCGGCCATGGCGCCACCTCGGTCGAGGCTGTCAAAAACGGTACGCTCGCGGCGGCCGAAGCCGTGCGCGCGGGGCTGGTCGAGAATGTCGCCAACTCTATGGACGGTATCGTTTTATAACAGCGGCGTTATGCGCCTCGGGGCGTGCGTCGTGGGGTAGAATCAGAACCGTGTCTTGGTACCGCCCGGGCGGTACCATTCTTTTGGTATTCATGCACTATGAGAGGAAGCGCTATGGACCGCTCCGAAATCTTCGACAAGATCGCCGAGGTCGCTGCTGACGTTCTGGGCGTCGATGTTGCCGAAATTAGCGATGAGACCACCTTTGACGACCTCGATGTCAACTCGCTCGAGCGCCTGCAGCTGGTTACGGCTATCGAGGACGAGTTCAACCTCGAGATCGATGACGAGACCCTGCTCTCGCTCAACTCTGTCGCCGACGCCGTCGACGCTATCGAAAACGCCAGGGAGGCCTAGGTCTTGGCTTTGTCTGAACGACTTACGCGCGCCCAGGAAATTCTGGGCCACGAGTTCAATAATAAGGTGCTGCTGCGCGCGGCCCTTACGCATCCCTCGGCAGTCGAGGGCCAGCCGGTTTCTGCCAGCTATGAGCGCCTTGAGTTCTTGGGCGATTCCATTTTGGGCGCTGTGGTCGCACGCTCCCTGTTTGAGTCCTATCCGGAGTTTGACGAGGGCAAGCTCACGCGCCTGAAGGTGTCGCTTGTCTCGGGCGCTACGCTGTCCGAGGTTTCTCACGAGCTGGGCATCGACGACATCATCATCTTTGGTGCCTCCGAGACCGGTACCGGTGCGCGCGGCCTGCATTCGGCCCTCGAGAACGTCTATGAGTCGCTCGTGGGCGCGCTGTACCTGGATGCCGGCTGGGATGCCGCGGCAGAGTTCATTCACCGTACGCTTAAGCCGCATTTGGCTTCCGAGCGTGCCGAGCATCCTGCGAACCCCAAGTCGTTTTTGCAGGAGTGCGTGCAAGCCGACGGTCACGAACCCCCGGCGTACAAGCTCGTTGGCTCCGAGGGCCCGGCGCATGCGCCCACCTTTACCGCCGTGGTTTTGATCGATGGTATTCGCCAGGGTCGCGGCTCCGGCTCCTCAAAGAAGGAAGCCGAGGGAGCCGCCGCGCTCGAAGCGCTCGACCGCATGGGTTACACCACCAACGGCGTGATTCTGAACAAGAAGCACGTGTAAGCGAGGAACCGTGTATCTCAAGTCCCTCACGCTCAAAGGGTTCAAGTCGTTTGCCGACCGCGCCCATATGACGTTTGAGCCGGGCCTGACCGTCATCGTCGGTCCCAACGGCTCGGGAAAATCGAACATCTCCGACTCGATTCTGTGGGTCCTGGGCGAGCAGAGCGCCAAGCAGCTGCGCGGTCAGGCCATGGAGGATGTCATCTTCTCGGGCTCGTCAGCGCGCAAGCCGGTGGGTGTCGCCGAGGTCACGTTGGTGCTCGATAACTCGGACCATATGCTGCCCGTCGATTTTGACGAGGTCGCCATCACCCGTCGCATGTATCGCTCGGGCGAAAGCGAGTACCTCATCAACTCGAGTCCGTGCCGCCTGATGGACATTCAGGACATCCTGCACGATTCGGGCCTGGGCAAGGATACGCATTCCATTATTAGCCAGGGCAAGCTCGACGCCATTTTGCAGAGCCGCCCGGAGGAGCGCCGTGCCCTCATCGAGGAGGCCGCCGGCATCTCCAAGCACAAGCGCCGCAAGGAGCGTGCGCTCAAAAAGATTAAGTCGATGGACGAGCACCTGACGCGTGCCCGCGACATCAATAAGGAAATCGCCCGTCAGCTGCGACCGTTGGAGCGTCAGGTCGATCGCGCGCGCAAGTACAAAGAGCTGTCCTCGCGCGCGAACGAGCTTACGCAGATGCTAGCCGTCGACGAGCTGCGTTCGCTGCAGTCGCAGTGGAATGACCTGGAGAGCCGTTCCAAGGAAGGTGCCGCCGAGCTGGAGCTTGCGCAGTACCGCTTGGGCGAAAAGGAGCGCGAGCTCGAGAAGCTTCAGGTCATGCTCGAGGAAAAGGGCCTGTTTGTGGGCGACCTAGGCGAGCAGCGCCGTCATATGCAAGATGTGGTCGGCCGCATTAACTCCGACATGCGCTTGCTCGAGGAAAAGGGCCACAACATGGTGTCGCGCCTGTCTGACATGCGCGGGCAGATTTCGAGCTCCGAGCATCAGCGACGTCGTGTGGTCGAGGAGCTCGAGGACGCGCGTGCGCAGCTTGAGGAAGTGACCGGTGCGTACATGCAGGCCCAGGAGGACGTTGACGCCGCCGGTCCTGCCGCTGCTGAGCTCCACGAGCGTCGCGTGGCGCTCGACAATCAGATTTCGCAACTCACGCGCGAGCAACGCGATGTGCAGCGCGTGGCCGATAATGCCGCGCTCGAGCTCGCCAAGGTGAAGGATTCCTTGAGCAATGCCGAGGTCGAGGACAACATGTATGCCTCGCGCCTGGAGCAGATCGATGAACAGCTCGAGGAGGTCACGGCCTCGCTCGAGAGCCGTCGCGACCGCGCCGAGGAGCTTGAGGGCGCTCTTGAGGAAGCGCGCCAGGCTCAGGTCGATGCGCGTGAGGCCGCCGAGGCGGCACGCGCGGCCCTGAAGGACCTGCGTGCCCGCGAGAGTGAGGCGCGCAACAAGTTATCCGAGGTGCGCTCGGAGCTTGCCAGCCAAAAGAAACTCGATGCCCGCATGGCTGACAGCTCGCCGCTGGTGAGCCGTCTGGTGGGTGCGCTGGGCGATGATGTCTCGGGTCGTCTGGGCGACGTGCTCGAGGCCCCGCGCGAGCTTGAGGGCTTGGTTGAGCAATTGCTCGCCGGCGATATCGATGCGCTGCTGTTCGACGATACGTCCGCGCTTGAGCGTGCCGGTCGTGCCGCTCTGGACCAGAAGAAGGCTTCGGGCGAGGCGCTGCTGGTGGCGCGCGGCGTGAGCGGCTCTACCGCCGCTGAGGGCGCTGCCGGTACCCGTCTGGTTGATCGTCTGTCCGTGCGCGCAGGCTACGGTCCCGTCGTCGAGGCGTTGCTCGGCGGATATTACGTAGTGGACGATCTTGCTGCCGCGCTGTCGGCGCCGGTCGTTGACGGTGTGACCTACGTGACTCCCGATGGCGCCCGCGTAAGCTGTGGCGGCCTGGTGCGTGTGGGGCTAGATGCCGGCGAGGCCTCGGGTGCTCTGGAGCGCAAGCGTCGCATTCGCGAGCTGGAGGGCCTGGAGCCCGATCTGGCTGCCGTGTTTGAGCATGTGTCGGATCAGGTCGTCGAGGCCAATGCGGCCGTTGAGGAAGCGCGTGCCGCCGAGGGCGATGCCGCCGGCGAGATCGCCCGTCTTGAGGGCGAGCGTCGCTCGCTGCTCTCCGAGATCGGCCGCTTGGAGCAAAGCGCCAACAATGCCGAGGTCGAGCGCGTGCGCATCTCCAAGCGCCGCGAGCAGGCCTCCGAGGCCGTTCGCTCTGCGCGCCCGCGCGTGGACGAGCTCACCCGTTCGCGTGACGAGGCCCGTGCGCAGGCAAGCGATCTGGGCTTGCAGATTGCCGAGGCTAACGACGAACTCGACCGCGTTCGCCGTGACGATTCCGAGGCTGCCGGCAAGCTCGCCGACGCCAAGGTTCGCCTAGCCCAGACGAGCGAACGCCTGCGTTCGCTGAAGGGCCGTGTGCCCGACTTGGAGCATCGTCTTGAGGGCATCGACCGTCGTATCCGCGGAACACGCCAGGCTTCGCGCTCGCTCGAGCTGCTGCGCCTGCGCGTCGATCCCATGCACGAACGCTATTCTGCCCTGTTGGAACGCGCGTCGGATTGGGCAGCGCGCCTGCGTGACCAGGCTTCGCTCGAGGAGGCAGACTCCGCCTCGCTCAAGAAAACCATCGAGGACGCCAAGGCCGAAGTCGCTCGCGCCAAAGATAAGGTAGATACTGCCGCCGCGACGCAAAACGAGTTCAAGGTCGCGCGTGGCAAGCTCGAGGTGCAGGTAGAGGCCGCCATCAAGGCCATTACCGCCGATGGCACCACGGTACTCGAGGAAGCGCTCATGCTTCCGGCGCCCACGGACCGCGATGCCGCCGAGCGCGAACTCAACCAGCTCGTGCGTCAGATCAACAACCTGGGCCCTGTGAACCAGGTTGCCATGGAGGAGTACGAGCAGCTCAAGCGCCGCGCCGATTACATCGAGGAGCAGCTGGCCGATCTGGAGAGCGCGCGCAAGGCGCTCACCAAGATCACGGTGGCCATTGATCGCAAGATGCGGAAGGCCTTCCTGGTGACGTTTGAGAAGGTCGACGCAAACTTCCGCGAGATCTTCGCTATGCTCTTCCCGGGCGGTCAGGCTCATCTGGAGATGACCGATCCCGAGCATCCTGCCGAGACGGGTATCGAGGTCGTGGCGCAGCCGCGCGGCAAGCGCATCACCAAGATGATGCTCATGTCGGGCGGCGAGAAGAGCCTGACGGCGCTCGCCCTGCTCTTTGCCGTGTACCGCACGCGCACGGTGCCGTTCTATGTGCTGGACGAGGTCGAGGCGGCACTCGATGACGCCAACCTGTCCAAGCTCATCGGCGCGCTCGATGTGTTGCGTTCCGATACGCAGCTCTTGGTCATTTCGCATCAGCGCCGTACTATGGAGGACGCTGACGTCCTCTATGGCGTCTCGATGCAAGCCGACGGCGTCAGTCGCGTCGTCTCGCAAAAACTCGATCGCGAAACCGGAAAGGTCGTGAATGCATAATGGGATTCTTCGATGCTCTCTCGCGCGGACTTGAGCGCAGTCGCGAGGCCCTCAACGAGGTCTTTTACTTTGGCGGCGAGGTCGACGAGGATTTTTGGGAGGACCTGGAGGACACCCTCGTCATGGGTGACATGGGCGCCGAGGTCGCCATCAAGGTCTCCGATGACCTGCGCGATGCCGCGGCCAAGAAGAACCTCAAGACCGCCCCGCAACTCCGTCGCGCCCTGGCCGAGCAGCTTGAGCAGCACTTTGTGCCCGCCGAGCGCGATCCGTTCTCCGATACGCCGAGCTGCGTGCTGTTTGTGGGCATTAACGGTGCCGGCAAGACCACGACGGTCGGTAAGATCGCGAGCGCCATGGCCGCCCGCGGCAAGAATGTCGTGATCGGCTCTGCCGATACGTTCCGCGCCGCCGCCATCGAGCAGCTCGATGTGTGGGGCCAGCGCGCTGGCGTCCCCGTCATCAAGCGCGAACGCGGCTCCGACCCGGCAAGTGTTTGCTACGACGTGCTCGACGAGGCCGACAAGCGCGGCAGCGACCTGGTGCTTATCGACACTGCCGGTCGTCTGCACACGAGCCCCGAGCTCATGCGCGAGCTTGCCAAGGTGGTTAACGTGACGCGTAAGCGCGCCGCCAATATGGCCGCCGGCCCCATGCCCGTCTCAGTCGTGCTCGTGATCGATGCCGCCACCGGCCAGAACGGTCTGAACCAGGCGCTCGAGTTTAACGAGGCGCTGGGTCTGGACGGTATTATCATGACTAAGCTCGACGGCACGGCTAAGGGCGGTATCGCCATGGCCGTGGCCGAGAAGCTCAAGCTCCCGATCCTGCGCGTGGGCGTGGGCGAGCAGGTCGATGACCTGCAGGAGTTCAATGCCAAAGATTTCTGCCGCGCCCTGGTGGGCGAGTCCAATTAAGGAGTGACTAGTGTTTGATTCCCTGAGCGATCGCCTCAACGACACATTTGACCGCCTGCGCGGCAAGGGCAAGCTGACCGAGGCCGATATCACCTCGGCCATGCGCGACATTCGCATGGCGCTGCTCGAGGCCGACGTCAACTTCAAGGTCGTCAAGGAGTTCGTCGCCAAGACCAAGGAGCGCTGCATGACCGCCGAGGTCATGGAGTCGCTGTCGCCAGCGCAAAACGTCGTCAAGATCGTGCTCGACGAGCTCACCGAGATGCTCGGCTCCACAGAGAGCAAGCTCGTCTTTAGTAACCGCATTCCCAATGTCATCATGCTCGTGGGCCTGCAGGGCTCCGGTAAGACCACGGCGGCCGTAAAGCTGGCCTACCTGCTCAAGAAGCAGGGCCGCTCGCCGCTGCTCGCCGCGTGCGACGTCTACCGTCCCGCCGCTGCCGACCAGCTGGCCACGCTTGGCGGAGAGATCGGCGTGCCGGTCTTCCGTGGCGATGGCGAGCACCCGGTTGACATCGCCAAGGGCGCCATCCAGGAGGCCGTTGACCACCTGCGCGACGTGGTCATCGTCGATACCGCCGGTCGTTTGCAGATCGACGAGCAGATGATGCAGGAGGCCGTGGACATCAAGAAGGCCGTCAAGCCCGATCAGGTGCTGATGGTCGTCGATGCCATGACCGGCCAGGATATCGTCAACGTCGTCTCGACCTTTGCCGAGCGCACCGACTTTGACGGCGTGATCATCTCCAAGCTCGACGGCGACGCCCGTGGCGGCGGCGCGCTTTCCGTGCGCCAGGTGACCGGCAAGCCCATCAAGTTCGTGAGCATGGGCGAGAAACCCGATTCGCTGGAGCCGTTCTATCCCGATCGTATGGCCAAGCGCATCTTGGGCATGGGCGACGTCGTCGGCATTATCGAGAAGGCCCAAGAGGCGGCCGACGCCGAGCAGCTCGAGGCCGCCGAGCGCATGCTGCGCGAGGGCTTTACCATGAACGACATGCTCGACCAGATGAAGGCCGTCAAGAAGATGGGCGGCATGAAGGGCATTCTGGGCATGCTCCCCGGTGGCCAGCGTGCGCTCAACCAGATGGGCGGCAACCTGGACGAAGGTATCTTCGACAAGAACGAGGCCATCATCATGTCGATGACCAAGGAGGAGCGCCTTCGCCCCTCCATCATCAACGGCCAGCGCCGCGCGCGTATCGCCAAGGGCGCCGGCGTGACCCCCACCGAGGTCAATAGCCTTATGAAGCAGTGGGGCGAGATGAACAAGATGATGGGCCGCATGCGCACGATGGCCAATCAGGCACAGGCCGGCGGCAAGAAGGGTAAGAAGGGTAAGAAGGGCAAGAAGATGCGCATGCCCAATATTCCCGGTCTGGATGCCATGGGGCTGGGCGGCATGGGCGGCCTGGGAACGGGCGGCCCCAAGTCCGATATGGACCTGCTGCGCCAGATGGAAGCGCAGATGCGCAACAAGAAGTAGCGACTGGTTGAGTCGTGTATGGCGAAGGCCGCCTGGATGGTATTCCAGGCGGCCTTCGCCGTTGGTGCGTTATATGTTGTGTGAGCAGACGCGTGATGGCATCGATTGCCTGCTGTTAGTGGCAGCCGCAGCCCTCGTGGCCCTCGTTCTCGTGATGGCCGTGGCAACCGCAGGATCCGCCGTGCTCATGGATGTGCTCGTGGTCATGACCGTGGCAGTCGCAGGTGGCCTCGCCGTTCTGTGCGAGCGTGCCGGCAATGAGGGCCTCGACGCAGGCATCGCAGCTGCCCTGGGCGCCCGCATAGACCGTGATACCGGCTTGGGCAAGCGCGTTGATAGCGCCGCCGCCGATACCGCCGCAAATGAGCGTGTCAACGCCACCGTTGGCAAGCAGGCCCGCCAAGGCGCCGTGGCCGGTGCCACCGGTGCCTACGACCTGCTCGTTGAGCACCTTGCCATCCTGGATGTCGTAGATCTTGAACTGCTCGCTGCGGCCAAAGTGCATAAAGATGTTGCCGTTGTCGTACGTCGTTGCCACCCTCATGGTGCCGACCTCCTTTGCTGGCCATGCGGCCGTCGTCGTGGCGATGGGGGAGTACGCGATATTGCCGCCCTCGATGACGAGCGCTCGTCCGTTGACCAGCGCATCGGCCACCTTGCGATGCGCGCGGTTGCAAATGGCCGCCACCGTTGCGCGGGCGATGCCCATCTGCTGGGCGACCGCCTCTTGGTTGAGACCTTCCAGGTCGCACAGGCGCAGCACCTCAAGCTCGTCGACGGTCATGTCGATGGCATCACCGCTGGCCAGGCCATCGGGGGTAAAGCCGCGGTATTCGGGGATGATTCCGACGCGGCGCAGTTTTTCGCGTCTTCCTGCCATGCACACTCCATATCTGACATATGTCAACAATAGGATAACGCGTTAGTCGTTAGGCGCAAGGCATTTCTGGCATATGTCAGAAAAAGGCTAAGATGCCTCGTTGCCGCATGCGGAGCCGCGCTGCCGTGCATTGCGTGTGCCGGACGAAGTGTCCAATTCGACACTCGCGCGCCTGGGCTACAATAAATCTCGCTTATAGGCGACTGACAGGAGGGTCAATGAGCAAAGCTGATCAGCAGTTTGTAACCATGTGCCGCGATATCTTGGACCATGGCACCACCACCGAGGGCCAAAAGGTCCGTCCGGTGTGGGAGGACGGCACCCCTGCCTATACCATTAAAAACTTTGGTGTCACGGCGCGCTATGATCTGCGCGAGGAGTTTCCCGCGCTCACCCTGCGTCGTACGGCGCTTAAGTCTGCCATGGACGAGATCCTGTGGATCTATCAAAAGAAGTCCAATAACGTGCATGATCTCAACAGCCATATCTGGGATGAGTGGGCCGATGAGACCGGCTCCATCGGTAAAGCCTACGGCTATCAGATTGGTCAGAAGAGCCATTACGCCGAGGGCGACTTCGACCAGATGGACCGTGTGCTGTACGACCTTAAGCACACGCCGTATAGTCGCCGCATTATGACCAATACGTACGTGTTTAGCGATCTGTCCGAGATGCACCTTTATCCGTGCGCCTATAGCGTGACCTATAACGTGACGCAGCGTCCTCAGGACGATAAGCCGACGCTCAACATGATTCTCAACCAGCGCAGCCAGGACATTTTGGCCGCGAACAACTGGAACGTGTGCCAGTACGCCATTTTGCTGATGATGGTCGCGCAGTCGGTCGATATGATTCCCGGCGAGCTGCTGCATGTGATCGCCGACGCCCATATTTACGACCGTCATGTCGATATCGTCCGCGAACTTATCGAGCGTCCGCAGTTTGCTGCGCCTAAGGTAACGCTTAACCCCGATGTGCATGACTTCTATGCGTTTACGACCGATGACCTGATCGTCGAGGGCTATGAGCACGGTCCGCAGGTCAAGAACATTCCCATCGCGGTGTAGGTGGCGGGCATGACGTGTAAGCTTTCTGCCATCGTCGCCGTGTGCGACGACTGGGGTATTGGCTGCGAGGGCGATATGGTGGTGTCCAACCGTGCCGACATGCGCCATTTTGTGGCGTGCACCAAAGGTTGCCCGGTTATTATGGGGCGCAAGACGCTGCTGAGTTTTCCCGGCGGGCGTCCTCTCAAGAACCGCCGCAATATCGTGCTTACGCGCGATATGGGCTTTACCCGCGAGGGCGTCGACGTGGTGCATAGCGTTGACGAAGCGCTCGCTGCGGTTGCCGATGAGCTCGTTGCCTGGGTGATCGGTGGCGGCGATGTCTATCGGCAGTTTTTGCCGTACTGCGTGGAGGCCGAGGTCACTCATAACCACTGCGTCCATCCCGTGGACACGTACTTTCCCGACTTGGACGCCGATCCCGCGTGGGAGATTGCGCGGGCCAGCGAATCGGCGGTTGTCGCTGCCGGAGAGGGCGATGAGGGCCTCAAATATGAGTCCGTGACGTATCGTCGCATTGATGCGTAAACCCGATTATCCCTTCGGTATTATCGGGTTGGAATGAGTGGCGGGGCAGCGCATGGCGTTGCCCCGATATTTGTATAGGTGCTGCAAAGAAAGGTGCGGGCTGGCTGCTATGACTGATGCCGTTGAGGTGCTACGAATCGATTCGCTCGAGGAAGAGCGGCTCGATGCCTACGTGCGACTGACCGAGCGCGAGCTGCGCTGCGTGCTGGAGCCGCAAAAGGGCATCTTTATCGCCGAGAGTGCCAAGGTTATCGAGCGCGCGGTGCGCGCCGGATACCAGCCGGTGAGCTTTCTTTTGGGCGAACGCTGGCTCGACCAGATGATGCCGCTGTTCGAGCGCCTGGTTGTGCACGAGGGCGCTGGTCCGGTTCCTGTGTTCGTGGCCTCGATGGAGCTCATGGAGCAGCTGACGGGCTTTAACGTGACGCGCGGTGCGCTCGCGGCATTCCGTCGTCCACGTCAGATTCCGGTTGATGAGTTCTTGGGCGGCGTCGTCGAGGCGGCGGGGGAACGCCCGGTGCGCGTTTGCGTGCTCGAGGGTATTGTCGACCACACGAATGTGGGCGCGATTTTCCGCTCGGCCGCCGCGCTCAATGTCGACGGTATTTTGGTCAGTCCGACGTGCTGTGACCCGCTGTACCGTCGCTCGGCCCGCGTGAGCATGGGCACCGTGTTTCAGGTGCCGTGGACGCGTATTGGCAGTGAGGCGCGCGTATGGCCGCATGATGGGCTGGCGGCGCTGCACGATGCCGGCTTTTCGTGTTCCGCCATGGCGTTGACGGATGATTCGGTGTCGTTGGACGATCCCGTGCTGCAGGAGATTGATCGCCTGGCGATCTTTATGGGTACCGAGGGTGCCGGCCTGGGAGCCAAGACCATTGAGGGCTGTGACCGCGCCGTGCGCATTCCGATGGCGCACGGGGTCGATTCGCTCAACGTGGCCGCGGCGAGCGCCGTCGCCTTTTGGCAGCTGTGCCCGCACGTGAGCAATGAGTATCACTACCAGCCGGGTTTGTATCACTAGGCAGATATTTCGCACCGCGCTCTAATTCGGGGTGTTTCGGTCGCCGCCAGTCGGTGCTAAGCTGGTTTTGGCTTTGGTTTTAAATTGCTGTTTTGTTGTTTGACGTATGCGTGTGGGGAGGGCGTGTGGCTAAGAAATCTACGGCTATCGATGTAACGCAGGGTGTTATTTGGCAGCAGCTGCTTTCGCTGTGCGTTCCCATCTTTTTTAGTTCGTTTTTTCAGCAGGCCTACACGCTTATCGGTACCTATATTGTCGGTCAGTTTGGCGGCAAGCTCGCGCTGGGCGGCATTCAAGCCACGATGGTCCTCACCGAGCTCTGCATTGGCTTTTGCGTTGGCGTTGGCGCTGGTTGTGCCGTTATCACGGGTCAGTTTTTTGGCCAGCACGATGATGAGCGTCTGAGCCGTTCGGTCCATACGGCCATGACGCTTGCGCTGGTGGGCGGTATCGTTTTCTCGATTCTTGGCATAGTGTTCGTTGAGCCCATGCTGGTGCTTATGAACACGCCGCATGAACTATTGGCCGAGGGCGTGGCCTATGCTCGCTGTTATTTTGCCGCGATGGTTGCGGCACTGCTGCTTAATATGGGAACCGCACTGCTGCGTGCCGTGGGCGACACACGCGGGCCCGCCGTGATCATTGCCTCTGGCTGCCTGGTTAACGTGGTGCTGGATATCATCTTTGTCGCTGTGTTGCATATGGAGGCGCTGGGCTGTGGCATCGCAGTGGCGCTGACCATTTGCTCCAATGCAACGATGATCGTGTTGCGCATGATGCGCGCTCCGGGTGCATGGCGTCTTTCGCTGTCTAGGCTCGGCATCGATCGCGGTATTTGCAAGAGTATGATCTCGTGTGGTCTGCCACTCGGTTTTCAATCGGCTGCCTATTCGATCTCGAACGTGTTGATCCAGGTGTCGGTTAATTCGTTTGGCGCCGATGTCACGACTGCTTGGGGTCTATCTGGGCGCCTGGATGGCATTATCTGGATGGTTACCGAGGCGCTCGGCGTGTCGATCACCACGTTCTCGGCACAGAACTTTGGCGCGCGCAACTACGAGCGCATGCGCAAGGGCTACCATACGTCGCTCGTGCTGTCGTTTATGCTCATTGGTGGCCTGTCTGCCGTGCTGCTGGTGTTCTCGGGTCCGTTGTCGCGTCTGTTTGTCGACGATGCTTCGATTTCGGCGTACACCACGACGATTCTTCACTTTATCGCGCCGTTCTACGCGATTTTCTCGATTATCGAAAACGCGTCGGGCTCCATTCGCGGTGCCGGCGTGAGCTTGCAGCCCATGCTGCTCACGATTTTTGGCACCGTCGTGCTCAGGGTGATCTGGGTGTTTGCGATCATGCCCTTCGATCCGTCGCTCGAGCATCTACTGCTGGTCTACCCCGTAACGTGGCTCATTACGGCCACGATGTTCACCATCTACCACCACAGCGGCAACTGGCTAGGCCGCGCCACCGCCCAATGATCCCTTGGGGCGGAAGAAAATGGATCATTGCTCTCCGTCGTGATGTCGATGATCCGTTTTCCTCCGTCCCCTTCGGATCAATTAGTATTCGATGCCTTGGCGGGCCAGGAGGCCTTCGTCGAAGTAGTGTTTGACGGGGCGCATTTCGGTGACCAGGTCGGCGAGGTCCGCGAGGGGCAGCAGGCCGCGGCCGGTCAGTATGAGCTCTGTGGTGTCGGGTTTCATCGCGATCAGTTGCCCGTATAGATTTGAACCTTGCCGACTTCCAGTGATGCCATCTCTATCCTTTCGTGCCCGGCGTCGGTTTATCGCCGGCCGGGTTGGGTATTCTAGTTAGCATTATCAACCCCAGTAGATGGAGTTCAAGCAGATGGAGATGGATGACAACAAACGTAGACGGAATATGATCCTCTACGTGCTCATCGCCTTCGTCGTCTACCTCGTGCTCTCGACCGTTCTGTTCCCCAACATCGGTCACACGCAGCAGATTACGAAGACCGATTATTCGACGTTTGTCAAAGCGCTCGATAAGAAGAGTGTCGACAAGGTCGAGTACAACACGGACGATTACACGATTTATTACACCAAGAAGGGCGAGGACGAGAACATCGCCTACAAGACGACCGGTGTGCCGAATGACGCGGGTTTTACCGATCGCGTGCTTGAATCTGGCGCCTCGCTTGAGTCGGTCGTTCCCGATAAGAACTCGGGTCTGATGACCTACTACCTGCTCACCCTCATTCTTCCCATGGCGATTTTCTTCCTCATCGGTTGGTGGCTCAACCGCCGCATGAAGAAGGCCATGGGCGATGACGGCCCGTCGATGAACTTTGGCGGCGGCGGTTTTGGCGGCGGCGGACTGGGTAAGTCCGGCGCGCGCGTGATCGCCTCCAAGGACGTGGGCGTGACCTTTAAGGACGTCGCCGGCCAGGAAGAGGCCAAGGAGTCTCTCAAGGAGGTCGTCGACTTTCTGGAGAAGCCGCAACGCTACGAGGAGATCGGCGCCAAGCTGCCGCGCGGTGCTCTCCTTGTTGGCCCTCCGGGTACCGGTAAGACCCTGCTTGCCAAGGCTGTTGCCGGCGAGGCCGGTGTTCCGTTCTTTAGCATTTCGGGCTCTGAGTTCGTTGAGATGTTTGTTGGTCGCGGCGCTGCAAAGGTTCGTGACCTGTTTAAGCAGGCCAAGGAAAAGGCCCCGTGTATCGTCTTTATCGATGAGATCGATACCATCGGTAAGAAGCGCGATGGCGGCGGCTTTAGCGGCAACGACGAGCGCGAGCAGACGCTCAATCAGTTGCTGACCGAGATGGATGGCTTCGATAACCACAAGGGTATCGTTGTCCTTGCCGCAACCAACCGCCCTGACAGTCTCGATCCGGCGCTGCTGCGCCCCGGTCGTTTTGACCGCCGCATCCCCGTCGAGTTGCCCGATCTGACCGGCCGTAAGAACATCCTCGAGCTCCACGCCAAGAGCGTGAAGACCGAGCCGCCGATCGATCTGACCGCGATTGCCCGCGCCACGCCCGGTGCCTCGGGCGCCGACCTTGCCAATATCATCAACGAGGGCGCCCTGCGCGCCGTTCGCGAGGGTCGCAAGCGTGCAACCCAGGACGACTTCGAGGAGTCGGTTGAGGTCGTCATTGCCGGCCAACAGCGTAAGTCCACGGTGCTTTCCGACCACGAGAAGCAGGTCGTTTCCTACCACGAGATCGGCCATGCCATCGTCGCTGCCCGCCAAAAGGGTTCCGCGCCGGTTACCAAGATCACCATCGTGCCGCGCACGAGCGGTGCTCTTGGCTATACCATGCAGGTCGAGGAGGACGAGCGCTTCCTGACGACACGCCAGGAGGTCTTGGACAAGCTTGCCGTCTACTGCGGCGGCCGTGCGGCCGAGGAACTCATCTTTGGCGAGATGACGACCGGTGCCGCCAACGATATCGAACAGGCCACCAAGCTCGCCCGCAACATGGTGACGCGCTTTGGTATGTCCGACGAGTTTGGCATGATGGCGCTCGGTACCGTGCAGAACGCGTATCTCAATCAGGACACGTCGCTCACCTGCGCCCCTGGTACGGCCGAGCGTGTGGACGCGATTGTCGCTAAGCTGATTGAGGATGCGCACGATCGCGCCCTGCAGATCCTCAAGGAGAACAAGTTCAAGCTCCATGAGCTGGCTCGTTATCTGTACAAGAAGGAGACCATCACGGGTGAGGAGTTCATGAACCTCCTCACGCGCGAGAATCCGCTGATGCCCAAGCAACAGTAAAGCCGCGGTCGAGCCAGTAAACGCCGACGCCCCATTTGAGCAGCTTTCTCAAATGGGGCGTTTTGCTTGAGAGGGATGGAAATGAAGATCGTGGTGAGCGCCTGCTTGATGGGCGAGAGCTGCAAGTATAACGGGCTCGACAACTATCATCGCGCGTTGGTCGAGGCCTGCGAACGCACGGGGACTGAGGTCTTGTTGGTGTGCCCCGAGGTCTTTGGCGGCCTGCCCACGCCGCGCAAGCCGTCCGAGATTGTGAATGGCGAGGTCCGTACCTGCGGGGGTACCTCGGTCGATCGCGAGTTTCGTCTAGGCGCTCAACGTGCGCTCGATATGTGCGAGCAAGCGGGCGGCCCGTCCGAGATTACTGCGTGCGTCTTGCAGGATCGCAGTCCGTCGTGTGGCGTGGGCCATATCTACGACGGATCCTTCAGCGGCACGCTCACAACGGGTAACGGTGTCTTCGTTGACCTGCTCCTGCGCCACGGCTACCGCGTGATCCCGGCAAGCGAATTCGACTCGAGCATGTTACAGCAATAAAAAACCGCCACAAAGGTACTGTCCCCTTTGTGGCGGTTTTGGTCGGTTAGGCCAGGATAGAGTGGCCGTAGGCGTTGGCGGCCTTGATGGCGGCGGCGAACTTTTCGTCGGTGAAGGGCTCCGGGTTTCCCTGCTTCCACTCGTTGGTGGCGTGCGCGTATTCGCACAGGGCAGGGATATCGGCCTCGGAAAGCCCGACCTGCTCAAGCGTCACGGGCAGGCTCATCTGCTTGTTAAAGGCGGCGTAGCGCTCAAGGTTCTCGGTATCGCCCGTATAGGCAAACAGGACGAGCACGCCCAAGCTCACGACCTCGCCGTGCAGATAGGTTCCCTCGCGCGGAATGCTGCACGTCGCATTGTAGAACGCGTGCGCCACGCTCGAGTTGTAGTAGTAATCGTTTTGGTTGGTCAGGTTTGAGACATAGCCTGTGTTGACCACGATGTCGAGCGCGATCTGCTTGACGGCCTCGCTCGACAGATTCCGGCGCACGTCCTCAAGACCCTGGACGCCATAGGTAAACAGCGGCTCGGAGCAGGTGTGGGCGAGTGCCAGGCCAAGACCGGCGGTATGCTCCAAATTGCCGGCGCTCGTGGCGTATTCGACCTCAGGCTGCTTAGACAGGGCATCGCCCACGCCGGCCCAGAAGTACTCCGCCGGAGCTTCGGCGATGATCTTGGGGTTGATGAAGATGTGCGCCGGTCGGTTGGGGTACGAATAGCCCTCGAGCGAGCCGTCGTCGTTGTACACGACGGCAATGGCGGTCGCGGCGGAGCAGTTGGAACAGATCGTAGGCACCGTAAAGACGATCTTCTTGAGCTCGATGGCTGCGGTCTTCACGGTGTCGAGCGCCTTGCCGCCGCCGCATGCGATGAGCACGTCGGCTTCCTGGCAGGCAGGGGAGTTCACGACCTTGGCGATATTGGCACGCGTACTGTTGGTGCCATAGACGCGCGTCTCCAGGACCTCGACATCGGTACCTACAAGTGCCGCCTCGATGCCCGGCAGCGCTGCAGCCAGGGCTCGTTTGCCACCGATGATCGCGACCTTGGTCGCTCCGTATTCGGCCAGCGCGCCGGGCAGCTCGGTAAAGCAATCCTCGCCAACGGTGTAGTCGCTCATTCCAATCGTGCGCATAGCAGCCTTCTTTCGTTCGATAGAGTGCTTTCAGGTATTTTGCTCCTAGAGAAGGGCTGTCATAGCGAGAAATTTCGAACGTATAAAACCAGTGTTGAGGGTTTTTTGCCGGTGCGGAACGTGCTAGCATACTCCGCATAAGCGTTGATGGGGACGAGTAGTCGGCCGTCCGCATGCTACAGAGAGCGGGGAGCGCTGAGAACCCGTGCATGCGACCGATGAAAATCACCCCGGAGCTGCGGTCCCAACGGACGTGCCATGCAGGTTCGTCTTAGTAGACATCGCCGAGATGGTCGTCGATACAGGCCAGCCGAGTAACGGATGCGAGCGCGCGAATATGCGGGCGAGGGCATCTAAGCTGGGTGGTTAAGCGAAGAGCTTTTACGGGCAGGCTGCCCGTTTTGTGGCGCTTCGTCCCAGCTTGTAGGGACGGGCGCTTTTTTGGTGCCCAGAGGGCGTGCGCGCCCATGACAAGAAAGGGGTACCGTGGCAAACGAGTACAAGCAGACGATGAACCTGCCCAAGACCGGTTTTCCCATGCGTGCCGGTCTTTCCAAGTCCGAGCCCAAGCGACTCAAGGACTGGCAGGACAACAAGGTCTACGAGCAGGTTCTGAAGAAGAACGAGGGTCACAAGAAGTTCGTGCTGCACGACGGTCCTCCGTACGCCAACGGCCCGATCCACATCGGCCATGCCATGAACAAGATCTCCAAGGACATGATCAACCGCTACTGGATGATGCAAGGCTATGAGGTTCCCTATGTCCCCGGTTGGGACTGCCACGGCCAGCCGATCGAGCATAAGGTCGAGGAGAAGCTCGGCACCGAGAAGTTCAACCAGACCCCCACGGCCAAGATCCGCGAGCTCTGCAACGAGTTCGCTGTCGAGAACATTGAGCTGCAGAAGGCCGGCTTCCGTCGCCTGGGCGTGCTTGGCGACTGGGACAACCCCTACCTGACGCTCTATCACCAGCATGACGCCGCCGACATCGAGGTCTTCAAGGCCATGTTCGATAAGGGCATGATCTATCGCGGCCATAAGCCGGTTCACTGGTGCAAGCACTGCCACACCGCGCTGGCCGAGGCCGAGATTGAGTACTCCGACGAGACGAGCCCCTCTATCTTCGTTCGTTTTGAGATGACTTCCAAGCCCGCCGGCCTCGAGAAGTTCGACGGCCCGGTTGACTTCATCATCTGGACGACCACGCCGTGGACCATCCCTTCCGACCAGGCCGTTTCCCTCAAGCCCGGCGCCGCCTATGTCGCCGTTGAGCATGATGGCCGTGCCGAGGTCATGCTTGAGGACCTGGCTCCCAAGTGCTGCGAGGAGTTTGGCTGGGAGTACACCCCGGTTATGGTTGACGGCAAGCCCTATGTGGTCCCCGCCGAGACCTTCCACCACATCCACTACAAGCAGCCGATCTTTGACGGTGTTGAGGGCGTGGCGTTGCTGGCCGATTACGTCGGTGTCGATGACGGTACCGGTATCGTCCACAACTCTCCCGGCCACGGCGTCGATGACTACTTCGCCTGCCTCAAGGAGGGCATCACCGACATTTGCATGCCGGTCGATGACGACGGCAAGTTCTACACCGGCGAGGAGTTTGGCACCGGTGGTCCCTTCAGCGGTATGGATACCGATGAGGCCAATCCGCACATCATTGAGTTCCTGCGCGAGCGCGGCACCCTGGTTCTCGAGAAGAAGATCACGCACAGCTATCCGCACTGCTGGCGCTGCAAGCACCCGGTGCTCTTCCGTGCTACCGACCAGTGGTTCGTCTCGATGGACAAGACGGGTCTGCGCGAGCAGGCTGGCAAGGAGGTCCGCGAGAACGTCAAGTGGTATCCGGCCCATGCCGCCAACCGCATCGGCGCCATGGTCGAGCAGCGTCCCGACTGGTGCATCAGCCGCCAGCGCAACTGGGGCGTGCCTATCCCCAGCTACACCTGCGCCGACTGCGGCGAGAAGGTCATGAACGACGCTACGCTCGACGCCGTCATCAAGCTCTTCCACGAGAAGGGCTCCGACGCCTGGTTTACCGACGCTCCCGAGAGTTACCTGGGCGAGGCCTGCGTCTGCTCCAAGTGCGGCGGCCATCACCTCAAGGCCGATAAGGACATCCTCGACGTGTGGTGGGATTCCGGCGTCTCCTGGAAGGCCGTCTGCGAGTACCGTCCCGAGCTGGAGTATCCGGCGGATGTGTACCTCGAGGGCTCCGACCAGCACCGCGGTTGGTTCCAGAGCTCGCTGCTCACCTCGGTGGGTGCCAACGGCCATGCTCCGTACAAGGCGGTCGTCTCGCAGGGCTTCACCCTCGACGGCCAGGGTCGAAAGATGTCCAAGTCGCTCGGCAACGTCATCGACCCCAATAAGGTCTGCGACGAGATGGGCGCTGACATCATCCGTCTGTGGGTTGCCTCCGTC
>JAXJPE010000126.1:0-4459 GCA_036426035.1 Collinsella sp.
CCGCCATCGAGCGCCATCACCTTGTCGAGCTCGGTATCCTTGGCGGTAAGCATCATGATGGGCACCGTCGCCGTCAGGCGATCGGCACGCAGTCGACGCATAATCGCCAAGCCATCGGTATCGGGCAGCATGATGTCGAGCAGGACGGCATCGGGTACCCGTCGCGCCACGGCGGCCTTAAACTCGCCATCGCACGAAAAGCCTTCGGCCTCGATTCCCTGCTTGCGCAGTGCATAGACCGTCAAATCCCTGATGTTGTCATCGTCCTCGACGTAATAGATCATGTTGAACCCCTTTGCGGCCGGCATGACCGCATCTTAACCCTAAAGGTACCTTTACTAGATGGTATCAGCCAAAACGCCCCGTCAAATAATCCGCCGTGCGCGGATCGGTCGGATTCTTGAAGAGTTGCGCGGTGGGCGCGTGCTCCACCAGCTCACCCAGCAAAAAGAATGCGACCGAATCGGAGATACGCGCCGCCTGCTGCATATTGTGCGTAACGACCACGAGCGTGCAGGTCTCTTTGAGCTCACAGGCCAGCTGCTCCACCACGAGCGTCGACACAGGGTCGAGTGCCGAGGTCGGCTCGTCCATCAGCAGAATGTCGGGCTGCACGGCCAGCGCGCGGGCGATGCACAGACGCTGCTGCTGGCCGCCCGAAAGACCCAGACCCGACTCTTTGAGCTTGTCCTTGACCTCATCCCATAGCGCAGCGCGACGAAGGGAGTCCTCGACCAGCTCGTCGAGCACGACGCGGTCGCGCACACCCATACCGCGCGGCCCATAGGCGACGTTGTCGTAGATGCTCATGGGAAACGGGTTGGGGCGCTGGAACACCATGCCCACGCGCTGGCGCAAACGGCAGATGTCGTAATCGCCCAGGATATCTTGACCATCGAGCGCAATCTTGCCCTCGATACGGCAATCCTTGATGCCGTCGTTCATGCGGTTAAAGCAGCGCAGCAACGTAGACTTTCCGCAGCCCGAAGGCCCGATAAATGAGGTGATCTGCTTGTCGCGGATCTTGATATTCACGTCCTTGAGCGCATGATGGTCGCCATAGAACAGGTCGAGGCCCTCGACGTCGATGCGCGTCGGCGAGGCGGCAAGATCCTCTGCCGTGGGGCGAGTCGCATCCCCAACCTCGCGCTCGTGCGCGGCCTCGGCCTGCGCTTCCATGAGTTCTTCAAGCTCCGTGGGCTCCACAGCCGCAGCAGCCGTCATACCGCATACCTCCACATCGATATCAATTCAGCAGTATCGATAGTAGGAATCGCGGCTCATATGCACGTGAGCGCATTGTCAAGTGTTTGTAAGGGCACGCTGGCTATGCGGCGGGCAGCTCGATGGTGAATATCGTGTGTTCGGGCGTCGATTCACATGCAACGGTACCGCCGTGTGCCGCGATGATCTCCTTGGCAATAGCAAGGCCCAGACCGGCACCACCGCGATTGGTCGCACGCGCCGCATCCAGGCGATAGAACTTCTCAAAGATCACCTTGAGCTTAGCCGCAGGGATAGGATCGCCCTGATTGATAAAGCGAACGCGCACGCCGCCATCGTCTTGGCGCCCGGCCTCAATCGTGATAGTCGAGCCCTCATAGCTATAGGCGACGGCGTTTTTCATGATGTTGTTGAACACGCGAGCCATCTTGTCGCCATCCACGAGCACCGTCAGGTCCTCGTGGATATCAACTTGGGCTTCCTTATGCTGCTCGTTGAGGATGGGATAGAACTCGTCAGCCACCTGAGCCAGCAGCAACCCCAGATCAACATAGCCGCGCGTGAGCACGATATCGTGGAAGTCAAAGCGTGTGATATCGAAGAACTCTTCGATGAGTGCATCGAGCCGGTGCGCCTTGTCGAGAGCCACGCCCGTAAAGTGCGCACGTTGCTCAACCGGCAGCTCAGGAGCCTCTTGCAGCAGCGAAAGATAGCCCACCACACTGGCAAGCGGGGTGCGTAGGTCATGTGCCAAGTACGTGACCAGATCGTCCTTGCGATGCGACTCGTCACGCAAGGCCTGTTGCACCTTGCGCTCACGGTCACGCACGCGGTTAAGGGCGCCCTCGACCTCCAAGAAGTCGCCGTCGATGTTGTCCCAGGTGTCGGGGTGATCGATCAGGCGATCTTGAATACGAGCGGCCAGCACACAATCGGCATGCTGCTCGCCCTGTTCGTAGCCCTGGTAGTACAGGGCGCGGCCACACAAGAACAGCACGCACGCGGCAAGCGCCAGCACAAAGCCAAGCATGTTGAATACAAAGCCGGCATCGAACAGCACCGGCCCTTCGATGCCGCCGAGCGCCATGGCGCCAATCGCCAACGTCATGGCCCACGCGGCGCCGCCAATCACCATGCAGCGGCGCACGATCTCAAATCGATCGATTAGCAAAAAGCCGACAAGCAGCACCGCCAAGATTCCAGCGATGTTGTCGATGCCAATCAGCAGCAGGGTCAGCAAAAAGAGCAGCACCGTTGCAAGCGCGCGGTTGTCGACGACCGACCTCACGTATTCAAAGAGCCGATCGGGTACCTCGAATGCCTGCCTATCGTCTTTTGTCATATCCACTTCCCCACCATCAAAGGCGCTATTCGATGATGTAGCCGACGCCCCAGACGTTTTTGATAAAGCGTGGCTTTTGTGCGTCGTCGCCGATTTTTTCGCGCAAGTGGCGAATGTGCACCATCACCGTATTGTTGGAGCCGGGCATAAAATCCTCGCTCCACACCGCGCGGAACAGGTCCTCCACGGCCACCACGCTGCCGCGATGCTCGACCAGATACAGCAAGATTGAATACTCGGTGGGTGTGAGGCGTACCGGTGCACCGTCCACCGTCACGGAACGAGCGTCGCGGTTGATCTCCAAGCCGTCGAGCTGAATGGTCGGCGACTCGGCCGCCTGTGCACGGCTACCGTAGCTGGTGTAGCGGCGAAGCTGAGCGTGCACGCGCGCGATGAGCTCCAGCGGACGGAACGGCTTAACCACGTAATCGTCCGCGCCAAGCGAAAGGCCCCCGATCTTGTCTTGCTGGGCATCGCGCGCCGTCAGCATGATCACGGGATAGGTATGGCTGGAACGGATCGTACGCAGCAGCTCAAACCCATCGATATCGGGCAGCATGACATCTAGCAGCGCCAAATCGAACTCCTGCTCCAAAATCGCCTTGGCAGCATCGGCCCCGCTATAGGCAATCTGGACATCAAAGCCCTCTTTTGTAAGGTAGATGCCAACCAAGTCGGCGATGGCCTTTTCGTCATCAACTACCAGTATGCGCTCGTTCATGCGTGCTCCTCTCGCGCTCCATTATGCCTGAGGCGACGCACGCCACACACAACAAGCGTGGGTGATTAAGTCGGTCTTAAGCACCCTTGTGCCCGTTCGAACGCGGATGTGGGCCACGCACGCACGCGATGATCGCCGACGCCGGCAAACGATATACTCTAGTTTCAGAAGAGACCATCCCGTCGAAAGCGAAATCTGTGAAGTCCCTCACCTCTTTTGCAAAGCGCTCAGCCCAGCTTGCCGCCGGCTTTGTCTGCGCTATCGCCCTTGCCGCTGGCGTGCCCACCGTCGCTGGCGCCCAAGTGCTCACGACCGACAATGTTTGCGGCAAAACCGCCGATGCGCGCGGCATCACGGCCGAAAACCTGCCCGATATCGATGCGACCAATGCCCTCGTCATGGGCAAAGACGGTACCGTCTACTATGGGCGCGGTGCCGATGAGCAGGTCAAAATCGCCTCGATCACCAAGGTCATGACCGCAATCCTAACCGTCGAGAATTGCAAGATGGACGAGAAGGTCACGGTGAGCAACGCCGCAGCCACCGTGGGTAATTCGACCGCCGGCTTGCTCGAAGGCGACGAGCTTACCGTGGAGCAGGCACTACGCGGTCTGATGATTCCCTCGGGCAACGACGCCGCCATCGTGCTCGCCGAATATGTGGGCAAGAAGATCGACCCCAAGACCAAAGACGCCGAGGCCACATTTGTGAAGGCCATGAACGAGCGCGCTAAGAAGCTCGGCTGTACCGGTACGCTTTTTGAAAACCCGCATGGTCTGGACTTTGATGAGTGGGCTGGCAATATGCACTCAACCGCACACGACGTAGCGCTGATGATGCAGGAGGCCATGAAAAACGACACGATCCGCGAGGTCGTAGCGAGCGAGGATTCCTGGATCGAGGTCACGGGCGCCGACGGCACCGACCATTCGCATTCCATGGACACGCATAACTATTTGCTGGGCCAAGATGGCAACATCGGCGGCAAGACCGGCACCACCGACGACGCGGGCTATTGCTTTACGAGCGCCTACAACCGCGACGGCGACGAGATCTACACCGTTATTTTGAACTCCACCACCACCGATCAGCGCTTTACCGATACCGCCACCCTTGCCAACTGGTACTACGGTCACAAGGTGACGGTCGCAATCGCCAACACGCAAGAAAAG
>JAXJPE010000127.1:0-2550 GCA_036426035.1 Collinsella sp.
AGTTTGTCGCGAGTTCCGCACGCAAAGGAAAGCACTTAATGTGCTTTCCGTCTTGCGCAGGACTGTAGAGCAGCAAACTTCATGCCCTCCGGTCCGCCCCGGGAGGCACTGCTAAGTTATCCCCCGGCATTCAGAAAATCTAAGTGCCAAAAAATAAGATTTTTTGACTCTGTGTTGTATAACCCGCCATTCGTGGGTACCATTCAACGCGTACGCAAACAAAAAAGGGTTAATTCGCGTGGCATAACCACGCGGCCCAAAAAGGAGGAGACAAGCATGTCGTCTTTGAAGCCGCTTGCAGATCGTGTTCTGGTCAAGCCCGACGAGGCCGAGCAGAAGACCGCTTCTGGTCTGTATATCGCCAGCAACGCTCAGGAGAAGCCGCAGCGCGGCACCATCGTTGCCGTTGGCGCCGGCAAGGTCAACGACAAGGGTGAGCACATCCCCATGGACGTTCAGGTCGGCGACGTTGTCATCTACGGTAAGTTCGGTGGCAACGAGGTCAAGGTCGACGGCGAGAAGTATCTGCTGATGCGTGCCGACGACATCTACGCCGTCGTTGAGGCCTAGTCTCGTCAGAATCTCTGATTCGTCTTTGAACGCGCTCGTCGCATAGGACTCGGAAGCGGCGACGCGAGTCACATTTCTTTTGGAGGATTACCCACTATGGCAAAGAACATTACGTTCAACACCGATGCCCGCGCTAAGCTCGCCAAGGGCGTCAACACCCTGGCCGACGCCGTTACCGTCACCATGGGCCCCAAGGGCCGCTACGTTGCGCTGCAGCGCACGTTCGGTGCCCCGACCATCACCAACGACGGCGTTTCCGTCGCTAAGGAGATCGAGCTCGAGGACAACATCGAGAACATGGGCGCCCAGCTGGTGAAGGAGGTCGCCACCAAGACCAACGACACCGTGGGTGACGGCACCACCACCGCAACCCTGCTCGCTCAGGCCATCGTCAACGACGGTCTGCGAAACGTCGCCGCTGGCGCCAACCCGCTGGCCATCCGTCGCGGCATCGACAAGGCCGTCAACGCCGCCGTCGCCGAGATGAAGAAGCAGGCCAAGCCGGTCGAGACCAAGGAGCAGATTGCTTCCGTCGGTACCATCTCCGCCGGTGACCCCGAGGTCGGCGAGAAGATCGCCGAGGCCATGGAGGTCGTGGGCAAGGACGGCGTCATCACCGTCGAGGATTCCCAGACGTTCGACATCACCATCGACACCGTCGAGGGCATGCAGTTCGACAAGGGCTATGTCTCCGCTTACTTCGTCACGGATAACGACCGCATGGAGGCCGTGATGAAGGATCCGTACATCCTCATCACCGACCAGAAGATCTCCAGCGTTCAGGACATCATGCCTGTTCTCGAGGCTGTCCAGCGCGCCGGCCGTGGCCTGCTCATCATCGCTGAGGACATCGACGGCGAGGCCCTGCCTACCCTCGTCCTCAACAAGATCCGCGGCGCCCTCAACGTCTGCGCCGTCAAGGCTCCGGGCTACGGCGATCGCCGCAAGCGCATCCTCGAGGACATCGCCGTCCTCACCGGTGGTCAGGCTGCTCTGGACGAGCTGGGCGTGAAGGTCGCTGACATTACCGCCGATATGCTCGGTACCGCTAAGTCCGTCACCATCTCCAAGGACAACACCGTCGTTGTCGGCGGCGCTGGCTCCAAGGAGGCCATCGACGCCCGCATCGCTCAGATCAAGGGCGAGATGGAGAACACCACCTCTGACTTCGACCGCGAGAAGCTCCAGGAGCGCCTGGCCAAGCTCTCCGGCGGCGTTGCCGTCATCAAGGTCGGCGCTGCTACCGAGTCCGAGCTCAAGGAAATCAAGCACCGCGTCGAGGACGCCCTGCAGGCAACCCGTGCTGCTGTCGAGGAGGGCATCGTCGCCGGTGGCGGCGTCGCCTTCATGGACGCTGCTCCTGCGCTCGATGCTGTCGAGATTGACGACCCCGAGGAGAAGATCGGCGTCGACATCGTCAAGAAGGCTCTGACCGCTCCGGTCGCTACCATCGCCAAGAACGCTGGCTTTGAGGGCGCTGTCGTGGTCGACAAGGTTGCCGAGCTGCCCGCCGGCCAGGGTCTCAACTCTGCCAACGGCGAGTGGGGCGACATGATCGAGATGGGCGTCCTCGACCCCGTCAAGGTCAGCCGCGTCACCCTGCAGAACGCTGCTTCTGTCGCCAGCCTGATCCTCATCACCGAGGCCACCGTCTCCGATGTGCCCAAGAACACTCAGCTTGAGGACGCTATCGCTGCTGCCACCGCTGGTCAGCAGGGCGGCGGTATGTACTAAGGCCGACAAGGTCTAGAACTCCCACCGGGAATCCGGGGGCGTGACGGGGCTTCTCTCCGGAACGTCCTCGGACATGCAAAGAGGCTCCGCATCGCGCTTCGCGCTGCGGAGTCTCTTTGCGTTCTGACGCTCCTATTTGGCAAGGTGTTTTTTAGAATCCTTTTTGCGCTCGGCCTCGAAGGCCTGCCTGTCCCAATCGAGCGGAAGTCCGGCCTCGACCCATGCCTCGTAGGCCCTCCTTATGGG
>JAXJPE010000128.1:0-8952 GCA_036426035.1 Collinsella sp.
ACATGTCAGGAAACGAGGGCAGCCCTGTGGGCGCCAGCGGAATGTGGGGTCACCGCGCGGACCGCGTCTGATGGTGTCGACGTCAATGGTATACGGGCGCACCATCGACGTCTTCAATACAGAAAATATCAGTGCGGAATGTTCCGGAGAGAAGCCCCGTCACGCCCCCGGATCCCCTGCGTTTACGGCCTTGAGGTCGGCGGGCGGAGAAGGACGTGGTTGATGGGAGTGCGTGTCCCTTTCGCTGTTTCGCGCTTTGCGCGAAAGGCGCGTTACTTTGGGATGGGTGGGGAACGTGGTCGTTGCGGCAACTGATCCCCGCCACAAATTACCCTTGGCATACTTGCGCGAATACCTGCTCGTGCTACACTTGCAATTGCTGTTTCAGGGCGGGGTGGAATTCCCCACTGGCGGTAAATCGGGCGGTGTCAAGGGGACGCCGTGGCGCAGGCGAGGTGTCTGCGACCGAGCCGATGAGTCCGCGACCCGTGTGTGCGTTGGTTCGCATGCCGGCTGAACTGGTGAGACCCCAGTACCAACGGTTAGAGTCCGGATGAAAGAGGCAGGTGATCTTATGTCTGAACAGTCGCAGCATATCCATTTTGAGAACACGAATAGGTGGAGCACCAAACAGCTCGTAACCATGGCGCTTATGTGTGCCCTGGGCGCGCTCTTTATGTATGTGCAGCTGCCCATTCTTCCTTCGGCGCCGTTTTTGACGTATGACCCGTCGCTGGTGCCGGCGATGGTGTGCGGGTTTGCATATGGCCCCGGTGCCGGTACCGCTGTTGCCGCCATGGCGATCGTCATCCATGCGCTCACTACGGGCGACTGGGTCGGCGCGCTTATGAACCTGGTTGCCACCCTGGGCTACATTCTGCCCGCGGCTATCGTCTACCAGAAGATGCATACCTATAAGGGTGCCGTGATTGGCCTGGTGCTCGGCGTTATTGCCGCTACGGCGTTGTCTATGGCCGCAAACCTTACCATTGGCGTTTGGTTCTGGTATGGCTCGGTCGATGTGATCGCCCCGCTCATGCTTCCTGCCGTGCTGCCGTTCAACCTTATCAAGACCGTGCTTAACTCGGTGTTGACGCTGGCGGTGTATAAGGCGGTCTCCAACCTCATCACGCCTAAAAAGGACCAGGTCAAAGGCCGCGCATGATTGAGTGTCGGGGCGTTTCCTTTAGCTATGACGGTGCCGTACCGGCACTCGACGGTGTCGATCTGAACATTGAGGACGGCGAGTTTTTCTGCATCCTCGGTGGCAATGGGTCGGGCAAGTCGACGTTTGCCAAGCATCTGAATGCACTGTTGCAGCCCGATGCGGGCACGGTGCGTATCAACGGCATGGATGCGTCCGACCCCGAGCTGGTCTACGACATTCGTTCGACCGCGGGCATGGTATTCCAGAATCCCGATGATCAGCTGGTAGCAACGCTTGTCGAAGATGACGTTGCGTTTGGTCCCGAAAACCTTGGCGTGCCATCGGCGCAAATTGCGCAGCGCGTACGCGAGGCGCTGAAGGGCGTGGGCCTGGTGGGCTTTGAGCGCCATGAGACCCACGCGCTTTCGGGCGGCCAAAAGCAGCGCGTGGCGCTTGCCGGCGTGCTCGCCATGGAACCGCGCGTGCTCATATTGGACGAGGCTTCTTCGATGCTCGATCCGCGTGGGCGCAAGGGCCTTATGAAGGCTTGCCGCGCGTTGCACGATCGCGGTATGACCATCGTGATGATTACGCACTTTATGGAAGAGGCCGCCGAGGCCGATCGTGTCGCGGTGTTTCGGGCGGGGCGCGTTGCCATGCTCGGTACGCCCGAGGAAATCTTGACGCGGGCAGACGAACTTGCGCAGCTCAACCTGGATATGCCGGCGTCGTGCTGTCTGGGCAGGTCGCTTCGTGCGAAGGGCGTGCCCGTTTGCGCGCAGGTGCGTGAGGCGGATATGGTCGCCGAGATTGCACAGGTTTATGCCGAGCGGAGCGGGGCGGACGTCGCAGCACAGCCTTCCGCATCCGATTCTCGTATGCTTGACAATGGATCCTCTGCGGCCGATGGGATGGCCGCGTCGGAGCCCGTTATCGAGATTTCGCATCTCTCGCATAGTTACTCGCTGAGCGCCCGCGAGCGCCGTCGATGGCACAAGCGCTCGACCACTGCGGACGCATCGAGCAAACAGGCTCTTTGGGGTAACGATCCAAACAGCCCCTGGGCGCTACGTGATGTTTCGCTGACGGTGCGCCGCGGCGAGTTTCTGGGCCTGGCGGGTCATACCGGCTCGGGTAAATCGACGCTGGTTCAGCATCTCAACGGGTTGATTCGTCCGCAGGAGGGAAGCGTTTGCGCGCTGGGGCTCGACCTATCAAACAAGAAAGACGCCGCCGCGGTTAAGGCCAAGGTCGGCGTGGTGTTTCAGTATCCCGAGCGCCAGCTATTTGCCGAGACCGTGGCGCAGGACGTGGCGTTTGGCCCGCGCAACCTTGGCCTGCCGCAAGACGAGGTTGCGCGCCGTGTCGCATCATCGCTTGCGCGCGTGGGTCTCGACCTTGCCGCGATAGGCGACAAGAACCCCTTTGAGCTTTCGGGCGGCCAGCAGCGCCGCGTGGCGTTTGCCGGCGTGCTCGCCATGGAGCCCGAGGTCCTGGTACTCGACGAGCCCATGGCGGGGCTCGATCCGGCTGCGCGCAGGGATTTCCTGGGGCTCATCGATCGGCTCCATCGCGAGGGCCTGACCGTTGTCATGGTTTCGCACAGCATGGATGACCTGGCAAATTGTTGTGACCGTATCGTTGTGATGAACGAGGGCGCCGTTTTTGCCGAGGGAACGCCCGCGCAGGTGTTTGCGCGCGCGAACGAGCTCAAGTCGATCGGTCTAGGTGTTCCTGCCGCTCAGCGTATGGCGTTGGCACTTGCTGGGACTGGCGTGCCGCTGCGCTTCGACAAACTCTATACGGTTGAGTCGCTGGCCGATGAGCTGGCCGGCGTGCTGATGGGCCGTGCGGGCAAGCCCGCGGACGCCCTGTGCCAGGTCGATTCCAAGATGCCCGCGCGAGAGGAGGGCTGCTAATGGAGGCGTTTTCGTTTGGTAGCTACTATCCTGGAGATAGCGCGGTCCATCGACTGGACCCGCGCACCAAGTTGCTCCTAGGGTTCGCATTTCTGATCACCGTGCTCACCGTTGGCAGCTTCCGCGGGCTGGTGCCGGTCGCAATGTTTGTCGCGCTGGTCTATGTCATGGCCCGGGTGCCGTTGCGCCGGGTCCTATCATCGATGGCGCCGCTACTGGCAATTGTCGTGGTGGTCGCGGTGCTCAACCTGTTTTCCGATCAGAGCGGCCGCATCCTGTGGCAGCTTGGCTTTTTGCAGGTGAGCGAGGGCTCGCTGCGTTCTGCTGCGTTTGTGGCGTGCCGCCTGACGTTGATGATGGCCGGCATGAGCGCCATTACACTCACCACGCCGACGCTCGACCTCACCACGGGTTTTGAACGTCTGCTCGCACCATTTGCGCGCGTGGGGCTTCCGGCGCACGAACTCGGCATGATTATGGGTATCGCGCTGCGGTTTATGCCGCAATTTGCCACCGAGATGAAACAGACGGCCGATGCACAGGCAAGCCGCGGCGCGCGCGTGACGGGCGGTCCGCTCGGCGGTGTGCGCATGCTCGGCAGTGTGGCGATTCCGCTGTTCACCGGCGTGTTCCGTCATGCCGAGACGCTTTCGGCCGCCATGGATGCGCGCTGCTATCACGGCGAACAGGGACGCACGCGTCTGCATGCGCTTACGTTTGGCCGGGGGGATGCACTGGCCGCGGTGGCGATGGCGCTGCTGGTGACATGCGTTGTCGTTATCAATCTTCAACTTGTCTAAGCTCGATTCGAGCGCAAGAAAGGGGTCTCTATGACCGACATCGATCGCACGGCTCAGCTCGAGCGCGCCTGCTCGTATCTCAGGCGCATTCCGGCGTGGTATCTTGCCACGACCGATGCGAGCGACGGGTATCAGCCCCGCGTGAGGCCGTTTTCGTTTGCCATGGTCGATGACGGCAAGCTGTGGTTTTGCACGTCGCGCGACAAGGACGTGTGGGCGGAGTTGAGCGCGAATCCCAAGTTTGAGGTATCGGGCTGGAAGCCGGGGGAGTGCTGGATCGTGTTAACTGGCGAGGCCGCGCTCGAGGACGATGCATTCGTGAGCGACAAGGTGCGCCAAGCGGGCTTTAAGCACATGGTGGGCATTGGCGAGCAACACGATAGTGCCAACGACGGCCGCCTTGCATTCTTCTCGGTCCGCAACATCGCTGCGCGGTTCTGCGATATCGACGGCAGCGAAGAGCTCCTCGAGCTCTAATTTCCCAAATTGACTACCCATTCCAAAAAGACTGGTCAGGTGACAGGAGGAAACGTGGACGGATTGAATACAGTGCTGGAGTATCTGACGTCGGTGCCGGCGTGGTATCTGGCGACGAGTGTGGACGGGCAGCCGCATGTGCGTCCGTTCTCGTTTGCACAGATTCAGGACGGCAAGCTGTGGTTTGTGACGGCGCGCACCAAAGACGTGTGGCAGGAGCTTCTGCAAAACCAGCGCTTTGAGGCCACGAGTTGGTGGCCGGGCCATGGTTGGTTGATCCTGCGCGGACGTGCGGGGCTGGACGACCGGGCTTCGAGCGAAATGCGCGAGGCCGGATGGAAGCATCTTGAGCGCTTGAGCGAGCACTATGAGGGACCTAACGACCCCACGCTCGTCTTCTTTAGCGTCGAGGATCCTGAGGCTTTTATCTGCAATCACGACAAATGGGTGCCGGTCGAGCTCTAGCCAGCTGGCTCTTCCTAACAACTTAATTTTCGCATGGGCGGGCCCCGTATTGCCCGGCGCCGTTATGGGTGCCGGGCAATACGGGGCCCGCTCCATTTGTCAATTCCTTCAAGCGAATGTGTCGGGAATGTTTCAATGCATGAACACGCAAGCCATTTACGTATTCATGCATCTTTTGGTGCTAAAGTTTCAAACCACTTCATAACGACCGCTGCGAAATGCGCATCGGTGCATAAATCGCAGACAAGGAGTCTGATATGTCTTTGAAGGTTGGAATCGTCGGCGCGGCTGGATATGCCGGAGCCGAGCTCATTCGCCTCGTGTTCGGCCATCCCGAGTTTGAACTTGTGGCCATTACGTCCAACGCCGATGCCGGCCAGCCGCTGTCCGCGGTGTATCCGAGCTTTGCTGGCGTGAGCGACCTGGTTTTCACCACGCATGACGCCCCCGAGCTCAAGAGCTGCGATGCGGTTTTTCTTGCCGTGCCGCACACGGCTGCCATGGCACAGGTGCCTGCACTGCTTGCCGCAGGCGTTTCCTGCTTTGATCTTTCGGCTGATTACCGTCTGAGCGACGCGTCTGTCTTTGAGGCATGGTATGCCGCCGAGCACACGAGCCCCGAGTTGCTCAAGATCCGCGCTTTCGGCCTGCCCGAGCTGTTCTGCCAGGACTTAGGGACCGCTGCTTCCAGCCATGCCGCTGGCAGGCCCGTGTTGGTCGCCTGCGCCGGCTGCTATCCCACCGCAACGAGCCTTGCAGCCGCTCCTGCCGTGCGTGCGGGCTGGGTGGCCGAGAACGGCCCCGTAATCGTCGATGCCATTAGTGGCGTGACGGGTGCCGGTAAGTCCTGCAACGCCCGCACCCATTTTTGTAGCGCGGACGAGAACCTGGAGGCCTATGGCGTGGGCAAGCATCGCCATACGCCCGAGATTGAGCAGATCCTGGGCCTGACCGATCGCGTCGTCTTTACTCCGCACTTGGCACCGCTCAAGCGCGGTCTGCTTTCCACGGTGACGATGCCGCTCGCGCCGCAGACTCTCGACACGTTGGCCCTTGAGGACGTCGTCGACCATTACAAGAAGTTCTACGCCGGTCGCACCTTTGTGCGCGTGCTCGATGCCGGCCAGCAGCCCAAGACGGCTTCGGTCGTCGGCACCAACGCTGCCCAGATCGGTCTTGCGCTCAACAAGCGCGCGGGCGTGCTGGTGGCGACGGGTGCTATCGACAATCTGTGCAAGGGTGCAGCAGGCCAGGCGGTCCAGTGCGCCAACATCGTTTTTGGCTTTGACGAGCGACGAGGCTTGCCCACAGTGGCGTGCCCGGTGTAGCACATTCGATTGTTAACGATTTGGTAGTCGAGTATCGAGTTGGGCGCCACTTTTAAGCTGGTCTACTAATTGCGACCGGTATGGCGTGCCAGCCGATGCCCGTTTTTTTGTCTGATATAAGGAGTCGTAGGGACGATGAATACCGACCTGATTGATATTAAGATTCGCGCCGTCGAGGGTGGCGTTACGGCAGCTGCCGGCTTTAAGGCCGCAGGCATCCATGCGGGATTCCGGAAGAATCCCGAGCGCTTGGACTATGCGCTCGTCGTGCCCGATAGGCCCTGTCCCGGCGCCGGCGTGTTTACGACCAACCGCTTTTGCGCGGCGCCCGTGCAGGTGAGCCGTGCCAACCTGGGCGGTGCGGACAAGGGCTATGGCATTATCGCCGGTGTTTCAATCAACTCCGGCAACGCGAACGCCGCCACGGGCGAGACCGGCCTTGCCTGCGCGCGCGAGACCTGCAACATCGCCTCGCAGGTTATCGGCTGTGAGCCCCAGCAGATCCTAGTTGCATCCACGGGTGTGATTGGACAGATTCTGCCGATCGACACGTTTGAGACGGCTGTTCCGTCCGCCTACGAGGCGCTCTCTGCCCATGGCGGTGCCAATGCGGCCCGTGCCATCATGACGACCGATACGCACTCCAAGGAGTATGCCGTTCGCTATCGCAGTGAGGCTGTGGGCCATGCGGGCAACGCTTATACGGTGGGCGGCATGTGCAAGGGCTCGGGCATGATCATGCCCAATATGGCCACCATGATCGCGGTCATTACGACCGATGCCCCCGTCGAGCCGGCGGCGCTCCACACCCTACTGCTCTCGACCGTTAAGCAGACCTTTAATAAGGTGACAGTCGATTCCGATACCTCGACCAACGACACCTGCATCATGCTTGCTTCTGGCGCTGCTGCCGCTGATACCGAGGCTATCGTCGAGGGCACTGATGCCTTTGACGAACTGTCCTTTGCCGTGCACGAGGTGTGCGAGAGCCTGGCGCGCAACATCGCGGCCGATGGCGAGGGTGCGTCAAAGCTCGTGACGGTTAACGTCACCGGCGCCGCCAACGACGAGGAAGCCGATATCGCCGCCCGTGCCGTCGCCAACTCGCCGCTCGTCAAGACCTGCATCGCCGGCCACGACTGCAACTGGGGCCGCGTTGCCATGGCGCTCGGCAAGTGCGGCGTGAAGTTTCATCAGGAAGACGTTTCCATCGACATGATGGGCATGCCTGTCTGCCGCGACGGTCTGACTGTTCCCTTTGACGAGGACGAGGCTCTGCGACGTTTTGAGGCGTCCGAGATCGTGATCTCGGCCGACCTGGGTGCAGGCGACGCGGCAACGACCGTGTGGACCTGCGACCTCACGCACGAGTACATCTCCATCAACGGCGACTACCGTTCCTAGATTCCAGGCACGCTGCGCATCTTGCCGCGATTGCGGACAGCGAAGCACAGCGTGATAACGATACGAAAGACGAGGCAGATTATGAAATTCGCACGCGATTGTCGTTCGAGCGAATCCAACGAAGCAACCGCGCAGCTGCTGTTCGAAGCGCTGCCGTGGATTAAAAACCTGACCGGCAAGACGGTCGTTATCAAATATGGCGGAGCCGCCATGGTTGACGAGCAACTGCGCCGCGACGTGATGAGCGACATCGTTTTGCTCAAGATCATCGGCATGCGCCCCGTCATCGTGCATGGCGGCGGCAAGGCCATCAACGAGGCGCTGAGCCATTACGATATTCCCGTCGAGTTTAAGAACGGCCAGCGCGTGACCACGCCGGCGACCATGGATATCGTGCGCGAGGTGCTGGGCGGCAAGGTCAACCAAGAGCTGGTCGCCGCCATCAACCGCCACGGCAACCTGGCCGTAGGCGTGTCGGGCAGCGATGCCGGCACGCTCATCGCCGAGCCGCTCGACCCCGAGCTCGGTCGTGTGGGCAAAGTGACGCACGTCAACACCGACTATATCGAGCGCTTGCTCGATAGCGAGTACATTCCCGTCATCGCTACCGTCGCGGCGGGGGAGGACGGCGGCTTCTTCAACATCAACGCCGATACCGCCGCCGGCGCCGTTGCGGCAGCGCTTCACGCGCATAAGGCGATCTTTTTGACCGACGTCGATGGCCTGTACAAGGACTTTAGCGATAAGGATTCGCTTATCTCTAACCTAACGCTCGACGAGGTTAACGAGATGCTCTACGGTGGCGAGGTCGATAAGGGCATGATTCCCAAGCTACGTGCGGCCGTCGACGCGCTTGCCGGTGGCGTGTTCCGCGCCCATATCATTAACGGTACCACGCCGCATTCGCTGCTGCTTGAGCTGTTGACCGATGCCGGCGTCGGCACCGTGATCCATTCTACCGAGACGGCCTACGAGTTCGATACGCACCCGCACCCGCTTTCGACCTTTGCGGCGCGCCTGACCGAGAATCTCGACGAGGTCGAGAAGCTTCAAACGGTCTAGCCGGCTCAAAATTGCTACGCCATTACGCCCAAACTCCGCGCTACTTGGCGCTTAACGAAAGGTATCTCATGTCACTTGCAGCACAACAATCGCTCGAATCCTACTACGTCATGCACACCTTCGGTCGCTCTCCGGTCGAGTTTGTCGAAGGCCGCGGCATGAAGCTCACCGGCGACGATGGCCGCGAATACCTCGATTTTCTTGCCGGCATCGGCGTGTGCAGCCTGGGCCACGGCAACCCGGCAGTGCTGTCGGCGCTCGAGGCTCAGACCAAAAAGCTTCTGCATGTGTCTAACTACTTCTACATCGAGCGGCGTGGACAGGTCGCGGCGCTGCTGTCCAAGCTTGCC
>JAXJPE010000129.1:0-3989 GCA_036426035.1 Collinsella sp.
CACTGGTCCTGGATCGAGTCGATAAGGTTCGCGGAGAGGGCCGACGAGGAGGTGCTCGCCTACTACGTCGACGCGGTCAGGCGGGCGGCGGAGGAGAAGGCGAGGCTCGAGAGGCTCGTCGAGGGCGAGGCCCGCAAGCCCAGGTGGAGGAGGAGGGTCGACTCCCTCCGCTGCCTCAAGGGCGTCGACACCGCGACGGCCGCCGACCTCGTGTTCGAGGCCGGCGAGTTCTCGAGGTTCAGGAACGCCCGGTCGTTCGCCGCATGGGTCGGCCTGACGCCCTCCGAGCACTCCAGCGGGGAGAGCGGCCGCAGGGGCGCGATCACCAAGGCGGGCAACAAACACCTGAGGAAGGCGCTGGTCGAGGCCGCGTGGCACTACCTGACGTGCTCGGGGCGGCCGAAGGACCTCGCCAAGGGCCAGGCCCCGGACCGGGGCGCCCGGAGGCATGCCGCCAAGGGCGTGCGGAGGCTGGTCGAGAGGCGGGAGGCGCTGCTCGCGCGCGGGGTCCACAACAACAAGGCGAACGTGGCCACGGCGCGCGAGCTCGCCTGCTGGGTGTGGGCGGTCGGCCTCATGGCCGAGGAGGCGTAGGGGGCCGGTCCCCCGCACATAAGCCGATCACCCCGGAAGCGGTTTGATCCGAAGCCGTTGAGGCGAACCTCAGGTCCCTTTTCTGCGAGCGCCCAGGGCGCCACACGCGTGCACAGACTGTCGGTTCGACGAAGAAGCCTCAGCCGTAGCAACGGATTGCCCAGCGAGAGATCGCCACGGGCGGATATTAAACTGCAAAGACGAGCGTCGGGAAGACACGCCGAGGTCGCCGCGGACGGGTTGATATAGGGAGAGGGCCTGACCCCATATCGTTGGGGCCAGGCCCGATTTTGCCTCTTGACAATGTCCTGCTCATATTAAAAGGAGCGTCCCCAAGTGCCGAGCCGCAGCTATAACAGGCCAAAGTGCTTCGCGGCGTTGTAGATGCCGTCATCGTCCACGGCGGTCGTTACGTAGGTCGCCGCGGCCTTCACGGCATCCTGCGCGTTGCCCATGGCCACACTTGTGCCCACGGCCGAGAACATCGACAGGTCGTTCTCGCCGTCGCCAAAGGCAATCGCTTCACTCGCGTCGATGCCCAGGCGCTCCAGCGTCGCCGCCACGCCCAGGTCCTTGCCGCCGTTGGCCGGAATAATGTCGCAGAACAGGTCGCACCAGCGCGTGGTTGTAGAATGCGACAGGACATCGGTAACTATGCCCTGGTCGACCGGGTCCACAAAGGCGCAGAACTGGTAAACCGGCGCGTCGAAAGCATGCTCAAAAGGCTCCTCGTGATACGAGATTCCGGCATTGTCGGCAGCCGCCACCACGCGCTTGGACAGACGGTTCACAAACGAATTCTCGCCCTGCATGCACAGTGAGTCGTAGCGTCCCTGCGCCACCTGGTCCACAATCACCGCAACGTCGTCCGGATCGATCGGGCAGCTGCGATAAACGCCCTTGGCATCAAAACAGTGCTGACCCGAAAGCGTAATGTACGCATCCCAACCCAAGTCGAACAGCCAATCCGGCATCTGGTAGGTCGGGCGACCCGTGGCGATTATGCACGCAATCCCCTGCTCGCGAAAGCTGTCGAGCGCCTGCTGCGCCGACGCCGGAATCCGATGGGTCTTAAAGCTCAGCAACGTGCCGTCGATATCGAAAAATGCGGCCTTGATCATCCTTGCCTACTCCTCGCCCTCGAGCTTCTCGCTCGCCTCGAGCCACGCCATCTCCAGCTCGTCCATGGCGGCGTGAGCCTCGTCAATCTTTGCCTGCTGCTCGCCCAGCGCCGTGTAGTTGGTGGGGTCGACCTGGGCCATCGCGGCCTCGGCCTCCTCCACGCGAGCGCGCTGCGTCTCCATTTTGCGCTCAAGCGAGCTCACCTCGCGGCGGAGCTTCTGGCGCTCGGCGTTGGAAAGACCATTGGGCTGGCCGCTCGACTTGGGCTTTTCGGCCGCAGTTGCCGCGGCACCGGTGTCAAACGTGCCGGTCTTGGCGCTCGGCGCACCCACGGGCTCGCCCTCGGCGGTGGCGTTGCACAGGCGCAGGTACTGGTCGACGCCGCCGGGCATATGCGTCAGATGGCCGTCAAGCAGCGCCCACTGCTGGTCGGTCACGCGCTCCATCAAGAAGCGGTCGTGCGTCACCAGGATCAGCGTGCCGGGCCAGCCGTCGAGCAGATCCTCGACAATCGCGAGCATGTCGGTATCCAGGTCGTTACCGGGCTCGTCCAGGATAAGCACGTTGGGCTCGTCCAGGATCGTCAGCAACAGCGACAGGCGACGGCGCTGGCCGCCCGAAAGATCGCCGATGCGGCTCCAGAGCTGCTGGGTCGTAAAGCCCAGGCGCTCGCAGAGCTTCTCGGGCGAAGTCTCCTTGCCGTCGATGACGTAGTACTTCTTATAGTTGCCGAGCACCTCGCGGATCGTATCGCCCATGTAGGGCTCGAGCTCCTCGAGCTGCTGCGACAGCACGCCAAAGCGCACCGTCTGGCCAATCTTCACGCGACCGCGCAGGGGCGCGATCTTGCCCTGGATCACGTCGAGCAAGGTCGACTTGCCGGCGCCGTTCTCGCCCAAAAGACCATAGCGGTCGCCCGCGCCGATAAGCCAAGTCACGTCCGAGAGCACCTGCTTGGGCGCGCCATCGGTATCCGCATAGCCGGCGTCCACGTCGACCACGTCGATAACCTGCTTGCCCAGGCGGCTCACCGCCAGGCGCTTGAGCTCCAGCTCGTCGCGCACGGGCGGCACGTCGGCGATGAGCTCGCGAGCGGCATCCACGCGAAACTTGGGCTTGGTGGAGCGCGCCTGGGCGCCACGGCTCAGCCACGCGAGCTCCTTGCGTGCCATGTTGCGACGACGCTCCTCGGTAACTGCGGCCATGCGGTCGCGCTCCACGCGCTGCAGGATGTATGCCGAGTAGCCGCCCTCGAAGGGATCGACCTGGCCGTCGTGGACCTCCCACATGCTGGTGCAGACCTCGTCCAAGAACCAGCGGTCGTGCGTGACCACGAGCATGGCGCCCTGACCGCGCTGCCAGCGGGCATTTAAGTGGCGCGCGAGCCAGTTGATGGTGCGCATGTCCAGGTGGTTGGTGGGCTCGTCGAGCATAAGCACGTCGTAGTCGCCAATCAGCAGGCGCGCGAGGTCCACGCGACGGCGCTGACCGCCCGAAAGCTCGCCCACCGTGCCCTCCCAGGGCACATCGCTAATAAGACCGGCCAGAATCTGGCGCGTACGCGGGCTCGAGGCCCACTCGTACTCGGGCGTGTCACCGACGACGGTATGATGCACGGTGTCGGTATCGACCAGGTTGTCCTTTTGGCCGAGCAATCCGATCGTCGTGTCGCGGCGATGCGTCACGCGGCCGTCGTCGGGCTCCAACGTGCCGGCGAGTACGCTCAGCAGCGTCGACTTGCCGTCGCCGTTTTTGCCGACGATACCAATACGGTCGCCCTCGCCCACGCCGAGCGTCACGCTATCGAAAATATGCTTGGTGGGAAACTCTAGGCTGACGGAATCGCATCCCAAAAGAATCGCCATATGCCCTGCTCCTTCGTAGAAATTCAACGTTGTCCATGATAGCAGCGAGCCCCACCCCAAACCACCACGAAGGTGCCTGTCCCCTTTGTGGTGGTCGTTTCGGTCGCAGAGCAAAAAGGCGGGCCATCTCCCGCAAGAGATGACCCGCCTCTCCAATCAGTCCCGCGGCAACCGTGGCCGCCGCGGGCCTCAAGCATGTCCCGGGCTAGGAGAACATGCCGGTGAGGTAATCATTCAGCCGCTTATCCTTGGGCCGTTGGAAAATCTCGTCAGTCTCGTCGTACTCGACCATATCGCCCATGTAGAAGAACGCCGTGCGGTTGGACACGCGCGACGCCTGCTCCATGTTGTGCGTCACGATGACGATGGCACGGTCGGCAACGATTGACGACATAAGGTCCTCGATCG
>JAXJPE010000130.1:0-11195 GCA_036426035.1 Collinsella sp.
ACATGTCAGGAAACGAGGGCAGCCCTGTGGGCGCCAGCGGAATGTGGGGTCACCGCGCGGACCGCGTCTGATGGTGTCGACGTCAATGGTATACGGGCGCACCATCGACGTCTTCAATACAGAAAATATCAGTGCGGAATGCGCCCGGAGGGAAACCCGGGACCGCCTGCGTTCTTTTCTCAGATGCCGGGGTGCCGGAAAGATTGTGGGGCTAACGGGCAGGGGCCCGCCGGCTCGTTATCGTGGCGGGCGCTGTTCGGAAGAGCTCGATGGGTCATCTCGCTGGGTAAATATTTGTGCGTGATGGTATCGTTGTTGGGGCTTTTACTGATTACGGGATGTTTACTTTGGAGTTGTGGATGGTGTCCCAAATGGATTCTACGCTTGGTTTTATTACTGACCAGCTTAAGACGCTGACTTCTATCGCCTCGCCTACGGGCTATACCCGTGCGGCTACTGACTATCTAATGGAAACGTTGCGCGATATGGGCTTTGGCTCCGAGCGTTCCAATAAGGGCAACGTGCTGGTCGAGCTTGGCGGCGAGGGCGAGCCGCTTGTGTTGGCGAGCCATGTCGACACCCTGGGCGCCATGGTGCGCTCCATTAAGGACAATGGCCGCCTGCGTCCCACGACGCTTGGTGGGCACCAGTGGTCTACGGCTGATGGCGAGAACTGCACCGTCTACACGCGTGACGGCAATGTGTACACGGGCGTGGTCCTCAATACCGAGCCTTCGGCGCACGTGGCCGACGAGCCGATCAAGACCATCGAGAAGAACATGGAAATCCTGCTCGATGAGAATGTCGACAGCAAGGACGATGTGCTTGAGCTGGGCATTCAGACCGGCGACATCATCGCTATGGATCCGCGTACCACGGTGACGGAGAGCGGCTACATTAAGAGCCGCTTCCTGGATGACAAGCTGTCGGCGTCGATTCTGCTGGGTCTGGCCCGCGCCGTTGCTGACGGCGAGGTGTCGCTTTCGCGCAAGGTGTCGCTGCTCTTTACCGTGTACGAGGAGGTCGGCCACGGCGGCGCCTTCGTGCCGGCCGACACACGCGAGATGATCAGCGTGGACATGGGCTGCGTGGGCGACGATCTGGGCTGCACCGAGCGCATGGTTTCGATTTGTGCCAAGGATTCGGGCGGTCCGTATAACTACGACCTGGTGACCACGCTGTCCAATATCGCGCGCGAGCTCGAGCTTGATTACGCCATCGACGTGTACCCGCATTACGGCTCGGACGTTGAGGCCACGCTTTCTGCCGGCTACGACATCCGTCACGGTCTGATCGGCCCCGGCGTGTACGCGAGCCACAACTACGAGCGCAGCCACATCGACGGCGTGCGCAACACCTACGAGCTCGTCCGCGCCTACGTGCAGCGCTAGGGGAGCAACTTGCGACTCGGCTGACCAATCGCTAAGGCCCGATTTCTCGGGCCTTTTTTCGCTTTAGGTCGTTTAGTATTATGATGTATGTAATCTATTAACTAAACGCGTAAATTACTTAACGAGGTGATGCAGTGTATGGATATGTCTGAGTACTTGTCTATGGGTGATGCTGCCCGCCTATTGGGCGTTACGAAAGCCCGCATATCTCAACTTGCCGCATCGGGAACGCTCGCGTGCGATATTGTGGGCGGACGGAAGATGGTTGAGTATGATTCTGCGGTTGCTTATCAAAAGGTCCGCAAACGAGGGCGCCGTCCTGCAGCCGATGTGGGACGCAAGTTTACGCTGATGTCGGCCGACCATGAGGTCGCGCATGTCTCATTTGATCCGACGCGCGAGTTTCCCTTCGAAATCGCCGAGGTCCTCGATGCGCAACGAATGCCGTTAGGCACGTGCTCGAGCTCTTCTCCTACAGTGAATAAACGGGAGCTCAACGTGTGGTGGAGCCATCGGTCGGTGCCTGACGTCCGTCCCGGACTCGTCTCGCGCTATCGTGAACTGGGAATTGCCAGTGGTATCGAGGTTCCGGTTCGGTGCCTGGGTCTCTCGCTTTCGGATTGCTATTGGCTGCGGCCGGCAGAATGCGATGAGCTCGAATGGCAAAACATCAATTACTTTGAGAACGAATTTGAGCGATCGGCGCCCGAAGAGCGTTCGGGTTGGCTGGAAGGCATCGGTCTTAAAAATCCGGACAACACGTCCGAGGGCGAGCTCCCTAAATCGTGGATGATCCGAAACGGCATTCGCGTTTTGGCTAAAGGTTGCGGGATGGACGATCAGCGTCCCTTTAACGAGGCGGTTGCAACGGCTCTACAGCGTCGCTTGCTGTCGGAGGGCGAGTTTGTTCCCTATACGGTTGAGCGGATGTTCAATGGCCCCGGGTGCCTGTGTGAGGATTTTCTTGACGGCCGCGAGGAATACGTTCCGGCTGTTTACGTTAAGAACGCCCTTGGCGGCCAGCGAGGAGGCTCGACGTACGACCGGTACTGCCGCTTTCTTGGTAAGCATGGTGTCGATGAGGTCGCCGTGAGAAGGTCTATGTCGCAGATGATCGTTTGCGATGCTCTTTTGGCCAACAGCGACCGCCATTGGCGAAACTTTGGCATCATCCGCAATGTCGACACCCTGGAGATAAGGCCTGCTCCGCTGTTCGATAGCGGCAACTGCCTGTGGTACAACGTACCAACTGCCGTGCTCGCAGCTGGGGAGTTTGGGTTTTCCGCTAAGCCGTTTGGGCCCGACCCTTCCGTCCAGCTGGCGCTTGCGGACTCACTCGATTGGTTCGATTCATCACGACTCAACGGATTTGTTGATGAGGCGATCGAGATTCTTTCGCAGAGCGAATGGGCGACGGCGGAGGGTCGACTCGAGGCCATTCGTCGCGGCCTCGAGCGTCGCGTAATCGAGGTTGGTGCCGCTGTTGAGGTACTTCGACACGTGCAGCGATAAACCCGCGGCTACTTAAGTGCGCCGGTCACGGTACCGCCGCCTAGGACGATGTCGCCGCGATAGACTACAACGGCCTGGCCGGGGGCGATGGCTCGCTGTGGCTCGTCAAAAGTCAGCAGCATTTGCCCGTTGGCGCCACGTGTAAGGGTCGCTGCCTGGTCCTTTTGACGGTAGCGGTACTTGGCACCTACGCGAATGCCGCCGGCGTCGAGCTCCGCCTCCATGCGTGCGTCAGGGGCGCTCCAGATCCAGTCGTTGGCCGTGAGCGCTGCGGCCGTCAGGTCCTCGGCCTCGCCCAGATGCACAATGTTGTTGGCGGCATCGACGCCCGTTACGTACACGGGATGCGCCATCGCGACGCCCAGGCCCTTGCGCTGGCCGATGGTATAGCGCAACGCGCCGTTATGGCGCCCGACCACGCTGCCGTCGCGCCACACAATGTCGCCCGGTGCAGCGGGATGTCCGCAGCGGCGCTCGATATAGCCCGCGTAGTCGCCGTCCGCGATAAAGCAGATATCCTCGCTCTCGGCCTTCTTGGCGTTGGCAAAGCCCTGCTCGGCGGCAATGCGGCGCACGTCGCGCTCTTTGTCCAGCCCAGCCAGCGGAAAGATCGTGCGTGCCAGGCGCTCTTGCGTGAGCGAATACAAAAAGTAACTCTGGTCCTTTTTGGGGTCCTCGCCGCGATGCAACCGCCAGGTGCCGTCGGGCGCCTGGCTCGTCTTTGCATAGTGGCCCGTGGCGATGTAGTCGCAGCCCATATCGAGTGCCGCATCGAGCAGCGCGCCAAACTTAATATGGCGGTTGCAGATGATGCACGGGTTGGGCGTCAGTCCCTCCTGATAGGCAGTCACGAAGCGCTCGATAACGTTGCGGTCGAAGGTTTGCTGCAGGTCGAGCACGTGGTGGGGTATCCCCAGGCGCTCGGCGACGGCCTTTGCATCGGCGATGTCGCGGTCGACTTTGCTCATGCCCGTGGCGGGGTCGGGCACGGGGCAGGTGAGGCGCATGGTAGCACCGACGCATTCGTAGCCCTGGCGCTTGAGCAGGTACGCGGTCACGCTGGAATCGACGCCGCCGCTCATGGCGACGAGCACGCGCTTGTTGTGCATGGGGAGGTTCTCCTTGGTGGCATGTGGCCAAAAAAGAAAAGCGGCGCGGGAGGCTGGTTCCGCGCCGCAGACATTGTAGCAAGTTCGGACGACTCGTGGGGCGCCCTGATGGGATGGGCTCAGACTGCCGGGAGAGAGGAGACCGGTTCGTCCTGGGCTCAACCTATGGGCGACAGGCCCTAGTCCTGGAAGAGTGCCGTGGACAGGTAGCGCTCACCGGTATCGGCGAGCAGGGCCACGATGGTCTTGCCCTCGTTCTCGGGGCGCTTGGCCAGCTGCAGTGCGGCCCACACGGCGGCGCCGGACGAAATGCCCACGAGCACGCCCTCCTTGTGGCCCACGGCGCGGCCGGTCGCAAAGGCGTCGTCGTTCTCGACGGGGATGATTTCGTCATAGATCTGGGTGTCGAGGACGTCGGGCACAAAGCCTGCGCCGATGCCCTGGATCTTGTGCGGGCCGGCCTGGCCCTTAGAGAGCACCGGGGAGGTGGCGGGCTCAACGGCGACGACCTTAATCTCGGGGTTCTGCTCCTTGAGGAACTCGCCCACGCCGGTCACGGTGCCGCCGGTGCCAACGCCGGCGACGAAGATGTCGACCTTGCCGTCGGTGTCATCCCAGATCTCGGGGCCGGTCGTGGCCTTGTGGATGGCGGGGTTGGCGGGGTTCACAAACTGGCCGGCGATAATGCTGTTGGGCGTCTCCTTCTGCAGCTCCTCGGCCTTGGCGATGGCGCCCTTCATGCCCTTGGAGCCATCGGTGAGCACGAGCTGTGCGCCATATGCCTGCATAAGCTTGCGGCGCTCGACGGACATGGTCTCGGGCATGGTGATGATCACCTTGTAACCGCGAGCCGCCGCCACCGAGGCGATGCCGACGCCGGTGTTGCCGCTCGTGGGCTCGATGATGGTGTAGTCGCCGCCGCGCACGAGCTTGCCGGCCTTCTCGGCCTCGTCGATCATGTTCTTGGCGACGCGGTCTTTGACGGACCCGGCGGGGTTGAAGTATTCCAGCTTGACGAGCACGCGGGCCTTGAGGTCCTCATCGGCCTCAAAGTGAGTGAGCTCCAGAAGCGGGGTGTGGCCGATAAGCTGATCGATGGACGTATAAACATTGCTCATGGTGAACCTCCAAAGTGTTCAAATGACTGGATACCGTGTGGTTTCACGGTGTGTTTAGCAGCAAACCCACAAACCTTATTGGTTGTTCTTTTTGCTGTTGGCAAGCATAGTAGACAGTAAAGCCTAGTAACGCAATAGGAAATAAAAGATTATTACGAGTCGATTAACCAGCTTGACGGGAATAGGTATTTTCAAAACTAATTTTTCGGCTAGAATTTCTACGAATTAACAGACCGAAAGGCAGCAACATATATGTTGGTTTCCACAAAGGGCAGATATGCCCTGCGCGTTATGGTCGACCTGGCCGAGCACCAGGCGGCAGGCCGCATTCCCCTCAAAGAGATCGCCGCGCGTCAGGGGATTTCGGAGAAATATCTGGAGAACATTTTGGCTACGCTCGTCCGCGCCAATATGCTCTCGGGCATGCGCGGCAAGGGCGGTGGCTATGTACTCACACGTCCGCCCGAGCAGTATACGGTGGGCGAGATCTTGCGCCTGACCGAAGGCAGCCTGGCGCCGGTCGCATGTCTGGACGGCGACTGCAAGGGCTGTTCGCGTTCGGATGAGTGCCCCACGCTCGACGTATGGAAGAACCTGGACAAGCTCATCAATGACTACCTCGACGGCGTGACGCTCGATGCACTCGTCGCCCCCAACGAGGGCTACGATTACGTCATCTAGCCCCACCTGCCATTTGGGGACGGGGCAGAAATGGTAGATTTTCTTGCCCTCCGAGGCTTGACAAAGGCGAAGGCCGCCCATCGTTGCGATGGACGGCCTTCTTTTGGCGTGTTGTGGCGGTCCGTATCCGGTTGCTTTAGTTCCTGGCGATGCTGTCGAGAATGCTGCGCATGATGGATACCAGGATGCTGCCCAAAAAGGCCGATCCAAAGCTGGCAATGGAGATACCCGCGCCCAGCAGATTGACCGACAGGTAGCTGGCCAGCTCGAGCATAAAGCTGTTGACTACGAGCTGAAAAATACCAAGCGTGATAATAGTGAGCGGCAGCGAGATGACCGTCAGGAACGGCTTGACGAGCGAGTCGACGATGTTGAGGAACAACCCCACGAAGGCAAAGCAGACCCAGGCGTCGGCCATGCCGAAGGGCTGAATGCCGGGGACGAGAAACGTTGCGATCGCGATGGCGATTGAGGTCAAAAGCCAGTTGAGCAAAAAGCGCATGGTGGAGATCCTTTCTTGCGCATGGCGTGGTGAGGGGGCGTGAGGGGCACATACCTTTGCAACTCGGATAGATGCGCGGGGTCGGCCCTGTTTGGGCGCCCATTGTCTCAGATATTCGTGGAGCTTGCGTGCGCATTCGGTTTCAAAACGGCGTTCGTCCTAGAAAACGTGCCGCTGGCAGAGAGTCTTGTCGCTTTAGTTTGGTGGTGTGCTAAACTGCTACGGGCAAAAGCCACAGGCGTTGCCCTATTGCATAGAACGGGCGAACGATGCCCGACGTCAGTATCAACTTCGATGCCTTTTGGCGGGTTTGGCGGTGATCGATGAATATCGAGAACATGTTTGACAAGCCTGATGTCAAGCAGCTGGTCCACGCATTTAGCCTTTTGGACGACGAGAAAGATATCCAAGCGTTTTTGACCGATATCTGCACGCCGCGCGAGATTTGCGATCTATCGCAGCGTCTGCAGGTCGCGCGTTACCTAGACGAGGGCGAGCCCTATGTCGAGGTTCAGGCGCGCACCGGCGCTTCGTCCACCACGGTGAGCCGTGTGTCCAAGGCGCTTAACGGCGAGTACGGTGGCTACCGCAAAATCCTCATTAAGCTGGAGGATGGCGAGTAGGCCGCGCCAAAAACGAATTGTGCAAAACCGCTCCTCCGGGGGCGGTTTTTTTGATCCCTTGGGGACGGAGGAAAACGGATCACCGGGTTAGACTGACCCCCTCGATGATCCGTTTTCCTCCGTCCCCAAGGGATCAAATCTGTTGGCGTGGGGCAAATCTGTCCGCTTGGGCGGGTAGGATGGATACATTGATTATTGCGAACAGTTTGAGCGGAGGACCATGCCTGTTCGAATCTATACCACCAATGCCGGCACGGATTTGAGCGATGCTGAGTCGGCGCTGCTTGCCGACCTTATTGCCCGCCACGGGCGTGCCGTGTTGCTGGCGCCAACGTTTGCCGAGCTCGACCTGTGCCGTCATGATGCTGCGGTTGCTGGCGCCTCGCTGGGCGTTGACTACAAAACCCCCGCGTCGTGGCTTCGGTCGCTTTGGGAGCTTTTGGGCGACGGGCGCGGTTTCGTCGACAACCTGCAGCGCCAGATGCTGTTCTCGGACATGGTCACGCGTCTCGACGATGCCGACCTGCAGCCGCTCTCGCGCAGCCAGGGCACGGTGCGCATGCTTGCGCGCATGGCCCGCGACGTGTTGCCGGGCGTTGCGGGGACGACGGCCGAGCGATGCCGTGGAAACAATTGCCAGCCTGAGCCAAAAAGCGATGCCGAGGCTCGTGTGTTCGAGCTTTTGCGCGCATATGCGGACGGTTTGGACCGTCGAGATATGGTCGAGCCCTGCGAGGCAGCCGACATTATGGCCGGTGTCCTGGCCGATAGCCTGCCGGCGTGCACTCGCGCCGTATGCGTGCGCGATATCACGTCGTTTACGCACGGTCTGCTCGAGCTGCTGTCTGCCGTGGCGAACAATGGGGGAGAGGTCGTCGTGCTGCTTGCCCGCGAGCAGGCGTCGATGCGCGAGGAGCTTGCCGTGGCATTTGATGCCCGCGGTGTGCTGTTTGAGGTCGCGCCGCTGGGGGAGGACGCCGTCGCGTCTGATGCCGCTTGCGGGACCGCCGCTCAGCCTGCCTTTATTGAGGTCGCCGGCCCCCATGCCCGTGCTCATGTCTATGCGGACGCCATCGATAAGTTGGTGAAAGCGTACAAGGAGTCCAAGGCCGATAAAGCCACTGCAACGCCCACCGACCCCGTGCGCGTGCTCGTCGTTTCTGCCCGGGCACCCCAGCTGTTCGGTGAGCTCGCCTCTCGTCTGGCAGCTCATCATATCGCTGCCGAGACAGTTGAGTTCACGGCGTTTTCCCAATCCATTGCGGGCAGGCAGTTTGCGGCGCTTGCCGGCCTGATCGAGCGCATGAAGGCCGCCGATGAGGGCACGGCGTCAAAGACCGAGTGGTGGCCCGCGCCGGAGCTTACCGACTGGATCTACAGTCCGCTTTCGGGCGCTGATGCCGTCAATGCCCGTACCTTCGATAAGAATATGCGTCTCTCGCGCAGCAAGACTACCGCGGGCGTTAAGAGTCTGCTGCAGAGCGTCCAGGGCCAGGTGAGGGGCGCGCGCAAGGCGGCGAGCGACGAGAACTGGTTTAAGAACGTGCCGTGTGTGGTTTCGGACGTGTTCCAGGCGCTGTGGCGTGACAAGCCCGTGACGGCGCTCAAGGCCATGCTTGCCGTTGCCGAGGCGTTGCCCGATCGTTCGCTGGGCAGCTTAGATGGCCAAGCCCGTCGCCAGGCGGAGGTGGCCCTGCTGCGCCACGCCATCGACATCCTTATGAATGGCGCCCGCGCGCTCGACGTGTCGCAGGCCGCGACCGTGCCCGTGCTCGATGGCATTCGCACCAAGGTGGACAAGCGCAGCACCGCCTACGATTACGAGACCTACGAGGTTGACCGTGCGTCGCGCGCCCAGGTGCGCTTTGCGTCGCTTGCCGACGCGGCGGCTCTGCGCCCCGGCAGCTACGATGCCGTGCTGTTTGCCGATGTCGATCTGGACAGCTATCCGCTCTCACACGAGGAGGGGCCGCTGGCCACGCTGACGGCGAGCCTTGGTCGCGAGGGTGTGACGCTTGAGCCCGCGGCCTTGCTGCGCGTGCGCTTTGGCCACGCGATGCAGACGGCACGCGGCCCGGTTGCGCTTGCGCGCGTGACGCACGATTGCCAGGCGCGCGAGTGCTATCCGGCTGCCGTGTGGACCGAGTTGCGGGCGCATGCCGAGGCCGCTGAAGCTGCTAAGGCCGCTGACGCCGACAAGGCAGCTGAAGACGCTAAGGTCGCTGACACCGACAAGGCCACTGACGATGCTAAGGCCACTGGCGCCGACAAGGCGAAGTGCGTGGGTGAGGGCGATATCGTAAGGGACTTCGATCCCGCGGCAGGCGAAGGTCTCAAGCGCGAGCGCGTGACCTGTGAAGCCCCTCAGCATCTGAGTGCCGAGGCCGTGCCGTATTTGGTCCTGCGCCGTCGCGATGGCGAGGGCGAGGACGCGCCGCTCGTGCCGCGCCTGACGTCCGCCTCGCAGATCGAGGCCTATTCCACCTGCCCGCTGTGCTGGTTCGTCTCGTATCGCGTCAAACCTCAGTCCATCGATGCGGGCTTTGGCAACATGGAGAAGGGCAACTTTGTCCATGACGTGCTGGAGCACTTGCATGCACGTCTTCCGCAGGAGGGCATGGAGCGCGTGACGCCCATGAATCTGCCGCGCGCGAAGGAGCTGCTGCACGAGGTCTTTGCCGAGACCCTGGCCGAGCACGCCGGCAAGCGCGGTACCGAGGGCCCGCTGGTGCCGCTCTCTCCAGTGGAGGAGCGCCAGGCGGCCGAGATCTTGCCGCAACTGGAGGGCGTGCTCGCCTACGAGTCCGAGGCGCTCGCGCCCTTCGCGCCGCGCTACCTGGAGTTTGCGTTCAACGAGCTCCAGGTCGAGTATGCCGGCTGGCCGCTCGGCGGGCGCATCGACCGCGTGGATGTGGACGCCGAGAACCGCGCTGTGGTGATTGACTACAAGCATCGTTCGGGTGTCGAGGAGTTTAAGCTCGCCGACCCCACGGTGCGCGACGAGGAGTCGGGCGAGGCTCCCATCGACGATCCGCGCTGGCTGCCACCCCATACCCAGACACTCATCTACGCGCAGGCCATGCGCCGGGCGCTGGGTCTAGATGCCCGTGCGGCGCTCTATTTTTCGACCAAGGGCGGCAAGCCCGCACTGCGTGGTGCCGCAAGTGCCGAGTTGCTCGAGGAAGAGCGCGGCGACGGCCGCATTCCGGGCCTTAAGAAGGGCTTTCCGGGCGAGGGCGGCAACATGGACTTCGATGCGCTGCTCGACCGCGTGGAGGCCGGCATCGCCGAGCGCTTGCGCGAACTCGAGGCGGGCATCGTCGCCGCTGTCGACCCGACGTCGGCGCAAGCCGCGCATGCGCGCTGCTCGTATAACCACGAAGGAACGTTTGTAAGGAGGGACGTGTAGGCCATGGATCTTTCGACCTTGATGCCGCAACAGCTGCAAGTCGTCAAAACGCTCGACCGCCCGCTGTTTGTCTCGGCAGGTGCCGGCTCGGGCAAGACCTTTACCCTCACGCGCCGCATCGTCTATGCGCTCTCGCCCGAATCCGGTCCGTTTGTCGAGCATCTGGACCAGGTGCTCGCCATTACCTTTACCAAAGACGCCGCGGCCGAGATTCGCGACCGCGTGCGCCGTGCGCTTATCGAAGAGGGTATGGACGAGGAGGCCCTGACCGTCGACGACGCTTGGATCTCGACCATTCACGGCATGTGCTCGCGTATCCTGCGCGCGCATGCGCTGGAGCTGGGCATCGACCCCGAGTTCACGGTGCTTACCGATACCGATGAGCTTATGGATCAGGCTGTCGAGCATGTGCTGGGGCGCGCGACGGCGCCCGATGCCGCGCCCGAGCTCGCCACTTCGCTTAAGGCCCTCTACGCCTGGTATCCCATGGCGGGTGAGGGCGGGACGTTTGGCGCCGGTACCACCATCAAAGTCCTGGTGCGCGACTTGCTGGAGCTATCGAGCCAGCTTCCGGGCGGCATGGACGATGTGTGCGTGGCGCGCGGCCAGGCCGACACCTCGGCGCTTGCCGATGCCTATCGTGCGGCGCTGGGCGCAAGCAAGGCCACGACCGAGAAAGCGCAGGTGGCACTCGACGCCATCGACGCGTTTGAGGCGAGCGGCAAAACCATGGAGGATGCGGCGCGACTCATGATGTCGTGCAGTATGCCTCGGGCGAGCAAGGCGTTTCCTAAGGAGCAGGTGGAGCTGCTCAAGGCCGAGGCCGCCGATGCATTTATCAATAACGTGC
>JAXJPE010000131.1:0-7251 GCA_036426035.1 Collinsella sp.
CCCAAGACCGCGGTCACCTGCCCCTTCTGCGGTGCAACCACCATTCCCGATGCCAGTGGGCGCTGCGAATACTGTAGTGGCGCCATCGGCGCATAGCCTCCGGCACGGAAAGGACCGATCATGGCCTTCGAGAGCGTCAACTATCAGTGCCCCGCGTGTGGCGGCCCCCTTCACTTTGCCAGTGCCGAGCAAAAGCTTGTCTGCGACTACTGCGATTCGCGTTTTGAAGTCGAAGAAGTCGAGGCCCTCTATCGCGAGCGCCAGGACAAGGCAGATGCCAAAGCCGATGCCGCAGCCGCGGCCCCCAAGCCTGCTGTCGACGATGCCGTGCAGGAGCTGGCTCAAAACGCCGGCTACATCTGCTCGTCGTGCGGTGCCGAGCTGGTCTCGGACGGCACCGTCGCCGTCACCACCTGCCCGTACTGCGGCAACCCCGCCGTGGCACCTGGCCAGCTCTCGGGCGATTTCTCACCCGACCTGGTGATCCCGTTTAAGCTCGAGCGCGACGACGTTATGGCCGCACTCAAGGAGCACTATAAGGGCAAGATCCTACTGCCCAAGAGCTTTGTCACCGGCAACCATATCGACGAAGTCCAAGGCGTTTACGTGCCGTTTTGGCTTTACGGCGCCCGCGTGGACGGCGAGGTGTGCTTTGATGCGACCAACGAGACCGTAACCGAGGAATCCGACCGCACCGTCACGACCACCGACCACTACGACGCCTACCGTAAGGGCAATATCTCGTTTGAGCGCGTGCCCGTCGACGGATCGTCCAAGATGCCCGACGGCCACATGGACGCCATCGAGCCGTTTGACTACGACGCGCTGCGCCCGTTCTCGGTCGCCTATATGCCCGGCTACATCGCCAACCGCTACGACGAGGACTGCGAGACCTGCAAGGCGCGCGCCGAGCGCCGCATGGAGGAGAGCACGATCTCGGCCCTGCGCGAGACCGTCGTCGACGAATATGACGACGCCACGGTCGAAAGCAAGCAGCTCGACTACACCTGGGAAGACAGCGACTACGCCCTGTTCCCCGTGTGGATGCTTTCCACCTCGTGGAACGGCAAGAGTTATCTGTTTGCCATGAACGGCCAGACCGGTCGCATGGTCGGCGAGCTCCCCTGCTCCAAGCCCAAGCTCGCCATCGCCTCGGTGCTGTTCTTTGTGATCGGGTTTGTCCTCTCCCAGATTCTCTTTATGGGTGGGAATGCCTTCGATCCGGACTACCTCACCTTTGATGTCGAGGGCATCCTCATCAACATCGTCGCGCCGTTGATCATCGTGGTCATCGCAGATGTGCTGCTGGTGGGCCAGCTCAAGACGGCCAACGAGGCCACCCACGCCGATTGCTACTGCGGCGAGCTCGACCTGACCGAGAAGCACGACACCTTCAGCCACACCGAGACCACCGTTGTCATGAAGGACAACAAGGACGATTAGCCATTCTGACCAATACCACCCGGCCTTTGACGAGAAAGGAAGATCACCATGGGACTCTTGAGAGCTGGATTGGGAGCTGCCGGCGGCGTCATGGCCGACCAGTGGAAAGAATTTATCTATTGCGAATCGATGGCCGCTGACGTCTTAGCCTGCAAGGGCAGCAAGCGCACCGGCGGTCGCAGCTCCAACACGCGCGGCGAGGACAACGTTATCTCCAACGGCTCGGTCATCGCCGTCAACGACGGCCAGGGCATGCTCGTGGTGCAAAACGGCAAGATCATCGAGGTTGCGCTGGAGCCTGGCGAGTTCGTCTTCGACACCGGCAGCGAGCCGAGCGTCTTTAGCGGCAACCTGGGCGATTCCATCAAGGAAACCTTCGCCAATATCGGCAGCCGCTTTACCTTTGGCGGCGACGCGGGCAAAGACCAGCGCGTCTACTTCATCAACACCAAGGAGATCATCGGCAACAAGTACGGCACCGCCTCGCCTGTGCCCTTCCGCGTGGTCGATAACAACATTGGCCTGGATGTCGACATCTCCGTTCGCTGCAACGGCGAATATTCGTACCGCATCACCAACCCGCTGCTGTTCTACACCAACGTGTGCGGCAACGTGACCGATAGCTACACGCGCGACAAGATCGACAGCCAGCTTAAGTCCGAGTTGCTCACCGCCCTGCAGCCCGCCTTTGCCAAGATCTCGGAGATGGGCATCCGCTACAGCGCCATTCCCGGTCACACCACCGAGCTCGCCCGCGCGCTCAACGAGGTCCTCTCTGCCGACTGGCGTGACCTGCGCGGCGTCGAGATCGTGAGCTTTGGCGTCAACTCCATCGCCGCCTCGCAAGAAGACGAGCAGATGATCAAGGACCTGCAGAAGGCCGCAGTCATGCGCGATCCCACCATGGCGGCCGCCAACATCGCCAGCGCCCAGAGCGACGCGATGCGCGCGGCAGCCGCCAACCCCAACGGCGCGATGGCAGGCTTCATGGGCATGGGCATGGCGGGTGGCATGGGCGGCATGAACGCCAGCCAGCTGTTCGCCGCCGGCCAGGCACAGCAGCAGGCCGCCCCACAGCCAGCTCCGGCACCCGCCCCCGCACCGGCTCCTGCCGCTGCCCCCGCGGCCGGCGCATGGACCTGCAGCTGCGGTGCCACCAACACCGGCAAGTTCTGCCCGGAGTGCGGAAATCCCGCACCCGCTCCGGCACCGGCCAAGTGGTTCTGCCCCAACTGCGGCAGCGAAAACGGCGGCAAGTTCTGCAGCAACTGCGGAACGCCCAGGCCCTAACCCCTCTATCTGGTAATTGGCGGGGGGTCCGCCACCCCCGCATTTGCTTCTATGGGTTTCGTTCGATAAAGGAGGACACCATGAAGACAACGTTCAAAAAGTCCGTACTCGCATTTCTGACATGCGTCCTGGCGCTCGCTTTTGCCCTGACGGGCTGCAGCGGAGGCGGCAAAGACCCCAAGGCCAACTTCGTCGGCAGCTGGCAGTACTCGGGTGGAACCTTGGACGGCGAAGAGCTCACCGATGAGTACATGGATATGCTCAAGGAGTGGGGCCTCAACTGTATCCTGATCCTCGACGAAGACGGCACGGGCGTCCTCGACATGTTCCTTGAGGTCGCCGACCTGAAATGGGAGGCCAAGGACGCCACCACCTTAACGATTACCGCCGAAGATGAGTCGCACGACCTGAAGCTCAAGGACGACAAGCTCGTCCTCGAGGTGGACGGCGACAAGCTTATCTTTACGAAGTCCGACAAGGATCTGTCCGGTACGGTGAAGAAGGATCGCGAGGCGGCCGAGAAGGAAGAGGAGATCGATGAGGCCGTCGAAGACGATGATATCCAGAGCGTCGAAATCTCCCCCGCCGTCACCGTCGCCGATGACGACCTGTGCACCATCACCATCACCGAGAAGTTCAAGGACGACTGGGGCGACATCGGCTTTGTCGTTAACATCACCAACAAGAGCGACAAGGACCTGACCTTCTACGCTCCCTCCGGCAAGACCAATGTCAACGGCACTATGAAGGACCCCTGGTTCTCGGCTCACCTGATGCCCGGTACCAACGCCACCGAGGAATTCACGTTCTCGAACGGCGAGCTTGACAGCCTTGACGACCTGGTCAACACGACCATCGGCATCGACGCCTATCTGACCGATTCCTACGAGGACGTCGCCTCTTACACCGCAACCATCGCGTAACGGCACGTAACATCAGCCGCGGATTGGCGGACACATCCGCGCACTTGCCAGGCGGGGCCGCAGGAGATAATCCTGCGGCCCCGCCGCTTTATGCCGATGCGTAACGAGCGCTAGCGCTCCATGTTGGGAACGATGCTGCCCTCGGTCACCGCATGCACGGCAAGGCGCATGATGTTGTCGTAGCCGGTCTTGCTTAGGATCTCCGAGATGCGGCGCTTGATGGTGCCCTCGCTCATAAACAGCTCGGCCGCGATCTCACGACGACTTTTGCCCTCGCAGGCAAGGCGCAAAATCGATAGCTCGACATCGTCGAGGGCTGCCGTGCCCGAAAAAATGCTCTCGGGCGGCTTGGGAAACGTGCAATAGCCCGCCAGCGTGGAGCGCATCACGGCGAACAGCTCGTCGATACCGACGTTCTTGTACACAAAGCTATCGACGCCCGCCTCGCGGGCCTGATCGACAAAGGTGATCTCGGGCATGCCGGTCATGATAATGATGCGACACTCGGGCAGCTGCTCCTTGATGCGCGCCGCCGCCACGATGCCGTTGGAATCATGCTCGGTGCACACGTCCATCAGTATCATGTCCGGGCGCTCCTTGAGCGCGACACCTAAGGCCTCGGAGGCATCGGCGATGGCGGAAACAACGGTCATATCGGGCTGGTCGCCAACGGAGCGCGCCAGGCTCTCGCGCAGGATGGCCTGGTCTTCGACTATAAGGACGCGAATCATGAGCTTCTCCTTTGGACCGTGGCGTTGGAGGCGAGCGGGATGGACACCGCAAGCGTAAAGGGCGGGGCGGCGTGGACCTCTAGGCTGCCACCCAGATCTTGCGCGACATGCCTCATACCTGGGATACCCGTTCCCTCGCGATACGATACGGGGGCCGGGGACCCGTCGTTAGAAATCGTCATGCGCGCGACGGCGCCAGCATCCGCCCCCTCCTGCCACAGACGCACGTGGACCCGATGCGCCTGCGCATGCTTGGTGGCATTGGTCGAGGCCTCACGGATAATCTGCAAAAATGCGGTGGCGACGCGCGCGTCCTCAGGCAGCGCACCCTCAACATCGATCTGCACACTCACCAAACCAAAAGCATGGACGATATCACCCAGCTGTTCTGCAGGCTCGCTGGCACCGCCACCGCGCAGATCGGCAGCAATTGAGCGCAGCAACGGATCAATCTGCTCGATCGACTCATCGTCCAGACGCCCCTCCTCCAAATAGCGATGAAGAATGGACAGGCGCTGCCCGATCACGTCGTGCACGCGAGCGCGCATACGTAGGTAGGCCGCATTGTCAGCAACTTTTTTGACTTCTTCGATCTGGGCTTGGAGCTCTTGGCCCGCAAGCTCAAGCAGGTGGTTGGCTTGCGCCAAGCGGTCATGGGCATGCGCGTACTCTGTCACATCAAGACCGATAATGCGCTCGAACGAACGGCCCGAAACCATAACACGATCGCACACAAATAGGCGAATCTCGGCGGGAGAGACCTCGACCACCGCACGCGCCTCACCAAAGCGGTCCAGATTAATCCGCACACGGTTCCTGCTGCTTTCGGGCATTTGCATGCTCAGTTTGCGCAGGTCGTTCCATGTGCTGCTCATGTCGCCTAGGTCGGTGGGCATATGAAGTTCCACCAGGTTTTTGCGCATGCAGCGGTTCATGAGCAGCGGACGGCCCCTCGGGTCCAGATACAGGATGCCCACGGGAATCACGTTGATGGTCTCGATCGTCGAGAACATGGTGATATCCTCTTGGCGGTTACGGACGTCCATCAAGAGCGCCGCGATGGAACGGAACAGGAAGAACGCTCCCTCTGCGATAAGGACAACGGTCCACGCCGAGCCCATGGCAAAAACCACCGGTGGTGTAACGGCGACAACAAGCAGCAGCTCGACCAGCATGACGAGGCGACGATAGTGCACCATAAGTACCACGCCATAGGCAAAGATCGCGGCATTCAGCCACAACGCTCCGCCCATTGCCCTGGCGCAAACGTCAAGCGGCGCCACCAGATACGAGCCAGACGACGCGAATAAGATGAGCGCCGAAATTATCAGGTGAAGCACAAGGCTCGCCTCGTAGGCGCAAATCACCTTACGGTTATAGGACGAGCGGCGCGATGCGATGAACGGGACGTGGATCGTCTGCAGACACGCAGCCAGGGCAAAGACAACATCGAGCGCAACGATTTGGGGAAGGATGAGCGGGATCTGCATCGTCACTCACCCGCCCTTGGCATCAAGACGATCATGCGCAGCTGGCCGGGCTCGCCCTCAAGGCGATATGCCACGTTGCGCCCTTGCAAAGCGCTTTCGAGCTCTTGCGCAGCGGGCGTCTGCGAAAGATCTGCATCATCGTTGGAAAAAAGCGTGGCGCGCAGCTCGACACTGCATCGGTCATGGTCGCCCAAGTGATACATAAGCGCCGGATGGTCGGTGGTGTAGGCAAAAAACGCAAAGTCATACACACAATCGTACAGGGCGCTTACCGTACTGGCGTGCAACGGGCGCCGTATGGCGATAATCGAGGCGCAATCGATATCGATGGTGCGCAGGTCACTTGCGAGCTCGTTGGCAATGAGCTGAATGCGGTCGCGATCAAAACCGCTCTCCCCGTGCTGTGCCAACGTGAGCGACCCCTTGCGCTTGCAATAGGCGACGAGCATCTTGGCGCGCTGCAGCATGCGGTAACGCTCGTGCGAAGACGCTTCGTCGGTCAACGGCGGCAGCGAGCTCAGCAGGTCGTACATCCCTTCGAGCACGCGGGCAAGCGCCTGATCCACGTCTTGGACCAGCAAGGTCTCGGCCTCTTGATCTGCCAAATGCGTCTTAAGGTCGTAGTCGGCGGCGAGCAGTTCGTTTTGACGCTGCAGCTCCATGCGACGATGTGCCAGTTCACGGTTAAGCTCGTTGAGCTCCGACACGTCTTGGGCAAGCAGCGCCGATCCACCCAGCAGCGGAAAGGCGCGATACATTACATCGGGATCGGACGCCACGGCAAAGGCATGAGCGCGCCCGTGCTCCTGGGTCCGCAACTCCTCGCGCACGCCTACCGGCATTGGCTTTGACACTGGCGTGGCATAGACTTCCTGCAGGTCGCGCGTTAGAACTTTGAGGTCGAGCGGCAAGGTGTCGAAGATGCCAGCGATGTCGTGATACGACGGAATGACACCGCAATCGAGACAGATTTCCATCGCCACCACGCACAGGACGCAATAGACGAGCGAGAAGTTGAGCCTCCATGCCCAGGGCACGCGCAACGCATACGAGATGGCAAAGAATGCGCCGCCCAGCAGTACGAGCGCCGCCGTGCCCGAGAAACGCTGGATGCGAAAGGACGAGGACCGGCCAACCAGGATAAAAAAGGCCACGAAGTTAAAGGCCGTCCACACGAGGACGGCGAAATATCCCCAGCCGTACGTGTAGTCGTTGCTCCAGGTGTCGCTTGTACGGTCAAAGCGGAAGACCTGCTGGTGAAAATCGTTGGTGAGCACAAATCCGATAAGCAGGATGGCCACAATCCACAGCGCAGCGCAGTAGCGGCGACCCAGGCGGTGTTGCTCCAGGCCCGCAAGGCGCAGACCACACAAC
>JAXJPE010000132.1:0-4675 GCA_036426035.1 Collinsella sp.
TCGGGAAGACACGCCGAGGTCGCCGCGGACGGGTTGATATAGGGAGAGGGCCTGACCCCATATCGTTGGGGCCAGGCCCGATTTTGCCTCTTGACAATGTCCTGCTCATATTAAAAGGAACGTCCCAACTGCCACCTTCCCAATGACTACTCCAGCGATGGCAGCGTCGCAGGTAGAGGACGGACAGCGAGCGGGCACCAGAGCGAACAAATTGGCATGAAAAGAGGACGGCATAGACCTTCTGGTCATGCCGTCCTCTTTGAATGACAAGTTGTCGCTCTGGTGCCCGCGCAGCGTCGAGCAGTTACGGCGTTTGGTAAAACGCCGTAACGAACTACCGCGTAACCCCCTAGCTCATCATCGCATTCATCATCTCGGTGGTTGCGGAATCGTCGGCAGACCACTCGTTATCCTCGTTGGCGGAATATTTAAAGGTGACCTTGGTGTCCTTGGTCTTAGCGGCCTTGGTCACGTCGACCATGACCTGGCCGGCCATCTTGTACAGGTCATCCTCGGAAGGCATCGTATCGAGTGCGGCGACCTTCTCCTGATACTGGGTGGCGAAATCTTCGACGATCTTATTCATGGACTTGCAGGTGATGGTAACCTCGGCGGTCGCAGTGCCCTTGTCCTCATCGACCGTCACATCGCCGATCTTGTAATCAAAGCCCTCGAGATAGCTCTTGGCGTACTCCTTGGGATCGATGCCCAGTTGCTCAAACTCGTCGCCCGAAGCCTCTTCCAGACCGGAGAGGAAATCATCGCCGCCGTTCTTGATCTCGTCAAACTGGCTCGTAAGGTCGTTGGTGATGAGCTCCTCCACCGAAGGCCCTCTGCAGCCGGAAAGCAAAACCACGCACGCGACCAGGGCAGCCATCAGGGGCGCAAGCAGCAGCTTCTTTTTCATGACATTCCTCCAAACAAGCGGCGCCGCGTTCCCTGCGCAGCGCACGTCGTAACAGCAAGTCCATATTAGCGGCCCGGCCCAACCCCCTGCGTCGCAAAAGCGCAGGCGGCTCAATTTGACGAACGAATGGCCCGTAAAGCAAGCCCCTTGCAATAAAATGCACCTGTTTAGCCTATTAAAAAAGGGTGGCCGGACAACCCGACCACCCTTGCGCATCTTCTGGATGCCGCAGACTACTTGCGGACGACCTTAACGATGGCGTCACCGGCGGCGGCGGCAGACTCGGCCTCGACGGCGAGCTCGACGTCAGCGAACTCGGCGGTGTTGGACACGGCCACGACGACGCAGTCCTTGTAACCGGCGGCAGCGATCTTGGCGCGGTCGATCTTGAGTATGGGCTGACCAGCTTTGACAACGTCGTCGGCCTTGACGAAGCCCTCGAAGCCATCACCGTTCATGTTGACGGTATCGACGCCAACGTGCACCAGAACCTCGATGCCGCTATCGGACTGCAGGCCCACGGCGTGACCCATGGTGACGGTCACCTTGCCGTCGCAGGGAGCGTAGACCAGGTCGTCCTCGGGCCACACAGCGCAACCCTTGCCCAGAACCTCGCCACCAAAGACGGGATCGGGCACGTCGGCCATCTTGATGACCTTGCCCTTGACAGGCGAGCACAGCACGTCGGCGCCAGCAGAAGCAGAGATGGAGGCCGGAGCAGCAGCTGCCGCGGGCTCAGCCTTCTTCTTAAACATGTCAAACAGACCCATATGTTTTCTCCTCTTGATTAAGCGCAACGTTATGCGCATGCCTATGGTGATTATAGTGCCAAATGGTCAAATTGCTAAGGTGAGGGCTCGAATCGCAAGCCCTTCCCGGTAGTGCTCGTGGGATGAGTATCTCCTTTGCATCGCGGGTCGATAAGCTGAGTATCGCCTGCAGGTTATGGAGCGCATGGAAGGGCTCTACCAGACCACGCTGGCCGAAACGCAGGAGCTGCTCGACCCCACGCAGCTTGACCACGCCGCCAAGCTCATCGCGAACGCCCGACAGGTCGACATCTACACGGGCTCGCACAACCTCTATCCAGCAGGAATGTTCCGCGACCGCCTGCTCTCCGCCGGCAAAAGCGCAACGTGCCACGACGGCGCTGAGGCCCAGGTGCGTACGGCGCTCGCCTCGGGTCCCGACCATGCGGCAATCGTCATCTCCTACGGCGGCCTTGCCCCCAACCTCAAGGACATCTTGCCGATTCTCAGCAGCCGGCATGTCCCGGTCATCGTCATCGGCACGCCTTATTGCGCTCGCATTCACCCTGGCTTTGCCGCCTACCTCACGGTGAGTGACCACGAGAGTATGACGCATCGCATCACGCAGTTCGCCAGCCACATCGCCGTGCAATACGTGCTCGATTCGCTCTACAGCAGCTACTTCGCCAAAGACTACGCCCGCTGCTCCGAATTCCTGGAGCACTCGTTTCCCTACACCCGCCTCCCGGGGCTTAAGTAGCGACGAGCGTGGATTTTCGGACGCATATCTAACGAGCGTGGATAATCTCCCACTTTGAGCCCGCACACAGGCCAAAACCGGGAGATTATCCACGCTCGTGTTGAATGCTCCGTTTTCCTCTGCGCCCGAGGGACCACTCGACCACCTTGCACCAAAGCAATAACGACTTCTCGTCATTAGATTATTCAAATCGACTCTAATAACTATTTTCGCCATAAACTCGTTATTAGAATTGATATGATTAGCCTAATAGCGAGTTTCCGGCACTAAAGATATGGAGGGCGCGATGCAAATCGAGGAGAACGGCCCGGGAACGCTCCGCAATAATCTATCGGGGAAATTGGCTTACTATTCGTTTTTGCCAACGCCCTTGCAATCATTGAGGCAGCTAAACCTCACTGAGGAAACCTATCGCACGCTTTCCACATGCTCACGAAAGCTTGGAGAGCTTGAAGGCATGCTCTACTTTGTTCCCAACGCCGACATGTATCTGACAATGTATGTGCGCAAAGAAGCACTCCTTTCTTCGCAAATTGAGGGAACCCAGTGCACGTTTGACGACCTACTTAGTCCATCGCAAACCCAACTCCATCATAAAGATGTCGCAGATGTCGTGAATTATGTCCGTGCTGTCGACCGCGGCGTAGAACTGCTCAAAAAGATGCCCTTGTGTACGAGGCTTCTCAGGCAGGTTCATGCGGTCCTGCTGGACGGAGTGCGCGGAACGGAGAAGAATCCAGGCGAGCTGCGCTCCTCACAAAACTGGATTGGCCCTTCAGGCTGCACCATTGCAACTGCACCGTTCGTCCCTCCAAACATTGAAGATTTGAGCAACACGCTCCAGGACCTCGAACGATTTATCAATGAGCCTCAAGTCGAAATGGATCCGATCGTGCGGGCGGCGCTCGTCCATTACCAATTTGAAACTGCCCATCCATTCCTAGACGGAAACGGTCGCCTGGGCAGGCTTCTCATTACACTTATGCTCATCAATGATGGCGTTCTTCATTCTTGCTTGTTCTATCCATCGTTCCAGTTCAAGAAAAATCGAAGCGAGTACTACCGACAACTCACATCCGTAAGGGAACGAGGAACTTACGAGGAATGGATAGAGTTTTTCTGCGCCAGTCTTCTTGAGAGTGCGAAGGACTCGGTAGGGTCTTTAAAGAGTCTTGTTGATCTCCACAACCGTTCGACGGCAGCTATTACCGAAAATCTCGGAAGGACTGCCGCAAACGGACAAAGGCTGCTGAGCCTTCTTGAAGAGCATCCCATCCTCGACACCGCATTTATCGCTGCCCGACTCGATATCGGTAGGAGCACCGCGAGCTCGCTCGTCAAATCATTCGAAGAATTGGGTATCCTCCGTCCACTCGACGAGTCAAGACAGAGATACCGACAGTACGGGTATGAAGAGTATCTTTCGATTCTCAGGGAAGACGCTGAGCCGATTAGATAGGCACCGCAGCCCAGCCATATTAAAACGAGCGTGGATAATCTCCCACTTTGAGTCCACACGGGGGCCAAAAACGGGAGATTATCCACGCTCATTTCTGACTAGTCATTTAAGAACGTCCCCAATGACCACCCATCCGAAGCGAGACAACGACGCAGGTAGAGGACGGACAGCGAGCGCCGTCCAGGACGAACAAGTTGGCATGAAAAAGGCGAGGCATAGACCTTCTGGTCATGCCTCGCCTTTTGAATGACAAATTGTCGTCCTGGGCGGCGCGCAGCGTCGGCCGGTTACGGCGTTTGGTAAAACGCCGTAACTAGCGTGCTCCGTACTGCTCGTAGTAGGCGTCGATGGCGGCCTTGAGCTCGTCATCGATGACGACCTTGCCATCGATCTCGTGGTTGTAGAGGGTCTCGACGACCTCGGCCATGGAAACGATGCTCGCGACGGGGAAACCGTACTTGGCCTCGATCTCCTTCTGCGCGGTGGTCACGCCGCCCTTGCCGACCTCCATGCGGTTGAGGGACACGATCAGGCCCTTGATTTCGACGTCGGCAGCCGCCTTGACCTTGGGATAGGTCTCGTCGATGGACTTGCCGCTGGTGGTGACATCCTCGACCATGACCACGCGATCGCCGTCCTGGGGCTCATAGCCCAGCAGGTTGCCCTTGTCGGCGCCGTGGTCCTTGGCCTCCTTGCGGTCGCAGCAGTACTTGACCTCCTTGCCGTACAGCTCGTGGTAGGCAATTGCGGTCACGACGGCCAGCGGAATGCCCTTGTAGGCCGGCCCAAACAGCACGTCA
>JAXJPE010000133.1:0-9887 GCA_036426035.1 Collinsella sp.
CCCATCGGAGGCCCCAGGGCTTACCTCCCAAATCGTCCTCGGACATGTCAGGACCCCGCTGCGCGCTTCGCGCGGCGGGGTCCTTCCGTCCTGCGGAAAGATTTGGGAGGTAAGCCCTGGGGCCTCCTACGGTAACTAAGGAGACCGAGGCTATTCGCCTTCTTGCTGCGGGTGCCTAGGGTGGGGTGCAACGTGCATTTTCGGGAGTTTTCAGCAGCCGTGGGTGCCTGCATACTGGATTTTGGGCGAAAAGCAGGCGCCATGGGCCACGTTCTGTAAAAAATGACCAGCTCTTGAGGCATTGGGGGTCCAGGACCAGGGCATTCAACGCGGTTTTGTGCACCCGTTCCCGTACCCGCGGGCTCCGGGATGCTGAATACTCCGGAATTTGCACGCCGCCCCCGGGGGTACCTGTGGGCAAAAAGCAACCACCCAGCCGAAATATGCATTTTGCGGTGCGGTTTATGCAGTACAGCGGCTGTGGATGCGCATGCCGCCCAGCGTTCTTACCGACCGATGCAACGTCGTGCGTAGCCCTTAATGTCTTCGGTGAAACCGTCAAGGTCGTCGAGCGTGATCACGTTATCGGAAAGCAAGTTGGCAATCTCGTAATGCATGGTGCTGCGGCGAATATCGTTCACAAGCACTCCTGAGGACAGCTTGTCCCTATTGATACGCTCTTCTAACGCCCAAAATCTACTGGACGCTTCACTGCCACCGTTCAGTATCTCGATGTACTGGCCGATGAGCATTTCCATATAGCTTTCTTGCCATTTTGGGAGCAGCTCTTTAAACAGCTTCCAGCCGCTTTCAGCTAGCTCGCCCATGCTTCCTCCACTCGACAAGCGGACTTTGCCAAACGACTCTATTCTATTTGGTATTTTGCTCGCAACCGTGGATCAAGGGACCTTCGTTCTTCGAGTATGAACCTGAATGAACCGTTTGCTACAAAATGCGCCTAATTACTACGATGATTCGAATGCCTTCGACCATGCCGAAAAGGGTGAAAGTAAAACCGCAGGTAGATGGCTTGCCGATTTTCGAAAAAGATAAGTGTGGTCAGCCTCATCGAGTTCATCGTAGTAAATCGGCCTTTTTCTTGGCATGCAGTGAGTTAAATGCCAGTTCCCGTGCTGGAATTGCCCGCCCCATTCGTGAGTTGCGGTGAAATAGGGACTGTTAGACACTCCAAGGTCCTCAACGGTCCGTATTTCACCGCAACTTGGAAGGGGCGAGCGGCGTTGGCCAAGCATTGTTGACGGGTTGGAACGGCTTAGGCTTGTTTGCGGCGCTTCCATTGCTTTCGGCACCAGCACATGAGTGCCTCTATGAAGGGAAGCGTGATGAGGATGACCCATGCGGGATGGGGCTGCGCCAAGCAAAGCCACATATAGAGAAACCAGGCAATGGCGGCTGTTGGATAGACGCTGCCGATTAGCTTAGATAGATGACGTCGGTCGATGAAGTCGCCCATCGCATAGTAGACGGGAATCAGAAAGACCAGAAAGAGCCCCATACCCCACGTGCCGCAGATGATGCCGAGCGCGAGATAGGCGAGGACGACAAGTGCAGGAAAGGGAAACTCGTTCCATGCGCGACCGATCTTGGTGTGGAAATGCTTGCCATGATGGTCGAGCTTGTCGTGTGCCTCTTTCCAGCTGGAAAACGTCTCGCCGTCGATGGTGACGGTGCCGTCGTCATTGGTATGTACACTGTGTCCATCATCCTCTAGCGTATCGATATGCAATCCGCCCGGCCCCACATGGACCTCTTCACCCTTGCGCTCGTTAGCCACGTGGATGCCACTCCAACCAACATGAACCTCTTCGCCTTTGTTGGGATCAATAACATGGATACCGCGTGCGAGAGAAATATCGACAAGTGGCTTGCCGTCAGGATCCACGTGCTCGGTAGAAGACTCGGCGCCTTCAGACTCGTCCAAATTGTCTGCGCCAGAGTCACTGTCTGCCGAGTCATCGGTATCACAAACCGCTTCTCCATACAGCAGTTCATCCAGTGACACGCCATACAGCGCGGCGAGTGCAATAAGGTTATCGGTATCGGGCGAGGATTCGCTGCGTTCCCATTTGCTGACAGCTTGGCGGCTTACGCCCAACTGGGCAGCAAGAGCCTCCTGGGAAAGACCGGCAGCTTTGCGGCGATCGACGAGGCGCTGTGCCATCGCAAGATCCATAGTGGTTCCTTTCATGTGGCGACCGTAATCGAATGAGCCGAGTATGCCGAGAATAACCGGTAGCGACCACCATTTCTAGTTAGAATCTGCCCCAACCCTACCGCAACTACGAGTAGCAACCCCCTAATGGCCTGCCCTTTCATGACAAATGTCAGTACGCATAACAGCCAAGAGCCCTCTCAATATGTTGCGGTGGAATAGTTCCTGTTTCATGGCTCTGCTATGCCAAACAGGAACTATTCCACCGCAACTTACTATCAGGCCACGCACCCGCAGAGTAGCTACGGGTGCCTAGGGTAGGATGCGGCGTGCATTTTTGGGAGTATTCAGCAGCCGAGGGTGCCTGCATACTGGATTTTGGGCGAAAGGCAGGCACCATGGGCCGCATCCTGTAAAAAACGAGCGGCTCTAGAGGCGTTGGGGCTCAGAATCGGGGCTTTCAGCGCAGTTTTGCACTCCCGCCCCCGCGCCCGCGGACTCCGGGATGCTGAATACTCCGGAATTTGCACGCCGCCCCCTGGGGCACCAGTGGGCAAAAAGCAACCGCCCCGTCAAAGTATGCATTTGGCGGGGCGGTTTATACAAAAAGGCGGTTGTGGACGCGTCAACGGCTCGCTAGAACTTGAATCCCAGAACAGGCTACTCGGCACTCTTGAGGGCGCCGACCATGTCGATCTTGTTGAGGGTACGATTGGTGGCGAGGTTGACGATAAACGTAAAGCCAAAGGAAAGCACCACGGCGAGCACGTAGCTTAGCGGCTCGACCTCGACATCAAAGTACAGCGACGGCATCTGCAAAATGTACGTAAAACTCTCGGCCAGCAAGCCGCCCAGCGGCACGCCCAGCGCAGCGCCAATCGCCGTGAGGATCAACGTCTCCTTGTTGACGTAATGGTGCACCTCACCGCGGCGGAAGCCCAGTACCTTGATGGTCGCCAGCTCGCGCTCGCGCTCGGAGATATTCGTGTTGGACAGCGTAAACACCACCACAAACGACAGGCACGCTGCCATGAAGGTCACGAGCACCACAACCGAATTGATGATCGTAAAGTTCGCCTCATAGTTTTCCCAATGCTCGGCCGTACTCGAAATCGTAAGCCAACCGTCACTCTTAAGATTCTTGCTAAACGCAATCTGGTCGGCCGACGAACCCTTGAGCAGCACAAAGACGCCGTTAAGACGTGCGCTTCGACCGAACGCGCGCTCATAGGTGCCCTGCGTCATGTAAAGCGTGTTGCCCAGATAGTTAAGCGAAATGTCGCTGACTTTGACCTTGGCAACATTGAGCGACGAATCCTGGACGTGAGCCGTATCGCCCGGCTGAATCCCCAGCACCAGCTGTGAACTTTTGCTCAGATACACGTCTCCGTCACGCAAAGACAGCGGTTCTTTTGACTCATCCTCCAGACGCACGTAATCGCCCAAGTCACTCGTGCGGTTATCGGGCACCACGATCAGCTGCACGGTCTCGCTCTTGCCGCCAAACGTAAAGGTGACGTTGTCGGTCATAATCGGCAGGGTCGAGGTCACGGTCACGTTGAAATCATTGGCCGCGCTGCGCTCATCCAATGCCGCGCACGTCTGCGAAAAATCGTCGGGATTGGCGACCGCCAGCAGGTCGTAGCGCGTGATATGCCCGTACTGTTTGGGCGAAAGCGCCACCGACGTGTCGCGAATGCCCATACCGCAGATCACGAGCGCCGTGCAGCCGGCGATACCGAAGATGGTCATAAAAGCGCGCTTTTTGTAGCGGAACAGGTTACGTGCTGCCACCTTGTTCAAAAAGCCCATGCGGCGCCAGATAAAGCCGATGCGCTCAAGCAAGATGCGAGAGCCGGCGCGCGGGGCCTTGGGACGCATGAGCGAGGCTGGGGTCTCGGCCATCTCGTGGCGGCAGGCGATAATCGTAGCGCCCACCACGCCCACGGCAAACAGCGCCACCGACACGAGTGAAGACACGATATCGTACGAAAGCAGCATCTGGGGCAGCGAGTACATGTCGTCGAACACCGTAAACAAGAACAGTGGCAGGCCCACAAAGCCGATGATGTTGCCGAGCACGCCGCCGATCAGACATGCCCACAGCGCATAGTCCACGTATTTGGACAGAATACGCCCGCTCGAATAGCCGAGTGCCTTGTACAGGCCGATGAGCGTGCGCTCCTCCTCGACCATGCGCGTGGCGGTGGTAAGACTGATGAGCACAGCAACGACAAAGAAGATAAATGGGAAAACCGTGGCGATGGCCTCGATCGAAGAACTGTCGCTCTCGACGCTCGAGTAGCTTGCGATGTTACCGCGGTCCTGAATGTACCAGGTGCATTCGCCCAGATCGGAAAGCTCGGCGCGGGCATCGGCAAAATGCTGGTCGGCGGCGGCGCGGCGCTGGTCCAACTCGGTCTGAGCCTGGACGCGCTCCTCGCTGCCCTCGGCCATACGGTTGATGTTATCCTGCTCGATCCCAAAGAGCATGGCGGTCTGACGCTCGGCCGCATCCAAGCTTGCCGGCGTGTCGACCGTCAGCTCCTGAGCGCGCGCCTTCTCGCGCTCCTCGCGGATCTTCTCGATATTGCCTTTGACCTCGTTGATCTTTGTCGTGTAGGCATCCGAATAGGAGTTGAGGCTCTTGGCTCCCTCGACGATCACGTGGACCGCGGAGTAGGAAGAAGATGTCGCGGCATCCTCGCTCACATAGAACTTATAGTCCGCCGCCGAAGCAGCGCGAAAGGCGTTGACTGTCGAGTCGGAGCTCACATCAGTGGGATCGAGGACCTCGGCCGTAATGGTGTAATCGCCTGCGGCAAACTGATCCTTGGCGCTTTGGTTCGACGAGCTCGCGTCATTGGCGGCAAAGCTCACCGTATCGCCGAGCTTTTTGCCCGAAGCCTTCAGGAACTTCGAAGTCACCGCGACCTCATCGGCGCTCTCGGGCAAATCGCCGTTCACGAGCACCGGCTGATCGATGTTCTCTTTGGAAAGGCTCTGCACGACCACGCGCTCGCGCGTTGTGCCCACGGCGGTGTAGGCGGTCTCGGTGTAGATGCCCTCGGCCGTCTCGACGCCGTCGACCTCTTGGATAGCCGCAAGATCGTCACGCGTAAGACCATAGGTCGACTGCACGTTAATGTCATAGACATTCTGCTGGTCAAAATAGGCGTCGACCGAATCGCACAGGTCCTCGCAACCCGCCTTAAGGCCGCACATCACGCTCACGCCGAGCGCGGTGATGACCACGATAGATAGGAAGCGCTTAAGACTGCCCCGAATCGTGCGGTAGATGCCACGGCGAAATACCGTCGGCACCATATCGTTTGAGCTTTGAGCGGTGCGGTAGGTCGCGAACTCCCGGTCGCGACCCGCGTGCTCCGTATCGTGGTTTTGGCTGTTTTGGCGATCTTGGTCCATGGGCGCTACCACTCGATCGTCTCGATAGACACGGGATTTTGCTGAACCGTCTCGCTCTCCACGCGACCGTTCTTAAAGCGAATCAAGCGATCGGCCATGGGCGCCAGCGCGGAGTTATGGGTGATGATAATGACCGTGATGCCCTGCTTGCGACAGGTATCCTGCAGTAGCTGCAAGATCTGCTTGCCAGTTTTGTAGTCGAGTGCACCCGTGGGCTCGTCGCACAAAAGCAGCTTGGGATTCTTGGCCAGTGCGCGGGCGATGGACACGCGCTGCTGCTCGCCGCCCGAAAGCTGCGCCGGAAAGTTGGCGAGGCGCTCGCCCAGGCCAACCTGGCGAAGCGTCTGTTCGGCATCGAGCGAATCGGGGCAGATCTGAGCTGCGAGCTCGACGTTTTCGAGCGCCGTCAGGTTGGGGACCAGATTGTAGAACTGGAAGACAAAGCCCACGTCGGCGCGGCGGTATTCCACAAGCTGTGCCTCGTTGGCAGCGCTCACGTCACGCCCGTCCACCGTCACGGTGCCGGAGGTTACCGTATCCATGCCGCCCAGGATGTTGAGCGCCGTGGTCTTGCCGGCACCCGAGGCGCCTAGGATAATGGCGAGCTCACCGCGCTCAACGGTAAAGCTCGCGCCGTCGAGCGCGTGAATGCGGGCATCGCCCTCGCCGTATGCTTTGATGACGTCTTTGAATTCGATATAAGCCATCGATTAATTCCAATCTGGTCGGATAACTCTTTAGTATTACCCATTTCCCACCGACCAAAAAGGGACAGGTTTATTTTGGCAGGTTTTAGAAGCGGACGATGAAGGTAATCTGGTTGCTGTGGCCGCAGACAGAAGCACTCCCGCCATGGGCCTCGGCGATGGCTCGCACCACAGATAGGCCCACGCCCGAGCCGCCCGTCTTGGAGTTACGCGAGACATCTGCGCGGTAGAAGCGGTCAAACAGCCGGTCCAGGTCACCCTCGGGCAGCTCATCAACAGCATTCGATACGACAAGCTCGGCCGAGCCTTTGCCCGCACCGCGCGAGTCTGCGCGCAGGCTTAGCTCAATCACGCTGCCCTCGCTTGCGTAGCGTGTGGCGTTGTCCAGCAGCAACTCAACCACCTGCGCTACCGCCGCAGCATCGGCATGGGCCCGCACGCCACTCGCAATCGACGTCGACAGACGCTTGCCGCGCGAAACCGCCACCGACTCAAACGGCGCCGCCGCCTTGTCCACGGCCTCCGAAAGATCGATCGATGTCATGGTAAAGCCGGCCGAACCCTCGTCCATACGCGCCAGGAACACCAGACGCTCCGTCAGCGCCGTCAGCCGCGCGACCTGCTCGTGAATGCTCTGCGTCCATTCGCTCTCGCCGCTCTCGATTTCCTGCACCTCGTTGGCGGCGTCGATCACAGCTAGCGGCGTCTTGATCTCGTGGCTTGCATCGGTAATAAAGCGCTTTTGCTTGCTGTAGCTCTCGACCATCGGCCGAATCACCGCACCCGAGGCGCCCGCCACAATTGCCAGCACTGCCAACCAGCCAATGCAACTGATTGCCACGCTCGCGCTCAAAAACGAATGAAAGCTTGCAAGCTCACGCGAGCAGTCCACGAACACATAGGTGGTCTCACCGTCTTGAACGTCAGTCGTATAGCGATAATTGCCAGAAAAACCCGAGACCCAACCCTTGGAATGCAACTTTGCGGCAATACTGGCGGCGCGCTTGGCACCCACCGCGGCAATGCGGGCCGTGTTGACATCGGCAACCTGTCCGGCGGCAATCGTCACCGTAAAGTAGCGCGTGTCAAAGGGAGCTTCCGCCGTCATGCCTTCAAAACGCCCGTCGCGAACAGCCGCCCGGTTACCAGTAGCAACCTTGCCGGCAACCGCATCCTGGCCGGGATCGGCTTTAGGCTCGTTCCCCCAATCGATACCGTCCTTGCCCGCCAGGATATAGTCCAGGCGAGCGTCGGCCATCTTGCAGACATGCGAATAATTGACGATGTTGATGCCGGCGATGATGAGCGTGAGCACCACGGTCACGGCGCCCATGGCAACCAGGATGAACTTGCGACGCAGGCGGCGGCCCAATGCGTCAGCAGAATTTGCCCGCCCCGTACTACTCGAGGCGGCGTGAAACCGCTCCGTCATGCGTTTACACCACGTGCGCACGCTCACGCCTGCTCGCCTTCCTCGACAACCTCAAGCGAATATCCCTGGTTGCGCGACGCGCGGATGGCCACATTGGCACCCAGCGCCGCCAGCTTTTTGCGCAGGTACGAGATGTAGACCCACACCACGTTGGCGCCTTCGGGCGCGTCCTCACCCCAAACCTCGAGCATCAGACGCTCGGTGGGCATGCGCGTGCCAGCGTTGCGCATAAAGAGTTCCATAAGCTGAAACTCGCGATTGGCTAGGTGTTCCTCGCCCAAGGGACCCACAAGCGTGCAAGCCGCCGTATCGAGGCGCACGTTGCCCACACTGAGCGTCGTGGCATCGATCGCAGTCGCGGCGCGCGTCATGGCGCGAATGCGCGCGAGCAGCTCCTTGGCGGCAAACGGCTTGGTCAGATAGTCATTGGCGCCGGCGTCCAGGCCCTCAACCTTATCGGACACCTCGCTTTTGGCCGTGAGCATGATGATGGGCAGTCGCTTACCGGCGGCGCGTGTGCGCTTGAGCACCTCAATGCCATCCATGCCGGGCATCATGATGTCCAGGATTGCGGCGTCATAGTCGTTGGCGAGCAGATATTCGAGCGCCGTCAGACCGTCGAGGGCGGCATCGACCTCGTAGTCGCTATGTTGAAGAATCGCGGTAAGGGCACGGGAGAGGCCGGGTTCGTCCTCGGCAAGCATCAGCTTCATAGTTGTTCCTTTGGCGCACGGCTATACAGGTTTCGATACCGCCGATGATAGTGCACCGCCAGCCGTCTTAGCGCAGCCTTAGCTGCTCAACCTGCGCGTTTTCAAATACGCAGGATATAGCTTAACCAAACTTAAGGCTCAGATGCCGAGCGCTTGGACGCATGCCGGTCGCGAAAAGACAGCGACTCGTCCTTTCGCGACGTCCTAGTTATGCAAAGTGTTCGAGCGTTACGCCTCGTACGCGCCCTCAAGCCGAAGCAGCCACTCCTTGCGATCGAGCCCGCCGGCATATCCGTTAAGCGAGCCGTCGGCGGCAACCACGCGATGGCACGGCACGATAATCGAAATGGGATTGCGAGCGACCGCAGCCCCCACCGCACGGGGAGATACAACAGGGTCCTCATTTCTCGGCACACGATGTCGAGCGGCAACACGCTGGGCGATCTCGCCATACGTAGCGACCTCGCCACGCGGGATAGAAAGCAGCTCAAACCAAACCTCGCGCTGAAACGCCGTACCAATCATATGCAACGGCGGCGTAAACCGAGGCTCCTGCCCCGCAAAATACGCATTCAGCCAAGCCCAAGAACGCTCAAGCACCGAAGAAGCCGCGCCATTTGCCGGACTCACCGAAGACATCCCACCGGTACCAGAAACCGCATCGGCACCTACGACATACTCCGCATCCTCTTTGAGCAGCGTAGAGCCAAAGTGCTCCTGCCCTTCAAACCAAAGCCCCGTCAAACCGCGGCCATCAGCGGCAAGCAGGATTTCGCCCAAAGGCGAAGCAAATGTCGTCGTGACCACCAGCGGCTCCTTTCAAAACTCCGCAAACATAATACCGCGAACTGTGCAGACAACCTGTCAGATACACCTGGGCAGGCTCGTAATTGTTTAAGCGAGGCCGCTTTCCCCAATCAAGCGAAGAAGACGCAGGGCTTCGACGCCAGAGCGGTACCTCTATCAGCTGAGCTCTAATACTTTCCCGAGAAGTGAACGAGTAAAAACGAAGCCCCGGAGCATCCACATCTTTAGACCAGAAAACCGCAGGATTCGCGCTGCAAAACCTCAGGAAATAGCGGTCAAAATATGCCAATGCTTCGGGGGTCCAAATAAGGTCGTTCACTTCTCGGGAAAGTATTAGACCCCGATTCACCCCAACCCCAAAGTCACCCCAGGCAGCAGGCGCAACGCGCCGCAGCTGCCGGCCGCGCTCCGCAGTCCCCCAAGGCGGCAGGCGCGAAGCGCCGAGGCCGCCGCCGGGGCCAGGGCCCGCAACGGCCACGTGCCCTCACATCAGCCCAGCGGCCCCAACCAACAACGGCCCCATCGCAAGCCGCTTACAGCAGCGTCGCCGCAGGCGGGGCCGGGCTTAGTTTTCAGAACACTCCGCAGACCAGTGTGGCGCCTTGTCCGCAGCTCCGAAGGAGCAGGAC
>JAXJPE010000134.1:0-2816 GCA_036426035.1 Collinsella sp.
GGTCTTCTCCAGAAGATCGTCAATGCAAGGCTTTACAACGGACACGGACCTCAGATCCTTTCATGCATATCGAGAACGCGAACGAGCTCATCGGTCGCGCGGTCGAGATCGTCATTCACCACGACGTCGTCGTAGCGGTCGGCAAGGGCAAGTTCATCGGCGGCGTTTGCCATACGCAGCTCGATCGTCTCGGGCGTCTCGGTACCGCGACCGATCAGACGCTCGCGGAGCACCTCGAGCGAAGGCGGCTTGATAAAGATCAACACGGCCTCGGGGAAACGCTCCTTGACCTGCAGGGCCCCCTGGACATCGATCTCCAAGATCAGAGAGGAGCCAGAGGCGAGCTTGGATGTGACCTCACTCACCAACGTGCCGTAGCAGTTGCCGTGGACCTCAGCCCACTCAACAAACTCACCATTTGCCACGCGGCGGTCGAACTCCTCGCGCGTCAGGAAAAAGTAGTTGACGCCGTCGACCTCACCTTTGCGTGGTGCTCGCGTGGTAGCCGAAACCGTCAGGCCCAGGTTCGAGCGACGTTCGCGCACACGAGTGACGAGCGTGCCCTTGCCTGCACCTGACGGTCCAGAAATCACAAAGAGCTTTGAATCCTGAGCGCTCACTTATTTGGTCAGCTGCTCGAGGAGCTGCTCGCGCTGACGGACGCCGAGGCCCTGGACGCGACGGGTAGCGGAGATGCCGAGCTCCTCCATGATCTTGGCGGCCTTGGCCTTGCCATAACCAGGAAGAGACTCGATGAGGGTGGAAACCTTCATGCGGGAAGCGATGGGGTCATCGGAGTTGAGCACGGACTCGAGGGACTTCTCGCCCTTCTTGATCTGCTCGCGAAGCTCAGCGCGGGCGTGACGTGCGGCGGCAGCCTTCTCAAGAGCCTGCTTGCGCTGCTCGTCGGTAAGCTGAGGGAGTGCCATTCGAACCTCCAAATAGTTGGGTTATATCTGATGCAATAATTGGCATTTTAGCACGTCAAACGCACTAAATGCCCAATCGACGGCACCATAGGTTAGACGATACCTGCGAAAAGTGCAATATACGCAGGTCAAAGTTGAGCCCCTGACCTGCGATTCCACACAAAGGATGGGAAAGTTTTCGCAGGCACAGGGGCTAATTTGTGCTAATGAGACCCAAAAGTGGTGACTTGAGGGAATCTTTTAGGCGACGTTTTCGACCAGCTCGGCAACGATAGCGTCAAATGCGGCAACCGGGTCGTCGGCACCGGTGATGGGTCGGCCCACCACGATGTGGCTCGCACCGCGCTCGATAGCCTGGGAAGGCGTCGCCACGCGGGATTGATCGCCCAGGGCGGCACCCACCGGACGCACGCCCGGAGTCACAATGAAAGCATCGGGGCCCAGCAGCTCGCGCATGTCATGGGCCTCCATCGGCGAGCACACGATGCCGTCGATGCCGTTAGCCTGGGCAAGCTTTGCCAGGCGGGCGGCCTCCTCGGCCACGGGCGACTCGACACCGATCTCGGTCAGCGCATCCTGGTTCATGCTCGTGAGCACGGTAATGGCAACGAGCTTGGCACGATCCTCGCGAGCCTCCTCGGCACCCTCGCGGCAGGCAGCGAGCATAGCGCCCGAGCCCAGACCGTGGACCGAAAGCAGGTCGGCACCGGCGAGCGAGGCCGAACGGGCAGCACCGCGCACCTGATGCGGAATGTCATGGAACTTGAGGTCGAGGAAGACCTTAAAGCCCAGGTCCTTGAACGTCTTGACGATCTCAGGGCCCTCAGCGTAATAGAGCGTCATGCCGACCTTGAGCCAAGCGGCATGACCAGAAAGCTCGTGGGCGAGCTCGAGCGCACGCTCACGGTCGCAGTCGAGGGCGACGATAACGCGGTCGCGGGCATCAGTCTCTAGCATTCGAAAGCACCTACCAGCTCGTTGATGTCCTTCACGCCCTGGGACTCCGCCCAGGCCTCGAGCTCGTGCGCGATCTTAATCGATGCGCACGGATCGACGAAGTTGGCCATGCCGACCGACACGCAGGTGGCACCGGCCAGGATAAACTCGGCCGCATCTTCGCCAGTCATGACGCCGCCGACGCCATTGATGGGGATATCGACGGCCTGGGCGACCTCCCAGACCATGCGCACGGCGATGTGGTGGCACAGCGGGCCCGAAAGGCCGCCCTTGGGCTTGGCCACGCGGGACTTGCGAGTGTGCACGTCGATGGCCATGCCCTGGATGGAGTTGATGACCGAAAGGCCGTCGGCGCCGGCGGCCTCGAGAGCCTTGCCAATCTCGGCGACGTTGACCGGAGCCATCTTTACGAACAGCGGCTTATCGGTCACCCTGCGGCAAGCAGCCATAACGGCAGAGGCACCCTCGGGCGTGGATCCCATGGCGGCACCGCCAGCAGCGATATTGGGGCAGCTCACGTTGATCTCGTAGCCGGCAGCCCAGGGGCACAGCTCGACATACATCTCGAGCGCGCGGACAAACTCGTCAACGGAGTGGCCGGCGACCTGACAGATGACCTGGCAACCGTCCTTGGAAAGCTGTTCGAGCCACGGGCCGGACTCACGGGCAAAGGCGGCCACACCGGGGTTCTGAAGGCCCACGGAGTTGATCATGCCGCCCGGGATCTCGGCCATGCGAGGCGCGGGGTTGCCGGGCCAGGGCTCGGCAGCACAACCCTTGGTGGTGATGGCACCCAGCTGGGAAACATCAAAGAAGTTCTGGAACTGCCAACCGTAGCCAAAGGTACCGGCTGCGGTGTTGATGGGGTTTTGCATCTTGACGCCGCCGAAATCGACGGCCATGTTCACGGTACCCACTAGAAGACCACCA
>JAXJPE010000135.1:0-7338 GCA_036426035.1 Collinsella sp.
GTGGTACTTGCACATCCACTTCGTGTGGGAAAGGCTGTAGGCCTTCTGGGCCATGGCGACCACCCCTTCGACTCGAATTCTTGACGGCCTGAACAATCGTCAATATCGGTCGGAGGGGTGGCTTTGTAAAGCCGTTTGTCTTCACCCGCGTAGCGGGTGGTTCAAAGCTGGCCGCTGCGCGGCCAGCAGACTAAAGTCTTGAATGCAAAAAGGGATCCGTCCATTACGGACGGATCCCTTAAACAAGTGATCGTCAAACCGATTTACTCGGCGTCGGTCTCCTCGTCCTTCTTCTCGGAAGGCAGCGGGGTAACCTCGATCTCGACGCCCAGAGTCTCAGCAGCAGACTTCATGGACAGGGAGATACGACGACGGTCGAGGTCGATCTCCATGACCTTGACCTGAACCTTGTCGCCCACATGGGTGACCTGAGAAGGCTGATCGACGTGCTTGTTGGCCATCTCGGAGATGTGCACCAGGCCCTCGATGCCCTCGCCCAGGTCGACGAAAGCGCCGAACGGGACAAGCTTGGTCACAGTGCCCTCGACGATGGCGCCGACGGGGTACTTCTTGACCAGTGCGCGCCACGGATCCTCGGTGGTCTGCTTGAGACCCAGGGAGATGCGCTCGCGGTTGAGATCGACGTCGAGAACCTCGACCTCGACCTCCTGGCCGACCTTGACAACCTCGGAAGGATGGTTGACGTGGTTCCAGGAGAGCTCGGAGATGTGGATGAGGCCGTCGATACCGCCGAGGTCGACGAAGGCGCCGAAGTCGACGATGGAGGAAACGGTGCCCTGGAGACGCATACCAGACTTGAGCTTGGACAGGATCTCGGAGCGCTCAGCCTTACGGGACTCCTCGAGCACGACGCGACGGGAGAGGACGACGTTGTTGCGGTTGCGGTCCATCTCGATGACGCGGGCCTCGATGCGGGTGCCCATGTAGGAGGTGAGGTCCTTGACGCGACGGAGGTCGACGAGGGAAGCGGGCAGGAAGCCACGCAGGCCGATGTCGAGGATCAGGCCGCCCTTGACAACTTCGATAACCTCGCCCTCGACGTTCTCGCCGGAGTTGAACTTCTCCTCGATGCGGTTCCAAGCACGCTCGTACTCGGCACGCTTCTTGGACAGTACCAGACGACCATCCTTGTCCTCCTTCTGGAGAACCAGAGCCTCGATGGGATCACCGAGTGCAACGATGTCTGCAGGGTTAGCGTCCTTGCGGATGGACAGCTCGCGGACCGGGATAACGCCCTCGGACTTGAATCCGATGTCAACGAGCACCTCGTCATGCTCGATCTTAACGACAGTGCCGTTAACGAGATCGCCCTCATCAAAGTCGGTAATCGTACCGTCGATGAGGTTGTTCATCTCCTCCTCGTTGACATCGTCAAGAGAGAAAATGGACGAGTTCTGAATCTCACTCAAAGGTGGACCCCTTTCGAACTACGGGGCCCCGATTGCTAGGACCTACAGAAGGGTGCGACAAGCACACAACGTTTAGGAACACTCGGGAGCCGACAGATACTAATGTGACGCTTATGCAATCACGTTCGTATAGGTTACGGGGAAATCATTTCGATTTCAAGCGTGAACTGCGATTTTTTACTCGTATGGAGACTTTTTCGCAATCTTGTGGACGACCGTCCCCATAAGTTGACGATAGGCAGTTAGGCATACGGCTTTGGGGTAAAGTATCCGGAGCAACGATTCTGGAACGATTTATCGAGAAAGGTGCCCGCGTGCTCAAAGCAGTCGTTTTCGATATGGACGAGACGCTTCTTAGCATCAACCTCAACGCGTTCATCCTTCGCTATTTTAAGGATGTCTCGTCGATGCTCGCGGATATCGGACGCCGCAGCCGCGGTGGCACGATGGCGCGCCTCGGCACCATTCTGGTCGACCTCAACGCCAACCGCCGAAGCGGCACGGACAACCGCACCAATCTTGAATTTTACCGCACCGAGGTCGAGCGCCGATGCGGCATCTGCCTCTCCGATCCCCTCATCTACGAGGCGTTTACCTACTACGACCGCGAAGTGCTTCCGTACAAGAACGACGATGTCATCAACGCCCACGCCATGCCGGGCGCACACGCCGCTCTCCAGGCCGTACAGGACGCAGGACTGCGCTGCGCGCTCTTTACCAACCCCAGCTTTCCCCAGGGGGCCATCGAGTGCCGCATGGGTTGGGGCGACCTGGCCGACGCCCCCTTTGAGCTCGTCACGCACATGGGAAACACCACCCGCTGCAAGCCCGATGCCACCTACTATCTCGAGCAGCTTCAGGTGATGGGACTCGACCCACACGAGGTCCTTATGGTGGGCAACGATCCCAAGCGCGACTTCCCTAGCCCCGCCTGCGGCATTCAAACTGCCTATGTTGGCCAGGGAAAACCCGGCCGAGCCACCTGGCACGGAACCATGGAAGACTTCGCCCGCGATTTCAACGCCGTAGTAGAAGCCTTCTACGAACACCAAGTAGCCGACGAGCTGTCTTAACAGACCCGGGTTTTGCCGATCATGATGTTGAGGATCTCAACGTCGGTGTCCTTCATGCCCACGCGGCCTACGTAGCCCATACTGGCGATTGTCTGCTCAACGGTATCTTGGATCAGGCCCTCCCCGGCGCGGAAGCCGCGACCCTGCATAGCCATATCGTGGCCCAGAATCGCCGCATCAACGGCAGCCGAGATCTTGGCGGCACAGCTCGCCTTGGCGCCGTCGCACACGATGCCGCCCACGTTGCCAAGCGTATTCGAGACCGTCGCGCCAATCTGTTCGCGCGTGCCACCGCACAGCCAGGTAATCGCAGCGCCGGCGCCGCACGCAGCGCAAATAGCACCGCAAAACGCCGAGAGCGCACCGATATAGCTCTTGATATGCACGGCGATAAGATCGGACAGCATCACGGCGCGCACCAGGCGCTCGTGGTCGCAACGCAGGTACTCGGCATACTCCATGACGGGTAATGCGCAGGTAATGCCCTGATTACCCGAGCCGCACACAATGGCGACCGGCAATGCGCAGCCGTTCATGCGGGCGTCGGACCCGGCGGCTGCACGGGCACGGGCACGGCAGGCGACGTCATCGGCACGAGCACCCAGCAGCGTACGACCCACCTCGGCGCCCCAAGCGTGCGCAAGGCCCTCGGCACTGATTGCGCCATTCAGCTCAATCTGACGCTCAACGGCAGCGCGGGCGTCCTCAATGTCACCGTCCTCGATAAAGTCGATGATGGACTCAATGCTCATAGGAGTATCGGCGTTATCTGCCGCACGCTCGGCCACGACGCGCTCGGCGCAGGCGGCGCACTCCCCCGCCGACTTGCCGCACACCGGAATACCGTCGAGCGTATGGCACGTGACATTGGTGTGGTGGTCGGTGATCTCGACGACCGCGGTATGGCCCCCGGCTGTAGCAGTCACCTTGATGTAGAGGTTGGGCACGCCCTCGACAAGCGACACATCGCAGTAGCCGGCATCGGCGAGGAGCTCGGCCACGCGAGCACGGTCTTCGTCGTCAACGCTCTCGAGCACCTCGAGCGCGCTCTTGGCGTCGCCGCCCACGGCACCCAGCACAGCCGCAGCCTCAATACCGTGCATGCCGCCCGAGTTGGGCACAGTCACACTCTTAACGTTCTTGATGATGTTGCCCGAGCAGGCAACATCCATATGCTCGGGTTCACAACCGAGGGTCTGGCTCGCCAGCGCCGCCGCATAGGCAACGGCAATGGGCTCGGTGCAGCCGAGCGCACAGACAAGTTCACGGTTCAAAACATCGCAAAACGCGGCATCGCGAATGGAATCGGTAGGCATGGCCATCTCCTACATACATAACGGGTTGCTCTTGCAAGTAATCAACTTCTCCATTTGATAACAAGGAGCCAAAAACCGCAAGACAAGTTCCGGCAGACGGCCGCCAGAAGCAAATTGACGGCATTTTTAGTGATGAGTTGATGCTTGTTGTTGCTAAAGCGTTTGACCAAAAAACGCCCGAGTGTTTAGGCAAAAGACGCGTTATCATGCAGTCGAACGCGGTAAAACCTTTAGCAATTCCGCCGCACGGACCAGAGAGGAACCACTCATGAAGATCGGTATCGGTAACGACCACGCCGCCGTCGAGCTCAAGAACATCATTTCCGAGCATCTGAAGGAGCGCGGCTGCGAGGTCGTCAACTTTGGCACCGACACCTCCGAGAGCTTTGATTACCCCATCGCCGGCTACAAGGTGGGCAAGGCCGTAGCCAACGGCGACGTCGATCTGGGCATCCTGATCTGCGGCACCGGCGTCGGAATCAGCCTGGCTGCCAACAAGGTCGAGGGCGTTCGCGCCGTCGTGTGCTCCGAGCCCTTCAGCGCCAAGCTCTCGCGCATGCACAACAACACCAACGTGCTCGCCTTTGGTGCCCGCGTCGTGGGTTCCGAGCTCGCCAAGATGATCGTCGACGAGTGGCTCGACGCCGAGTTTGAGGGTGGCCGCCACGAGCGTCGCGTCAACCTCCTCAACGAAATCGACCAGACCCGCGGTCTCAAGGTCGTCGACGAGGCCTAAAGACTAGCAACGCCATACGCTAACGACAGCCCCCGCCTGGAATGCACGCACATTCCAGGCGGGGGCTCTTTAGTAGATTTTTGGGACATGCCTAGAAATCTACTGGAATATAAAAGGGCGCCGCGGACGGAGTCCCGCGGCGCCCAAGCCACACGCTAACAGCTTTAAGGAGTCAAAGCTGGTTTAGCCAAAAAAGCGCTTGATCTCGATCTCGGCGTTCTCCAGGCAATCGGAGCCGTGAATCACGTTGGCGTTGACATCGACTGCGAAGTCACCGCGGATGGTGCCAGGAGCGGCATCAAGCGGGTTGGTGGCGCCCATAAGGGTGCGCATCTTAGAGACGGCGGAGAGACCGGAAACGACCATCTTGACGACCGGACCGCTCGTCATAAAGTCGCAGAGACCGCCAAAGAAGGGCTTGTCGGCCAGATGGGCGTAGTGCTCCTCGACGGTAGCGCGCTCGAGCATGGTCATCTCCATGCGCTCGATGACAAGGCCGCTGCGCTCAATGCGAGCAACAATCTCGCCGATTTTGCGATCGCGCACCGCGTCGGGCTTAATCATGATGAAGGTCTTCTCGATAGCCATAAGGTAGCCTTTCAAGTAGGTTCGCGCGTGCCCAAGTCCCATTCCGGCACCCGCCTGGACTGCATCGTAACAGAGTTTTAGCTGCAGTTAAACAAAAAGCTGTTCATTGAAACGTTGCAATTTATTGAAGCGTTCCATATGTGTCACTTCTGTTTCGAAGCCCGATCAGAGTACCATCCGACGGCTCATCAACCGCATCGAACCGAGCAGACGGTCGGTTGCCGTCCGTGAACGTACCCCCTTCACAGCCTGCCCAAAGGTCCTACAGAAGTTCTCGACAAGCCCCTCCCCCATAGCAACAAAATACGGGCGCCCGCATCAGCAGACGCCCGTACAAGCAAAAACGATTTATGAATAAATGGCCAGAACAGCGCCGATTAGGCCCCTAGTTTGCCCCGTGCCCCATCTCGACGACTTTGGTCAGCGATCCAAACTCGCCTTCGTCGGCCGCGAGCTGTGCCTCGGCACGCTCCAGCTGCACGGCAACGGCAGCAGGAGCGGTGCCGCCCTCGGTCGTTCGCGCGGCGACAATCGACGGGATGTCGAGCGCCTCGGTAATATCGCGCTCAAAGAGCGGGCTTGCCTCCTGGAACACCTCAAACGGCAGGTCCTCAAGATTGCAGCCGCGCTTCTCACACATCAAGACCAGATGGCCCACCACGGCGTGCGCCTCGCGGAACGGCAGACCGCGCTTTGCCAGGTAATCGGCAACATCGGTGGCGGCAAGGTGCCCCACGCCGCACTCGCGTGCCATGGCATCCTCGTTGACGGTCCAAGTCGAAATCATACCGGCCATAACGGACAGGCACTGCATGAGCGTGTGAGCGGTATCAAGCGCGCCCTCCTTGTCCTCCTGCAAGTCCTTGTTATAAGCAAGCGGCAGGCCCTTCATGGTCACGAGCAGCTGTACCAGGTTGCCATAGACTCGGCCGCTCTTGCCGCGGATAAGCTCGGCAAAGTCGGGGTTCTTCTTCTGAGGCATGATAGACGAGCCGGTGGAGTACGAGTCGGAAAGCGTGATAAAGCCAAATTCGGAGCTCGACCACAGCACGATCTCCTCGGAAAGACGCGACAGGTGCATGGCCATGACGGAGCCGGCGTAATGCAGATCGAGCAGGAAATCGCGGTCGGAAACCGCATCGAGCGAGTTGGGAATCATGCCCGCAAAGCCAAGCTCGGCAGCCGTCATCTGACGATCGAGCGGATAGCTCGTACCGGCAAGCGCGGCAGCGCCCAGTGGGCAGTTGTCGGCAGCATCAAAGGCGGCCTTCAGGCGTGTAAAGTCGCGCGCGAACATCCAGGAATACGCCAGCAGATGATGCGACAGCAGCACGGGCTGAGCATGCTGCATGTGCGTGTAGCCCGGCAGAATCACCTTGTCGTACTTCTTGGCCGCATCCACCAGCACATGGCGCAGCTCAAGATTGGCCTCCATGAGCTCCTTGGCCAGTGCCTTGACGCCCAGGCGCGTATCGGTCGCCACCTGGTCGTTGCGCGAACGCCCGGTATGTAGGCGCTTGCCCGCCTCGCCGATGCGACGAGTCAGCTCGCTCTCGATGGACATATGAATGTCCTCGTCGTTGATATCGAAGATGAAGTTGCCGGCATCGATATCCTGCTCGATTCCGGTCAGGCCCTCGGCAATCGCCTGCTCATCCTCGGCACTGATGATGCCCTGGGCGGCCAGCATCTTGGCATGTGCCTTAGAGCCGGCGATATCCTGCTTATAGAGATGCTTGTCGACCGGCAGCGACGCGCCAAACTCCTGCGTGACCTCGGCCACGCCCGCCTCAAAACGACCGCCCCAAAGAGCCATGGAACCGTCCCCTTTCTCAAATACCAAAACAAGCGCCCAAAGCAATGCGCCATATCGCTAAAGCGATTTTTCAACCGCTAGTTTTACACATTCCCCACCGTGTGCGGAGCCATGTAGCTAATTTGCAAAGAAGTGACGCGCCATGCACTTGGCGCCCAACGTCTCCCTCCGGATGTTGCCCTGCGAACCATAGATCCAGGCTTTCAGGCTCATAGGGACGTCCTCGACCCTTGCAGCATCGAACTCGGGCGCGAGGGCAAGTAAAGCATGCACAATAGCATTGAACATAATGGATACTCCTTATATATAGGCGCAGAGCCGCCAAATTGATAGAAGGAGCCCCGCCGGACAACCCCGGCGGGGCTCGGACTCAGCCGCA
>JAXJPE010000136.1:0-2330 GCA_036426035.1 Collinsella sp.
TCTGTCCGCCGGAAAGCTGGCTCGGGCGTTTGTTAACGTGCTCGCCCAGGCCGACTTTCTCCAACGCCTCGCGCGCACGTTGGCGGCGCTCAGCATGCCCCACGCCCGTGAGCGTGAGCGCCAGCTCAACGTTTTCCAAGATGGTCTGATGTGGGATAAGGTTATAGCTCTGGAACACAAAGCCGATGCGGTTGTTGCGGTAGGCATCCCAATCGCGATCGTGAAAGTCCTTGGTCGAAATACCGTCGATCAGCAGGTCGCCCGAGTCAAAGTGGTCGAGTCCGCCGATAACGTTGAGCATCGTGGTTTTGCCCGAGCCCGAGGGACCCAGAATGGCCACGAACTCGTTATCGCGAAAAGACAGGCTTACGTTGTCGAGCGCCACCTGCGTAAACGACTGCGTAACGTACCTTTTGCAAATACCTTTGAGCTCCAGCATGGACGGCAACCTCTCCTGCGCAGGCACCCTGCCCGCTCTCCTCCGCCGTTCGTATTCGACGCGTTTGTCCTACTCTATCCCCATTTTTTGCCGGCGCCAGTGAGGAATGTAACGAACCGCGCCAAAAAACGAACGGGATGACGCCTAAAAGAAGAGGTCCCGAGCGGGACCTCTGTATGGTGGAGATTATCTTGAAAGGCAGCGGACTACTCCGCACAGCGGCGCACGATCCTCGCCATGCTTTACGCGTTTTCTACTGCTCGCTATTCGCAATCGCCTGGTCGATAAGCTTGTCGAGTGCTGCGCGCTGCTCGGCGGAGCTGATGGCTCCCACGATTGGATCCCCTACGATGTTGCCATTCTGATCGATGACATACGTTGTCGGGAACGAGAACAAATTTGACGTAAACTTGCCGGCCTCGCTATCCGACTTGAACCAGATGTTCTTATATGTCACGCCCTTCTTGCTCAGCACGTCCTTGGCATCTGCAATCTCGTCCTTGTTGCCATCGAGCGTAAAGGAATTGACGCCCACGACCTGGCCACCCTTCTCGGCAAGCTCCTTATTCAGGTTCTCAAGATCGCCCAGCTCGCCCACGCACGGCTTGCAAGTGGTAAACCAAAAGTTCATAACGGTGACCTTGTTCTTAGAGAACAACTCGTCGCTGCTCACGTCGTTGCCGTCCAGGTCCTTGCCCGTAAAGCTAGGGAACTTCGTCGCCTCGCTCGAAGCATCGGCGCCAGCCGTCATACCCGCAGCCGAAGCATCGACACTCTCGCCTGCGCTCGGCGTGCTTCCACAGCCGGGAAACTTCTTTTCCAGGCTCTCGAGCTTGTCCTCGATCTCCTTTATCTGCTGCGCGCCGGCCTTGAGCGTCTTGAGCTCATCTGCTGTAAACTCATCCTTGGCGCCGTCGATGGTCTTGAGTAGGAAGTCGCCGTAATTGCTGCCATCCTCAATCATTGTCGACTCTTTATTTGCTGCGTTGAATACCTTTTCCCACAGCGCATTATCGCTCGAAAGGATATCGTTCTCCTTCTGCATGAGCTTCGCATACAGCTCGGCGGCCTCGTCGGCGTTGGCTGGATCTTGCGCAATGAGCTCCGCGATCTTAGGATCGGAGCCCGTAGATTCGCTCGCGTTGCCACCGGGCGCCGAACACGCCACAAGACACAAGGCCAGCACCGGCACCATAAACAGGGCCGCAATCTTAGAAAGCTTCATGGTCATTCCTCCGTTTTGTCGAAGCTTGTTTTACTTTTTTTCGGCGGTCAGGGGGAGCTTTTCTGCCGACACATCCAGGCCATAGCGATAGCTGATGGCATCGACGGGACAGGCCCCGATGCACTTTCCGCACCGGATACATTCGGCATGATTGGGTGCGCGGACCACATCAACGTCCATCTGACAAACCTTTGAACACTTGCCGCACGAGACGCATTTGCATGTATCGACCCGAATCCCCAGTAAGGACACCTTATTCATGAGCGCATAGAATGCGCCGAGCGGACAAATCCATTTGCAGAAGGGGCGATAGAACAAAACGCTCAGCACTACCACGGCAATGAGAACGACGAGTTTCCAGGTAAAGAGCTGCCCCAGCGCAGATCGAATGCCGGCATTGGCGATGGCCAGCGGAATGGCACCCTCGAGCACACCCTGCGGACAGATGTACTTGCAAAAGAATGGGTCGCCCATGCCCACGTCGTTAACCATCAAGAAGGGCAGCAGCACCACGGCAAACAGCAACACGACGTACTTGATGTACGTGAGCGGCTTGAGCTTTTTCGTGGAGAACTTTTTGCCGGGAATCTTATGAAGCAGCTCCTGCAGCCAGCCAAACGGGCATAGAAAGCCGCATACAAAGCGTCCCAGCAGCACGCCGAGCAA
>JAXJPE010000137.1:0-34785 GCA_036426035.1 Collinsella sp.
CTGTGAAGCGGGAAGGTACGCTCAACACCGACACCGAAGGACATCTTGCGGACGGTGAAGGTCTCGCGGGCACCGGCGCCGGCCATGCGGATGACGTCGCCCTGGAAGACCTGGATGCGCTCGCGGTCGCCTTCCTTAATGCGGTAGTGAACCTTGACGTTGTCGGCGACGCGAACCTGAGGAATGTCCTCGCGGATCTGCTGACGCTCGATTGCGCGGATGTAATCCATGTGCAATTCCTTACTCTTCTAGAGGTGCCGTTCCACCTAGGCCGGCACGTAGTTGAACAAACGTATTCGAGTATACACGCGCGGGTTTCTGCTGCAAGAACAATTTTTTACGCAGACAAAAAGACAAAACCCGCACATGATAACCGCCCGCCTCACGAATGAGACGGGCAGCGTGAAGGGGGCTACGCTAGGCGCCCAAACCCAAAACGTTAGGCGGAACGCTTGGCCTCGAGCTTTGCCTGGGCGGCCGCAAGACGTGCGAGGGGTACGCGATAGGGCGAGCAGGACACGTAGTCCACATCGGCCACGTTGAACAGGCCCTTAATGGATTTGGGGTCGCCGCCGTGCTCGCCGCACACGCCAAAGTGCATGTCGGGGTTGGTGGCGCGACCCTTCTCGACGGCCATGCGCACGAGCTCCAGCACCGCCGAGTCGATGGTCTCGAAGGGGTTGTCCTTCAAGATCTTCTTGTGCATGTACAGGGGGATGAACTTGGCCTCGGCATCGTCACGAGAGAAGCCGAAGGTCGTCTGGGTGAGGTCATTGGTGCCAAAGCAGAAGAAGTCAGCATGATGGGCGATCTCGTCGGCAACCATGCAGGCACGCGGCAGCTCGAGCATCGTGCCCACGGGAATATTGAGCTCGACGCCCTCCTCGGCGGAAACCTCGGCGATCACGCGCTCGATGACCTCGCGAGTCTGAACGTGCTCCGCCGTGATGGAGACGAGCGGAACCATGATCTCGGGACGCGGATCGACGCCCTCCTTGATAAGGCGAGCGGCAGCCGTTGCCACGGCGCGAACCTGCATGAGCGGCAGATCGCTAAAGACGACGGACAGACGCACACCGCGCAGGCCGAGCATCGGATTGGACTCGACCATGCCGTCGATACGGCGCAGGCGGGCACGCAGGGCGGAAAGCTCTTCCTCGCTAGCGCCAGCGGCTTCCTTCTTGGTGATGGCGACCTCGAGCTCACGCGGATTATCCAGGAACTCGTGCAGTGGCGGATCGAGCAGGCGAACAACTACGTCGCGACCGGACATGGTCTTGAACATCGCCAGGAAGTCCTCGGTCTGAACCTTGAGCAGGTCGGCCAGGGCCTGCTGCTTCACGGCCTCATCATCGGACAAGATGAAGCTCTGGATGATGTTCTTGCGGTCGCCCAGGAACATGTGCTCGGTGCGGCACAGGCCGATGGCCTCGGCGCCAAACTCGAGTGCGAGCGCGGCATCCTCGGGGTTGTCGGCGTTGACGCGCACATGGTTGGCGTGGCCGCCGGTCTCGTCCAGACGAATCTCGTCGGCCCAGGACAGGATGGTGTCCAGGTCGCCGGTAAGCTCGGCCGAAACCAGATCAACGGCGCCGTCGACGACGATACCCTGGGTGCCGTCGATGGAGATGACATCGCCCTCGTGCAGCACGCGATCGCTGCCTTCGATGCGCACGACCTTCTCAGCCGCGTCAATGTGGAAGCGCTCGACGCCGCAGACGCAGGGCGTGCCCATACCGCGAGCGATAACGGCGGCATGGCTCGTCTTGCCACCGTGGCTGGTCAGGATGCCCTCGGCGGCGACCATGCCCTTCAGGTCATCGGGGTTGGTCTCCCAGCGAACCAGAATGACCTTATGGCCCTCGTTGGCGCGCGCGACGGCGTCATCGCTCGAGAACACGACCTCGCCCACGGCGGCACCAGGGCTGGCATTGAGGCCGGTAGCAAGTGCCTCGTACATCTTAGAGGCGTCGAACTGCGGATGCAGGAGCTGGTCGAGTTGTGCTGGGTCGATGCGGCTCACGGCCTCCTCGCGGGTGATCAGGCCCTCCTCAACCATCTCGATGGCAATGCGCAGGGCGGCGGTGGCGGTACGCTTGCCCACGCGGGTCTGGAGCATCCAGAGCTTGCCCTGCTCGATGGTGAACTCGATATCGCACATATCGCGGTAATGATCTTCGAGCGTCAGGAACACGCGCTCGAGTTCCTCACCTGCAGACTCGAGGCCCGGAGTGTTCTTGAGGTCGGCGATGGGCTCGGTGTTGCGGATGCCGGCGACGACATCCTCGCCCTGGGCATTAACCAAAAAGTCACCATAGAACTCCTTGGTGCCGTCGGCCGGGTTGCGCGTAAAAGCGACGCCGGTCGCAGAGGTCTCCCCCTTGTTGCCAAAGGCCATAGCCTGCACGTTGACGGCGGTGCCGAGCTCGTCAGAAATGCCATGCTGCTTGCGGTAGATGCAGGCGCGCTCGTTCATCCAGCTGCCAAAGACGGCCTGGATGGCAAGGCGCAACTGAAGCTCCGGATCGTGCGGGAAGACGGGCTTGCCGTCGGCGACCTCGAGCTCGGGATACAGGGCGACCTCGACGTTCTCGGAGAAAATGCTCTTAAAGGTCTCGACGAGCTCCTGCAGGTCTTCGGCCGAAAGCTCGGAATCGACTCGAACGCCGGAAACCAGGCGTGCCTGGGTCAGCGCGTTCTCGAACAGGTCGGCGTCGACGCCCATAACGACGTTGGAGAACATCTGAATAAAGCGGCGGTAGCTATCCCAGGCAAAACGCGGGTTTTGCGTCTGGGCGATGAGTCCCTGAACGGAGTCGTCGTTGAGGCCTAAGTTGAGGACCGTGTCCATCATGCCGGGCATGGAGAACGGAGCACCCGAGCGAACCGACACGAGCAGCGGATCGGAGGCGTCGCCAAGCTTCTTGCCGCAGCGGGCCTCGAGGTCGGCCTCGGCAGCAACGATCTCGTCGAGTGCGCCTTCGGGCCAGAGGTTGCCGGCACCGGAGTACTCGACACAGGTCTGGCAGGTAATGGTAAAGCCACCGGGAACCGGCAGGCCGATGCGGCTCATCTCGGCAAGGTTTGCGCCCTTGCCGCCAAGCACAAAGTTCATGGACTTGTCGCCCTCAGTGACACAGGTGCCCTGGGCGTCGGTTCCAAAACGGTAAACCCTCTTGCAATCGCTCACGATACTTCCCCTTCCATGCGCTCTCGCGCACGACCGTGGTGACGAATCGACCCGCCGGATGCGGGCCGTGAGGGAACTATACGGCGGACGTTGAGCGGGCTTGCGTAGAGGGCGAGGGGTTTGGTAAACGTGATAAATGCGGCGGTAAACGGTAGGTAAAGGTGGTTACCTTATGAAGATACCACTGCAAGAAAATTGCAGGTCAAATGCAAGTTCTTTGCTAAATCGCTTTACCAATATCGTGCATTATTTTTAGATAGTATTTTAAGGCCGGTGAATTTTTAGCTACCCCAATGAGTTAGCTTTGCTGACCTCGGCGGGCGGCGCGGCGGGCACGGGCTTCTTGGATTTCCATCAAATGACCGATGATCTCGGAGGCGCTCTCCTCAATCGCTTTGCCATCGGTACGCACCACAAAGCAGCCCAGACGCTTCATGAGGGCACGGGCTTCCTCGAGCTCGCTGCGCACGCTCTCGGGCTCGGCATAGGAGCCGGCGACGGCGCGAGCATAGTCATCGCCCAAGCGGCTATCGCGAATCTCAGAGATCACATCGACAGTCGAAATCAGACCAAACAACCGCATCGGGTCGACCTTGTAAATCGACTTCGGCGGCTCCATGCCATGGGCCAACGGAACATTGGCAACCTTGTAACCCTGATAGGCCAAATACATCGACAGCGGCGTCTTGGACGTGCGCGATACGCCCAGCAGCACGATATCAGCCCCCGAAAGGTCGTCGCAGCCGCGCCCATCATCGTGCTCAACGAAATACTCCATGGCCTCGATGCGATGGAAATAGCGGTCATCGGTCCTGTGAATCACGCCCGCGACGCCCTTGGGCGGCACACCGATGAGCGATGACAGCACGGCAAGTGTCGGACCGATCAGGTCGACCGAACGGATATGAAGCATGCCCAGGTAATCGAGTACGCGGGCGCGAAGCGCCGGATCGACAATGGTGTGGAACACGGCAATATCACGATGGTCCGCATCGACGCGCGGACCCACAAACGACTTGACCTGCTCCACCGAGTTCACCTTGGGCAGGCGCAAGAGACGAAAAGCCCCTTCATCAAATTGCCCGGACGCCGCAAGCACCACCTCACAAGCGGTATCACCGAGCGAGTCGGAGATAACGATAACGGTGGGACGAGCGGTGACCGGGCAATCCATGCGGGGCTCCTTTTGCGCTTACGCGCAGGCTGGCTTACTTTTTGCGGGCAAGCTCACCGATGTTGGCGATGCCGGAGAAAACGGCCTCGAAGCGGTTGAGCAGCTTAAGGCGATTATCGCGGAGCTGCTCGTCCTTGTCCATGACCATAACCTCGTCGAAGAAACGGTCGATGGGGGCACGCAGGGCGGCAAGGGCGGCAAATGCGGCCGGGTAATCCTCAGTAGCGAGGGCGGCATCGACAGCGGTCTGAGCAGCCTCGGAGGCGTCGGCGAGCGCGAGCTCAACCTCGCCCATCAGGCTGCGGTCGTACTCCGCACCCAGCTCGGGCTTGGAGATGTGCGCGGCGCGGGCATAGGCGGTAGCCAGGTTGTCGAAGGTCTCGGCGTCGTTCTTGCGGGCCTCGTCGAGCGCGGCGCAGCGGGCGAAGAAGACGGACGGGGCGATGATGTGCACTGCGGAGACGGCGGTGACGGTATCGGCCGGAATCTTCTCATCGCGGGCCATGCTCACCAGGCGGCCGTGGAAGAAGTCACGGACCTGCTGGGCGACCTCGGCGGCGTCGAAGTCAATGCCCTGCTCGCTATAGAGCTCAAGGGCAAAGTCGATCAGCGACGTGGGGTCAATCGGCAGACGATCGCGCAGGATGTTGATGATGCCGATGGCGGCGCGACGCAGCGCGTACGGATCGGAAGAGCCGGTCGGGGGCTCACCGATGGCAAAAATACCGGCGATGGTATCGAGCTTGTCGGCACAGGCCACGATGCAGCCAGCGGCGCCCTCGGGCAGCTCATCACCGGCAAAGCGGGGGCGATAGTGATCGCGGATGGCGTGGGCGACCTCGTCGTTCTCCCCCATCGCGGTCGCGTAATAACCGCCCATCACGCCCTGCTGGCTCGTGAACTCGACGACGGCGTTGGATACCAGGTCGGCCTTGCACAGGTGCGCGGCGCGAGCGGCATCGGCGGCAAGATGGGCACCCAGATGGGCCTCGCGGGCAATGGCGAGCGCGAGCTGCTCAATGCGCTCGGACTTGGCGAGCACGCTACCGAGCTTCTCCTGGAAGGCAACCTTGGCCAAACGCTCGCGGAACTCGTCGAGGGAGATCTTCAGGTCCTCCTCGTAGAAGAACTTGGCATCGTCCAGACGGGCGCGCACGACGCGCTCGTTGCCGTCGATCACGCGCTCGGCATTCTCGGGCTTGCTGTTGGAAACGACCACGAACTCACGCGTCAGCTTGCCCTCGCCGTCATAGATCGGGAAGTAGCGCTGGTTGGTGAGCATGGACTCGCAGATGATCTCGTGCGGGACCTTGAGGAACTCCTCGTCAAAGGTACCGACGAGCACCGTCGGCCACTCGCAGAGGTTGATGACCTCATCGAAGACCTTCTTGGGCGTGTCGACATGGCAGCCGGGGCGCGCAGCCTCGACTTCGGCGATACCGGCAAGGATAGCCTCACGGCGACGCTCGGCAGAGAGCACGCCGGCGTCCTCGAGCACCTGCTCGTAGACGGCAGGGCTGGCGACCACATGGTCACCGGGGCCCAGAACGCGATGTCCGCGCGTGGTGTTGCCACTCGTCACGTCGGCAAACGACACGGGCACAACATCCTCGCCCAAAAGGCAGCAGATCCAACGGACCGGACGCACAAACGTAGCGTGCTCGTGGCCCCAGCGCTGGCTGCGGTAGTTGGGCCACTGCAGGCCGGCGATAGTCTTCTCGCACAGGGCCGTCAGGATCGGGGTAGCCGGTGCGGAGGGAATGTTCTTCTCGGCGAACACATACTCGCGACCGTCAGTGTCCTCGCGACGGACCAGGTCCTCGGCAGCCACACCGCACTTGCGGGCAAAGCCCTGGGCGGCCTTGGTGGCGTTGCCGTCGGCGTCGAAGGCAATGTTGGCCGCGGGACCGCGCTTGACCTCATGGACCTCATCGGTCGCGGTGGCGACGTCGGCCACGAGCGCAGCCAGACGACGCGGGCTCGAGATCACGCGGACCTCGCCGTGGGCCAGGCCGGCCTCGTCGAGACCCTTGGCAATCATGGTGCCAAGCTGCTTGACGGCATTGTTCAGCGGTGCAGAGGGCATTTCCTCCGTACCGATCTCAAACAGGAAATCCTTAGCGTCTGCCATGGCTTACGCCACCTCGCCTTCCTGGTCGGCATTCTCGTTGACTCCAGCGACCTCGGCCATATAGGCCTCGCAGCACGCCTTGGCGACGGCGCGGACGCGCAGGATGTAGTTAGCACGCTCGACCGCGGACAGCGCACCGCGAGCATCGAGCAGGTTGAAGGCATGGCTGCACTTCATGACGCAGTCGTAAGCGGGCAGCGGCAGCTTGCGCTCAAGGCAGGAGTGGCACTCAGCCTCGTAATCGTCAAACTTCTGACGCATCATCTCGACGTTGGCGACCTCAAAGTTGTAGGCGCTAAACTCGCGCTCGTTCTCCAGGAACACGTCGCCATAGGTCATCGGCGTGCCATCGGGCAGATAGCTCCACACCAGGTCGTAGACGGAGTTGACGCCCTGAGCGTACATGGCGATGCGCTCCAGACCATAGGTAATCTCGACGGGCACAGGGTCGACCTCGATGCCGCCCACCTGCTGGAAGTACGTAAACTGCGTGACCTCCATGCCGTTGAGCCAGACCTCCCAGCCAAGGCCCCAGGCGCCCAGGGTCGGGCTCTCCCAGTCATCCTCGACAAAACGGACGTCATGGTCGTTGGGGTCCAGGCCGATAGCGGCAAGAGACCCCAGGTAAAGCTCCTGGGCGTTGACCGGCGACGGCTTAATGAGCACCTGGAACTGATAGTAGTGCTGCATGCGGTTGGGATTCTCGCCGTAGCGGCCGTCGGCAGGACGGCGGCAGGGCTGAGCGTAGCAGGTGCGCCACTCGGCAGGACCGAGCGAGCGCAGCGTGGTCGCGGTGTGGAAGGTACCGGCACCGACCTCGGAGTCATAGGGCTGCATAATGACGCAGCCCTGCTCGCCCCAGTACTGCTGGAGGCGCAGGATGATGTCTTGGAAGGAAAGCGATGAAGCGTTCATGCCTCTAATATCCCCTCGTCGAAACGATTACACGGTTAGGTACTGTACTATAGCGGTTTTTAATCGATAGCGCCGATGCGGTTGAGCGGCCAATAGCGCACAAGCGCCACGGCGATCAAGTCAGAGCGATCGACGGGACCAAAGTAGCGTGAGTCGGCAGAATTTTCGCGGTTGTCGCCCATCACCCACACACACCCGTCAGGGACGGTGTAGGGATAGCTCACCTGGGCAGCGGGCGCCTGGACCGAAAGCGGCCAGCTCATGCCGGTCGTGTAGCCCTCGTCGAGCGCCTGGCCGTCAACGACCACCTTGCCGTCCTGAAGGTCGACCGTCTGGCCGGCCGTGGCAATAACACGCTTGACGAGAACATCGTGCTCGGAGGTGCCATCGGGGTTGTGGAACACCACGATATCGCCTTGCTTGACGGGCTGTCCGAGTTCGAGCGTCACCTTCTGCGCCAGAATCTGGTCTCCGATCTCGATCGTGGACTCCATGGAGCCGGTGGGCACCACAAAGGGCTCGACCACAAACGCGCGAATCACGAAGGTGGCGATGAGTGCAATCGCAACGATTACGATCCACTCAAAGGCGCCCCTCAGGGCAGAATGCTGCGATGGAACCATTCTCACTCCTCGCTCTGCAAAAACGAAGCGTCCAGGATCTCCTGCGCGTACGCGCGCTCCTTTGGCGTAAGACGTGCCGTCTCGATAAGATCGGGACGCCAGCGACAGGTACGCTCGATGGCGTTTTTGCGACGCCAGGCATCGACCTTGGCGTGGTCGCCGCTTACGAGCACCGGCGGCACGCCCTCGCCATTGAACTCGGCGGGGCGGGTGTACTGCGCGTACTCGAGCAGGCCACCGTCCTCAGCGGTCGAGAAGGACTCGTCCACGTTGCTCATCTCGTCGCCCAAGGCTCCGGGAATGAGCCGTACGACGGCATCGGCCACGACCATAGCGGGCAGCTCGCCGCCCGTGAGCACGTAGTCGCCGATCGATAGACGCTCATCGGCATACGCATATGCGCGCTCATCGACGCCCTCGTAACGGCTGCACACAAACAGCAAGCGCTCGCTTTTGAGCAGGCGCTCGGCCACATGCTGCGTAAAGGGCTCGCCGCAGGGGGTGAAGAACACCACGGTGGGCTTGGGACCCTCGGAGCTGATGGCCTCGATTGCCTCGGCAATGGGCTCGACCTTCATGAGCATGCCCTGCCCGCCGCCATACGGCTCGTCATCGACGGTGCGATGGCGGTCGTGCGTCCAGTCGCGCAGGTTATACGCCTTAAAATCAAAAAGGCCGGCCTTGCGGGCACGGCCCAAAATCGACGTGGACATGACGGGCTCAAACATCTCGGGAAAGACCGAAAGAGTCTCAATCAGCATGCTGTCCTCCCTACTTGTCCATATCGATCAAGCCGTCCATAACGTGGACGGAAATTGTTCCTGTGTCGGGAAGATCGAGCACAACCTGCTCGATCACGGGAATCAGCACCTCGCCGTACCGACCACCCTCGACAACCCAAACATCGTTGGCGGGCGTCGACATGATCTCGACGATCGTACCGAGCGAACCGAAGCGCTCGTCGACCACCTCGCGACCCATGAGGTCGGTATAAGCGGCGTCGAGCGAATCGAGCTCAAAGTCGTCACGATTGGCCAGCACATAGCATCCGGTGATGCCCTCAGCGGCCGTCAAGTCGTCAATGCCCTCAAACGAGACCAGATCGCCATCGCCCGTATCGGTGACGGACACGACCGTGCAAAAACGGTCGCGCTTGAGTGCCGGCGGCGTCAAGGCGACACGCATACCCGGCTCCAATACAGAAGGAAGCCCCCGCAGCGGCTGCGCGAGGACCTCCCCCTTCCTTCCGTGCGGTTTGACCACACGGGCGATGTTTTTGTACTGGGACCTCAAGGTCCTAGCCCAGAACCTCTACCTCGACAGCAGTGTCGAGGCGAGCGGCCAGTGCACGGGCGAGCGTGCGAATGGCCTTGATGGTACGGCCACGACGGCCGATGACCTTAGCGACGTCATCCTCGGCAACCGAAACCTCAATTGTGGAGGCGTCGTCACCATCGATGACCTCGAGGCTCACGGAATCCGGGTCGTCGACGATCTGAACAACGAGATATTCGACGAGATCGGCGATGCGATCTGAGAGCATTGCCTCACCCTCGAGCTGTGCAGCGTCAACCTCAGGCACGATTTACTCCTCGGCGCCCTCAGCGGCCTCGGCGGCAGCCTTAGCGGCCTCGGCCTCTTTGGCGAGCTGCTTCTTGGACTTCTTGACGACGGTCTCGGTCTTCTCGCCCTCGTTGGCGGCCTTGACCAGAGCGGTGACGGCGTCAGTGAGCTGAGCGCCCTTGGACTGCCAGTCGGCGATCTTCTCGAGGTCGAGGTTGATGGTCTTGGGGGCGGTCATCGGGTTGTAGCGGCCAACCTCCTCGATGATACGACCGTCACGCGGGGCGCGGGAATCGGCGACGACGACACGGTAGTACGGACGCTTCTTAGCGCCGTGACGAGCAAGGCGAATCTTGACTGCCAAAGGAAACTCCTCCAACCAAGCAGCTTTAGGCTGCAACTACAAACAAACAGTTGAACATAATACGCCATCGACGCGGGCAGGTGAAGTCCGTGAGACCAACTTCTTCGGTGTAGTCGAGGGCAAATCCATATCTTAGACAAGAATTCGCGATTTGCAAGCACATCCACGCACCCCACATGAGCTGCGCGGTATACTCATGACATGGAAAGACGCGAACATACATACGGTTATGAGGATGCTGCGGGCGTCACGCCGCCGCCCTGGACGGGTCCGGCAGTGGGCCTGATGGACCTCGATGCATTTTTTGCGAGCGTGGAGATGCTCGATCATCCCGAATGGCGCAGAAAGCCGCTCATCGTGGGCGGAGACGCCGAGTCACGCGGCGTCGTGTCCACGTGTTCGTACGAGGCACGTCGCTTTGGCGTGCATTCTGCCATGCCCTCGGCCGAGGCGCGGCGCCTGTGCCCGCAGGCCATTTGGACGCACGGACACTTTGATCGCTACCGTGAGGTTAGCGCGCAGGTCATGGCGATCCTTGCCGATGAGACACCGCGCGTGGAGCGCGTGTCCATCGACGAGGCCTTCATCGATATCACACCGGGCCGCTTTGCGCCCGAAGACCCGCTGCTGGTTGCGCGGCGTATAAGCGACCGCGTTGCGGCGCTAGGGGTGACGTGCTCCATCGGCGTTGGGTGCAACAAGACGGTCGCAAAGATCGCAAGCGAGCGCGACAAGCCGTTTGGACTGACCATCGTGCGCCCCGGAACCGAGCAGCGCTTTTTGGCCGCGCTGCCGGTATCTACCATGAGCGGCATCGGGCGCTCGGCCGAGGAGCGACTGCGCCGCATGCGCATCTACACCCTCGGCGAGCTTTCACGCGCGCCAGAGTCCACCCTGGCTGCAATTTTTGGCGTGAATGGCGAGCGCATGCGTCAGCGTGCTTTGGGGCTCGAAGTATCCGAGGTCACCAGCCTGGATGACGAACGTGAAGTTAAATCTGTGAGCAATGAGCGCACCTTTGCGAAGGATTTGACTGAGCGTGGGGATATCGAGGCGGCGATTGCGCTGCTGGGCGAGTCGGTTGGGCGCCGCCTACGTCGTCAAGGGCTGACGGGCGGAACCGTAACGCTCAAGCTCAAATACTCTTACGGTAGCGGACGCACGGCACAGCGCCGCTTGCCCCACCCCACCGACGACGAGAATATCTTTGTGGCCGTAGCGCTCGAGCTGCTCGACAATATCTGGCAAGAAGGCATGCACGTGCGTCTGGCGGGTATCGGCATGAGCGACTTCAACCACCAAGGCGGTATCCAAACTGACCTGTTCTGCGAGATTGATGACCGCGGAGCCCAATCCAGCGACCGCCGCGACCTCTCCGTCGCCATCGACGCCGTCCGAGACAAATTCGGCGACACCGCCCTATCCTTCGGCCGCCAATCCCGCTTCAACGATTAACCGCCTTTGAATGATTATTCTAGGACGGGGATTTTTTTATCATTTGGAGCGTCATTTCGCTCTTTGAATGATATTGGTCCCGATTCCCGTCAGGCGCGCAATCTGGTCAATCGTAAACCCCCGATGTCTCAACACTGCCAGAAGACGATTACGCTCTGATTTCGGCAGAGATTTAAGTTGATAAGGCTCATGCGGAGCCAAAAGAGCTTGGGCAACTTCTAGCGCATCCATATCGGAAATATGCTTGCCTTCGGGCATAAAATAGGAATTAGGTTTGCCGTCGGTGCTCGCAAGATAAAACGCCTCCGTACCCCCAAACAGATCGAGGATACCATCACAATCGCAAATCTCGGGATGAGAGAAATACTCGTGGAAGCTGCTCCAACGATAAAGAGGAGCAGAAGAAATTCCAGCCTTTGCAGGGTTGTCATGAATATATCGAACGCAACGGAGCAGCTGCTCATCGTCAGAAATGATCACGCTCTTAAATCGTTCCTGGAACACCGGTCCGCGACGGCCGGTTTTTTGATTGAAGTGTTTCGCATATGCCGTATCAATCGCATGCATGGAAACGCTCATCTGATTATCGGGGTCATCAAACAGCAGATGAACATGATTGTCCATGAGGCACCAGGCCAGCAAACGAATGCGAGCGGACCTAAATCGTCTATTCAATAGATTGAGAAAATATAGGCGGTCGTCATCGTCCTCAAAGATCAGCTGGCCGGCACAACCCTTGAGCATGACGTGATAATGGCCGAGTTCGGACAACGCACGGGCAACGCGAGTCATCGAAGCTCTCCCTTCCGAGTTTGCATTAGCTACAGCATACAAAAGGAGAGAATAGAAAAAACCGAACCGCCCAACAAAGATGAGCGGTTCGGTGAACGGTAGGAATGATTATTTTATCCCCGTCCCAGAAAAATCCCAGAAAAATCATTTACAGGAGGTTGAGGGGGAGCTGGGGAGCGTCGCCCCAGAGCTTCTCGAGACGATAGAAGTCGCGTGCCTCGGGGGTGAAAACGTGGACGACGACCGAGCCGTAGTCCATGAGCATCCAGGTCTTCTGCTCGCGGCCCTCGATGGAGAACGGGTGCTCACCGCAAGCCTCGGCGACCTTCTCCTCGATCTCGTCGACGATCGAATCGACCTGACGGTTATTGGTACCGGTGGCAAGCACAAAGTAGTCGCACACGTCGGAGAGCTCGGTCAAATCGAGCACTTGCACGTCCTCGCCCTTCTTGTCGTAGGCGGCCTGCGCGGCGGCGCGGGCGACATCCTCGGCTGCGACACCGCTCGCGGACAGCGAAGCGGCGGTACGGTCGGACGTGGCAACGAAGCTCTTGTGCTCCACACCTTCAAGAATCTGCTCGTCGGTCATGGTCTCGTCGGCCATGGAATACCTCTTTCTAGACGCACCCGAGCTAGCGCAGCTGGGCGTAATGGTTGTAAATCGTAATAGCCGTGGGATAAAGATAGCGCCCGGACTGGATCACGTAGACCAGACCCTGCGCAAAACAGGAGAAGAACAACTCGTCAAGCGTCGACTCCCCCACCATCTTGCGCAGCGCGTGGGCATAATCACCATGACGGTTAGGCTCGATGGCATCGGCCACAAAGACCACCATATCGAGCGGCGTCATATCGCAGGCGCCCACGGTGTGACGGTCGACAGCCTGAAAGACCGCAGGCGACAGCTCGGGAAAGAGTTGCGGAAGCTCATAGGCGGCGACTGGACCATGCAAAAGCGGCGTCGCGGCAGACGGAGAGCCGGCAATCTTAATGCCATAATGCAGAGCGCGCGTGACCAGCTCGTCGTCGGAGAGCACCTTGTCCCAGTCGTGAATCAGGCCGGCGGCGGCGGCATCAAAGCGGTCGACGCCATACACCTCAGCCAGATGGAGTGCGGTCTCGGCAACACCCAGTGAATGCATGTAGCGCTTGCGCTTATCCTTCATACGCACATCGAGCAGCTCTTGAATGCGCTTGAGCAGCGCGCGCTCATCGCCCTCAAACTGATCCTCTACCGACAACGTAGACCCCCATCACTCAAAATCTTCTTGCCCAAGATCGGCATACAGCCCGCGTTTGCGAATATAGCCGAGCACGGACTCGCTCGTAAGATAGCGCACGCTCATGCCGCGGGCAACCCGCTTGCGAATGTTGGTCGAGCTAATCGCCAGCGCCGGAATCTGAATATAGCGCACGTCGAACGGCAGGCCCGATTCCTTAATCCGAGCCCGGGCCGTATCGATGTCAAAGCCGGGACGCGTCGCAGCAATAAAGGTTGCCAGTTCGGCAATCTCATCAGCATTGTGCCAGGTCACAATATCGATAATCGCGTCGGCGCCCGTAATAAAGTAGAGCTTTACCTGAGGCGGGTAAAAGTCGCGAAGGGCATGAAGCGTATCGGCCGTATAGGTCACGCCCGGACGGTCGATCTCGAAACGGCTCGCCAAAAAAGCCGGATTCGCGGCGGTGGCGAGGACCGTCATGGCATAACGGTCCTCGGCCGGCGTCACCGGTTTGTCGAGCTTAAAGGCAGGAGTGCCCGCCGGCATAAAGAGCACAGCGTCCAAGTCGAGCGACTCGCGCGCCTGCTCGGCGGTAACCAAGTGCCCGTAATGAATCGGGTCGAAGGTGCCACCCATAATGCCAAGCCGAAACTCCTGCCCATCCTTGATAGGCAGCTCAGGCAATCCGATTCCACCGCGCAGCGACATGGCCTACTCGCCCTCCGGGATCTCAACAACATCGACTTCGGTAGTGCCTTCGGAGCCCTCCGCGGCATCAACCACATCCGCACCCTCGGCCGCTACGTCAATAACCTCAAAGCCTTCGTCCTCAAGCTCCTCCTCGTACTCCGAGAAGTCCTCGGCGCCCTCAAAGTCAAAGGCGCGCTGGCAAATGCGTACCTCGTCGCCCGCACGGCAGCCGGCCTTCTCGAGCGCGTCGTCAACACCCATGCGCGCAAACTTATGCTGCAGGTAGATGACGGCTTCCTCGTTTTCCCAGTCGGTCTGGATGACCATACGCTCGATGGCGCGACCGACCACGCGGAAGGCATGGGGCTCTTCCTGAACAATACGGAAACGCTTCTCGCGCTGCAGGCGGCGGCGCTCCCACTCATCGTCGCGCAGATCGACCGGCTCATCGGAGACAGCCAACTCGGCGCGCAGCTTGGCCACCTGCTCGCCCACGGCAAGCATCAGCGTGTTGAGGCCGGCGCCCGTCACAGCAGACACGGCAAAGAACATATGTCCATCGTCGAGCGCAGCGCGTTTGAGGTCGGCGATCTTGTCAGCCGTGCCCGGCGCATCGCACTTGTTAGCGACAACGATCTGCGGGCGCTCCGAAAGCTCGGCACCATACTGCTCGAGCTCGCGGTTGATGATGCGATAGTCCTCGACCGGATCGCGATCCTCAAAACCGCCCGTCATATCGACGACATGCATGATCAGTGCCGTGCGCTCGATGTGGCGCAGGAACTGATGGCCCAAGCCCTTGCCCTCGCTCGCACCCTCGATAAGGCCGGGGACGTCGGCAACGACATAGGAGTACTCGCCGGCACGCACCATACCCAGGTTGGGCACGAGCGTGGTAAACGGATAGTCGGCGATCTTGGGTCGGGCAGCACTCATGCGCGCGATAAGCGAGGATTTGCCCACCGAGGGGAAGCCAACGAGCGCGGCATCGGCCATGAGCTTCATCTCGAGCTCAATCCAGTGCTCCTCGGCCGGCTCACCCAGCTGGGCGAACGCGGGCGCGCGGCGCACCGACGTCACAAAGTGCGTATTGCCCAGACCACCGGCGCCACCAGGGGCCACGACGACGCGCTCGCCATCATGCACCAAGTCGGCAATCTCGAACATCGGGGTCTGCGTCTCGGGGTCGAGCTCGCGCACCACGGTACCCATGGGAACCTTAAGGATCAGGTCCTCGCCGCTCTTACCGTTACGACGGGCACCCTGCCCATGCGTGCCGCGCTCGGCACGGAAGTGATGCTTAAAGCGATAATCGATCAGCGAAGACAGCTGAGCATCGGCCTGGATGACGACATTGCCGCCACGACCGCCGTCGCCGCCATCGGGGCCACCCTTGGGGACAAAGGCCTCGCGCCTAAACGACATGCATCCGGCACCGCCGTCGCCGCCGCACACGTTAATGCGGCTGATATCGGTGAACTGTGACAACAGAATCGCCTCCTACAAAAAAGAGGGAGACCCTTGAATCCTAAAACTCAAGTGCCTCCCACATATGTGCTCTATGAAGGGTTAATTACGCGTTCGCGAGCGGGCGTACGCTGACCCTGTGCTTGATACCCTTGTGGAACTCAACGGTACCGTCGACCAGCGCGAACAGCGTGTCGTCCTTGCCACGGCCAACGTTCTCACCCGGGTGGATGTGCGTGCCGTGCTGACGGACGAGAATCGTGCCCGTGGTTACCGTCTGGCCGGCGAAGCGCTTCGTGCCAAGGCGCTGACCGCGGGAGTCACGGCCATTACGGGAGGAACCGAGTCCTTTTTTGTGTGCCATTGTGTATACCTACTCTTTCGTTACGAGTGTAATCTACTCGGCGACGGGAGCCTCGGCAACAGCCTCGGCCTCTGCCTTGACAGCCTTCTTGGCGCGGGACGTAGCCTGGACCTTCACGATCTTCAGCTTGGTGAGCTGCTGACGGTGACCCTTCAGACGACGATAGCGCTTACGCTTGTGGAACTTGAAGACCAGCTGCTTCTCGCCCCTGAACTGCTCAACGATCTGAGCGGTAACCTTGGCCTTGGCCAGCTTGTCGGGATCGGTGACGATCTTCTTACCATCGTTGAGGAAGATAACCGGCAGGGTGACCTTGTCGCCCTCATTGCCCTCGATCTTCTCGACGGTGATGACATCGTCGGTGGCGACCTTGTACTGCTTGCCGCCCGTGTTAACGATTGCGTACATGTTTACTTGCCCTTCATGCATCAGTTAGTGCAACAGCCGAATATAGTAGCAGGCGATAATACCCCCGTCAACGAGTATGTGGAGCAAATCCACAAGTTCGCACAGGTATGGGGCTGACGAGTCGGCCCTCGTCGTCCTCGCATGCTTGATTCTGACGCTCGACATCGTAGGAGCAGATGGTCACGAGGTCTTGCATACCGGTGGAAACAATAGGTGCATCGACGCCCGGGGTCAAGCCCTGCAACAAAACATCAGCAGCAGAAAGCAAAATCTCCGGACGCATGGAGCCCTCGTTGTCGGCATGGGTGTCGAGCATGAGCACCAGATGGTCCTCACGCTCCCCCGCCGCGAGCTCATAGCCAACGAGCGTATGGTCTAGATCAAGACGCTTGCTCTTTTTTCCACGCGCGTAGTCGATGCCATGACCCGCGCGCAGCGTGTCGATCGCAGCGCGCACCTCGTCGGCGCTCACGGGGGCCTCGGGGTCCAGGTGCAAGTCGATGCGGTACGACAGACGCGTAAGCTGAGCCGTCAGCGCCGGCGTGCGCACGTCGATGTAGGCAGCCTCGATAGGCGCCAGGTCGGCAGGCGACGCAGCGGCCAGGCGCTCAAAGGCCTCGTCAAGCGCGACGAACTCGGTCATAAACAGGTCATACCACTCGCAGGTCGACGACGTGCCCACGGGCAGCGCCGACGAAAAGCCCACGCGCATATGCGGCGAGAAACCCTGCGTCACGGCATAGGGCAGGCCCGCACGGCGCACGATGCGCTCAATGGTATGGATTAGCTCCAGATGGCCCAGGTACTTAAGGCGATCACGCTTGCCGTAGCGAACGCGCAACCTAAAGAGCGTGGGATTGTCGGTCAAGCGCTCACTCATGCGCGATCACCCATCAATACGTTCTTGGCGTGGAGCGTAGGACAGATTCCGCAGCCGGTGCACGACGTGCGGGTGCAATCGGGCGTCGTGACGCCCTCGAGCGAACGGCGGTATTCACGCTCGAGGAAGCCGCGCGAGCAGCCGGGGCTCACGTGCTCCCAGGGCAGGCGCCAGTCCAGCTCGTAGGGCAGGTGTACCAGCTCGTTGAGATCGATGCCGTTTTTAGCAGCGGCCTCCTTCCAGTTGTCGAGCGAGAAGTGCTCCACCCAGGCGTCGAAGCGCGAGCCCGCACGCCAGGCATCGATGATGACCGGCGTCATATCGCGGCCGGCACGGGAAAGCGCAGCCTCAATAAGCGAGGTCTCCGCGTCGTGGTAGTGCACGCGAACGGCGCGGTTGCGCACGCTCGTGATGAGGAGCTTCTGGCGGCGCTTGACGTCGTCGTAATCGAGCTGCGGGCACCACTGGAAGGGCGTTGCCGCCTTGGGGATAAACACCGAAACCGAGATAGACACCGAGATAGACCCGCGGCGCGCCTTGGGCACCACGGAGCGGCCGAGCTCCAGCACGTGATCGGCCAAGTTGGCGATAGCCACGATGTCCTCGTCGCGCTCGCCGGGAAGGCCCATCATGAAGTAGAGCTTCATGCGGTTCCAGCCGGCCTCGAAGGCTGCCTTTGCCGCACGATCCAAGTCCTCCTCGGTCACATTCTTGTTGATGATGTCGCGCATACGCTGGCTGCCCGCCTCGGGCGCAAACGTCAGTCCGCCCTTCTTTTCGCCAGCGACCGACTCGGCCATATCAACGCCAAATGAATCCAGGCGCTGCGAGGGAATGGACACGCGAATACCCGTGTCCTCCAGACGACGGTTGAGCCTACCGAGCACGTCACGGATACAGGAGTGGTCGGTCGTCGAAAGCGAGGTAAGCGACACCTCGTCATAGCCAGTCTTTTCCAAGCCCTGAATCACCGATGACACGATCTGGTCGGCCGAGCGCTCGCGTACCGGACGATACGTCATGCCTGCCTGGCAAAAACGGCAGCCGCGGGCGCAGCCACGCAGGATCTCGATAGACAGGCGATCATGGACGAGCTGCGCATACGGCACGCACGACTGAGAAAGCGGATTGGTGGCACCAAAGTCCTCGACGACGCGCTTATAGACAACCGGCGGGACGTCCTTGCCCTCGCGCGGCACGGTGTAGCCATGCGGCGAGCAGGGCTCGTCATGACGCACCTCATACAGGGACGGCACATAGGTACCGGAGACCGTCGCGAGCTGCTCGACAATCTGAGCGCGCGAGACGCCCTCGTCGCGCAAGCGGCGATGCAGCTGGCAGATCTCGAGCAGCGACTCCTCGCCCTCGCCAATGAGGATGGCATCGAAGAATGCCGCGTACGGCTCGGGGTTATACACCGAGGGACCACCGGCGACGATGATGGGGTCGTCCTCGGTACGGTCGGCAGCCAACAGCGGAATGCCGGCGAGATCGAGCGCTTCGAGGAAGTTCGTCACAGCCATCTCGTGCGGCACGTGCATGCCGACAATGTCGAACGAGGCCACAGGCGCTGCACCCTCGAGCGACAACAGCGGAATCCCCGCCTCGCGCATGGCATCGCCCATATCGGGCCACGGCACGTAGCCGCGCTCACAGGAAATGCCCTCGGCCTGATTAAGGATGTTATAGAGAATGGCGATGCCCTGGTTGGGCAGACCGACCTCATACACGTCCGGATAGATCATGCAGCAGCGATAGTCGGCATCGGCCTTTGAGAGCGTACCCCACTCGTGGTCGATATAGCGGCTAGGCTTTTCGACCTTGGCGAGCAACGGCTCGATCAGATGAAAACAGTCTTGGTATGGAACGCGCAAAAGAAACCCCTAAGCAGCGAGATCGGATGCATCCTCGAAAGGACTCATGGGACGGGCGGCACCGGCGACCGTGGTCACCAGGTCGCGAACGCGCGAGAACGTGGCGTTGACAACCTCATTGGCACGGCTGTAGTCCACATCGCGCTCGTAGAGCGACACGAGCGCGCGGCCCATGCCATAGGTACCCGCAGCGGCGGTAAGCGCCTTAACGGCAAAGCCGATGTGCGGCGTCTGCTTCACCAATGCGCGGGTGACGGCGCGAATCACTAGACCGCCGGCAAGCACGCCAGCAACCTCGTAGCCGCGCTCGGGCTTAATGCCGCGCCCAAAGATAGCCGCCAGTTCAAAGAGCATGCCCACCTGCGCCAGCGCCATCACGGGATAGTCGGCACCCGGCAAAAACACCAGGGCGCCCGTCGCCATGTTGGTAAGCGCGCACGAGGTAATGATGCGATTTGCCGCCGCAATGCGCATAAAGGCAAAGTTGGCAGCAAAAGCCGTCTCCTTGTCCGTACGATCGAGGATCCAGCGGGCAAGCGTCTCGAGCAGATAGGTCTTATCGGTCGCCGCCACCACGCCGAGCATGGGCGTAGATTCCTCAACGAACGGTACCTCGACGGCGGACTCGGCAAGCACGCACACGGGCGCGCCGGCAATCACGAGCTCCTGCACAGCACTCTCCAGGCGGTCGGATCCGCACGAGAGGACCAGCACCACGTCGGTATCGGCCTTGGGAACGATACGGTCCTCCCCCAGGCGATCAACACGCACAATGCCCGAAGTCGTCTGCGGCACAAAGGCATCGCGCACCGTCTCGACCAAAAAGCGAGACGCAGTCGAATCAAGGTAAACCGAGACACGCACCGGTGTATCGGAATCCTTCTTAACAGACGCGCCCATCTTAAAAGCGCTGGTCAACTTATCTACGGGAATCTTCATGGCAAACCCCTCCAGCGGTTACGCGGCGCCCGAACGATGCCGCCATATGGATTGTACGATACCCACCGTCAGCAACTGAATCATCATCGACGATGAACCAAAACTAATAAACGGCAGCGGAATACCGGTAATCGGCATCATGCCAATGCACATGCCGATGTTCTCGAAGGTCTGGAACGCCCACATGCCGACGATACCCACGCACGACAGGCGCAAGAACAGTGACTCGCACTTAAAGGCGACGCGAATCGTCGAGAAGATCAGCAGCACGTAGAGGCACAGGAGCAAAAAGGAGCCGCAGAAGCCGAACGTCTCGGACAGGAAGGCGAAGACGAAGTCGGTGTGGAACTCGGGTAGAAAGCCACCGGCCGACTGAGTCGCGTGGCCCAGGCCCTTACCAAAGAAGCCACCCGAGCCGACGGCAATGAGCGACTGCTGCAGGTTGTAGGCATCATCCGAATCGGCTTTGTCGGGGTCGATGAAGACTGTCAGACGGTTCATCTGATACTGCTTGATAAGCACGTCGTGGCCAAGGAGCGAATCGAAGACCGAGTCGAGCGCCAAGATGAGCGCAATCAAACCAACCAGCAGGGCCAAGGTCGACAGCACCCATTCGCGGCGTGCGCCGCTCATGCAGATGACGATAGCGCCCGAGACCAACACGACCAGGCCCGAGCCCAGGTCGCCCATGGCGACGACGGCCAAAAACGGGATGGACAGCATACCGCAGAGCTTGACGTAGTCGCGAACGGTATCGATGCGGCCGTTGTATTGCGAGCCAAGCGTGGCCATAAAGAAGATGGTGATGAGCTTGGCGAGCTCAACGGGCTGGAAGGTCAGGCCGATACCGGGGATCTTGATCCAGCCCGTCATGCCCAGACCGCCCGTGTAGGACAGGCCCGGAATCTTAGGCGAGAAGATCACAATAAGGTCAATGACGAGCAGCGCCGTCGAGAAATTGGAAATGCCACGCAGGTCGGTGCGCCAGACGAGCACCGCCAGCACCGTGCCAATGCCAATGCCCAGCAGGTGACGCGAGAACGAGGCGTCGGCCTTAAACTGCGACGCCGACCAAATAATGATGGCGCCATAGGCAACGAGCGCGACGGTAGCCAGCAGCACACCGATGTGTACCTTCTGGCGGAACGTGCCGCGCGAAGCCGAGAGCTGCTTGTTAACGCGGTCCAGGCTGCTGCGAGAGCCGGTTTTGGTTGAGCGGAACAGGTCCGCCGGCGAAAAGTCCATCGCAACCTCCTATCGAACCGAGGAATCGCCCGTGGCCGTCGACGTGTCGGGCTCGTCATAAATCGCACCGAGGACATCGCGCACGACGTGCAACGCGGTATCGGAGCCGCCACCGCCCTGTTCCAAGACAGTGACAATCACGTACTTGGGATCATCGGCCGGCGCGTAGGCGCAAAACCACGCGTAATCGTCCTCGCCGCTCTTCTCGCCCGTGCCGGACTTGCCGTAGACCGTAGGGGTCAGGGAGTTAAAGTGCGCGGCAGTCGAAGTCGACGCGGAGTAAATCACATCGTGCATGCCGTTGCGAACAAGAGCCAAATCCGAATCGCTGTTGATCTTGGCCTCCAGGCGCTTCTTCTTGCCCTTGCCGTTGTATTTATAGGCATCGCCGTCGCCATCGCGCGACACGGCTGACAAAAACACGTGAGGCACGTACTGTTTGCCGCCGTTGGCAAGACCCATATAGGCGCAGGCCATCTGCAGGGGCGTCACCAGGATGTCGCCCTGGCCGATGGCAATGTTGGTCATATCGCCGGCATTCCACTTGCGGTCCTCGGCAGATGCGTCGGTAAAGTAAGACTCTTTCCACTCGGCATCGGGAATACGGCCCGTGCCCTCACTCGGAAGGTCGATACCACAGGTCTTGCCCAGGCCCCAGCGACGAAAGACCTCCTGCAGGCCCTCGGGGTGCTGGTCGTTGTAGAAAAACGCCTTGCCCATATCGTAGAACACGGGGTCGCAGGAATTGGCGATACCGGACTGCAGCGTCATGACACCATGTCCGGATTGAAGCCAGCAACGCTTGCCCCACGACTTGCCCAGACCCGTCCAATAGCCGGTGCAGTTGGTTGTCTGCGTTGAAGTGTAGGTTCCAAACTCAAGACCAGCCAGCGCCGAGAGCGGCTTAATGGTCGAAGCCGACATGTACTGGCCGCTAATGGCGCGGTTGAGCAGCGGATGCGAACCCTCGTCATCGTTGAGCTCGGTCCAAACATCGTTGGAGACGCCGCCGATAAACACCGAAGGATCGAACTTGGGCTCGCTGGCCATGCCCAGAATCTCGCCGTTATTGGGGTCGAGGCACACCACGGCACCGTTACCGGCGTCGCTGTGGCCTGTGGTCTTAGCGAGCTCAATGGCACTTGCAAGCGCCGTCTCGCAGGCTTGCTGAATCTTGAGGTCAAGCGTGAGCTTGATGTCGGAGCCGGCCTTGGCGGGCACGGCGCCGGCCTGTCCGGTCACATTGCCCGAGGCATCGACCTTCACCGTCTGCTCGCCGCGAATACCCTGCAGCAAGTTCTCGTAGTAGCTCTCGACGCCCGCCTGGCCCACGATATCGCCCGACTGGTACGTAATCTGACCGGCGGCGCTATCGTTATCGCCCGAAGCCTTCTTGTTCTGCGCCTCGAGCTGCTCGGAGGTAATGGTGCCGGTATAGCCCAAAATGTGACAAGCCGTCTCGCCATATGGATACTGGCGCTCGGTGCGCTCGGCAATCTTCACGCCCGGGAACTCGCCGGCATGCTCCTTGATATAGGCAACCGTGGAGCGGCGCACGTCCGTCGCGATGGTATGTAGGCTCTGGGCGCCCTCAGAATTGTCCTGAATGTTGCGCAGAACCGCGACGTAGGGCATTCCGAGCACATTCGCGAGGTGATGCACCAGCACGGTGTCATCAGCCAGGTCGCGATAGGCGACGACGGCAAGTGAGGGACGGTTTTGCACAAGTGCCACGCCATTGCGATCAAGGATTCGTCCGCGCACAGCCGGCGTGGTGACAGTACGGGTCTGGTTGCTCTTGGCCTGCTTGTCGTAGTAGTCCGACGAGACCATCTGCATGCCCCACAGCTTGACGGCGAGCGCGGCAAACATCGCGCCCACCCCGGCGGTGAGGATGGAGAAGCGACCCTTGAAGGCGGTCGCGGCGGTATTGCCCTCGCCCTCGGTGGCGCGCGGGGCCGTTCCATGCTGCGTGTCGTAGGTAAAACGGGAATCGCCGCGGCGCATGATGACCAGCGCGACCACAATGGCCACGACCAGCACGATACCGGCGATGATAACCGTCATCTGGGAAGACATCTACAGGCCTCCCCTATTTGAGTTTGCGGGTCTTGGGCTTAAAGCGCATGCCCGTCTGATGACCACCGCGTGCGGAGAATCCATAACCGGACTGCGGCACGACGCCGGACATCAAAAACGGAATGGTAACCAGACCCGTCAGGATCGAAGACGGCAGGGCGTGTCCAAAAACAGCCACCACAAAGCTCGTCTCCAGACCCATAAACAGCAAGATGATGCTGTAGACCACATTGATGGCAAGCGCGAAGGCGCCCACGGTAATACCGCGCGCGCTCGGGGACCCACTCGTCTGACCGGCCGCGCTGTGCACCAGGGCAAAACTGCCCACCGTCAGCAGCAGCGACATAACGCCCACCGGAACGGCGGCAGAAAGATCATAGAACAGGCCACTGCAAAAACCGCAGACGACAGCCCGCGTGGGATCGCCCGAAAACACGCTCAGGCATACCAGGATAATCATAAAGTTGACGCGACCGCCCGCAATGGAGATCTGCGGTGCCAGTCCTGCCTGCAGCAGCACGCACACAATGGCGGCAATTACAAACGTGCGGGAGCTCGCCCCCTGCTCGTGTAGATCCATGGACATGCCCCCTATTCGCTCGAGCCAGAATCGGTCGTCTCGGACGTGTCGGAACTGTCATCCGAGCTCTCGTCCTTCGTCTTGGTCGCAGCATCGCGCGAGGTGCCCTGCGGCGTGCTGTTGGCCGTGCTCACGTCCTCGTCCGAGGCCGACTGCTCGTCGGTCAGCGAGGTGATGACGAGCACCTCCTCGTTATTCTCTGCCGTGGTCTGGGCACGTACGACGATGGTGTAATACACATCGTTGGCCGACTTCTCCACCGAGGAAACGGTGCCGAGCGGCAGGCCCTTGGGGAACACGCCACCAATGCCAGAGGTCACGATGATGTCGCCCACTTTGACGTCGGAGTCGACGCTCACGTACTCAAGGCGCAGGGTGCCATCGGGCTGGCCCTGCAGCATACCCTGGGCGCGCGTGTCCTGCACCATAGCCGACACGCCCGAGTTCTCGTCGCCAATCAGGCGCACGGTAGAGGTCTTGGCCGATACCTCGATAATCTGGCCGATAACACCGGCGGAACTCGTCACGGGCATGTTGATGGTAAGGCCGTCGGCAGATCCCTTGTCGATGGTAACGGTCGAGGTCCAGGCATCGCCCGAAGCACCGACAATACGAGCAGCGGTCGACTTAAGGTTGTAGGTCGATTGCAGCCCGACCAGGCCCTCCAGGCGCTCGGCAGTCTTTTGAGCCTCGGAAAGCTCGGCGACCTTAGAGGTCAGTACCTCGTTTTGCTTCTTGAGGTCGTCGAGCGACTCCTGCGAAGCCGTAAGGTTGGAGAACACGTTGCCGATTGCGTTGAAGGGAGCCGCCACGGCCGAGCCCAAAAAGCGCACCGGCGAGGTAATCGTCGTCACACCCGAGCGCACGGCATGAATCGGCCCGGCCTCGCCCTCACGGATATAAAACGTGAGTAGCAACACCGAAATCAGGCTGAAAACAATCAACGGGCGCATACCCGTTGATTGTCGCTTGGTATTCAGATTTGGAGAGAAACCCGAAGATCGTGCCAAATGGAATCCACCTTTTGGAAATTAAGCATTGGTTTGGACGAAGCCACCGTCAAAGGCGTTGGCCTCGAGCACGCGGGCGCAGCCGTTTACGACGTTATCGAGCGCCGTGGGGCTAACGTTGACCGAAACGCCGGTCTCGTCGCGCAGGCGCACGTCGAGGCCGCGCAGCAGCGCACCGCCGCCGGTCAGCAGAATGCCGTAGTACATAAGGTCCGAGGCAAGATCGGGCGGCGTGGCGTCCAGAGCGTCCTTAACGGCCTTAGCCATCTCGTCGAGCGGCTTGTTAAGCGCGCGACGAATCTCCTCGCTCTCGATGCGCACGGTCTTGGGCAGGCCCGTGATAACGTCGCGTCCGTTGACCTCGACATCGAGCTCATCCTTGAGCGGCACGGCGGAGCCGACCTTGATCTTGATGTCCTCGGCCGTGCGCTCGCCGATAGCCAGGTTGTAGGCATCGCGAACATGGGTGAGGATAGCCTGGTCGAACTCGTCGCCGGCAATGCGGATGGACTGCGACACGACAATACCGCCCATAGCGATAACGGCGACCTCGGTGGTGCCGCCGCCGATATCGATGACCATGGAGCCCGTGGGCTCCTCGACGGGCAGGTCGGCGCCGATGGCAGCCGCCATGGGCTCCTCGATCAGATAGGCCTGGCGAGCGCCTGCCTGGATCGTGGCCTCAAAGACGGCGCGCTTCTCGACCGACGTGACGCCGGAGGGAACACAGACGACGACGCGCGGACGCGGAGTCCACGGATAGCGCTTCTCGGAAGCCTTGTCGATAAAGTAGCGAAGCATGGCCTCGGTAACATCGAAGTCGGCGATGACGCCGTCCTTAAGGGGACGAACGGCCACGATGTTGCCGGGCGTACGGCCGAGCATACGCTTGGCCTCGATGCCGACTGCCAGGATGCGCTCGTCGTTCTTGTCGATGGCGACAACGGAGGGCTCGCGGATGACGATGCCCTTGCCGCGCACAGAGACGAGCGTATTGGCGGTGCCGAGGTCGATGGCGAGATCGCCCGCATAGCTACCGAAGAACATATCCATCAAAGAAAACAACGCAACTCCTGATGTGTTGGATGATTGCTGGAAAACTACTAGCCCATCATACTAGCGCAAGCCCGGCACCTCACTTGCGGTGAAGCGCCGGGCAGAGCCAAATCTCATAAGGTCACTACTGGTTGTCAGCAGCCGAGAAATCGATATCGAAGGAGGAAACGGCCCAACCGATATGGTTGTCGGAGCGCACGAATTTAACGGTGTACTCCTGTTCGCCGCCCTTGGACAGCGAAGCCTTCACCTTGGCGGTGGTCTCAGTCATGGACTGATCCATACCCTCGATGGAGACGGTGGCGCCCTGCGGGATCGAGGAGATGATCATCGCCTTGGCGTCCTCGGACAGGCTCGAGGCCAGGCAGGACTCGGCCTTGGCGGTATCGCCGTCACCGGCAGCCTGGAACAAGTCGGTGATGACGGACTCCTGCGAGGGGTAGCCCATGCCGCGCGTATAAGCATAGCCAAGACCGCCGGCAGCGATCACGATGAGCAGAAGCAGTACCAGGAAGATCTTGAGACCCGTGTGGCGGTGGCGACGACGAACCTTGGCCTGTTTGCGGTCCTGCTGGACCATCTCGGACTCGGACAGCGTAAAGAAGCCGGTGTCAGAGGGGTCGGGCATAAACTGACCGGTCGCGCCCGTGGGATCGAGCGGATCGACAGCGGGAGCGTCCATCGCGGGAGCCGGCGCCGTGGCCATGGCCGTCTGGGCCGAAAGCGCAGCGAGGGAATCGTGCACGCGGGCAAGCTCGTCGGACTGCTCGGGCGTAAGCTGGTAGATGCCGTCGGCAGTGGCGGCGTTAAAGGCATCGAGCGCGTCAGAGGGACGACCGGCGGCGGAAAGCGCCTCGCCCATACCGGCGTTAAGCGCACGCGTGTCGTCGCGCGGACCGGCAAAGTCGATGGCCGTGCGGTAGGTCTCTACGGCGTCTGCCGGACGGCCGAGCTTAATGAAGCAACGACCGAGCTCGCCGAGTGCGGCGACAGGAGCCGGGTTGGCGCCGTCGATGGCAGCCTGACGGAAGGCAGTACCGGCATTGGCATAGTCGCCCGACTGGAACAGCGCGTTGCCCAGACCCAGGTAGGCCTTAAACGGCGTGGCATAGGATGCATCCTGCGTTGCGGCAGAGAACGCCTGGGCTGCAGTCACATAGTCACCCACGGCAGCAAGCGCCTTGCCGCGGTTGGTGAGCAGCGCGCCGCGCTTGCCATAGGTACCGTCGTTAAGGGCGGCGGCGTAGGCCTCGGCGGCCTCGGCATACATGCCCAGGTGCATCAAGGCGTTGCCGCGCAGATGGTCGGCCTCGCCCATAATCTCACCGGGGGTCTTTGCCGCACCGAGCATCTGGGCGGCAGCGGAATAATCACCCGCGCGATAAGCGGCGCGGCCCTGTTGGATCAGCTGGCTATTCAAGGAAGTCCCCTTTACTCGTGAACGATCTCGACATGGACGATCTCGTCACCGGCACGCAGCTGCGAGATGACGTCGAGGCCCTCGACCGTGGTGCCAAAGACGGTATAGCCGGAGTCGAGGTTGTGCTGGGCACCCAGGCAGAAGTAGAACTGCGAACCTGCGGAATCGGGATCCATGGAACGTGCCATGGCAAGCGCGCCGTCGACGTGGCTGTTACGCGGGTTGGTAGCGAACTCGCCCTTGATGCAGTAGCCGGGGCCACCGGTACCGGGCATGCCGTCGGGGCCCTCAAGGCCGGCGGCGACATCGGCGCCGGACATATCGCGGGTATTGGGGTCGCCGCCCTGGATCACAAAACCGGGCACATAGCGATGGAACTTAAGGCCGTCGTAAAAACCCATCGTGGAAAGCTCACAGAAGTTCGCCACGTGGATGGGGGCGCCCTCGCCGTCAAACTTGACCTTGATGGTGCCCTTCGACGTCTCGATCACCGCGCACTCATCGCCGGCAAGCTGATACTCGGGCGTGTAGAGCTCTTTCTTAAAACCAAACATGTGGTTCCTTCCTCGTGCGTTTAAAGCATATTTGGTCAAATTGTAGCAATAAGCACGGGCTTCCATCAATTGCGCACGCAGGTTACGCCGCCGGAGGGCAACAAATTACGAACGTTGCTGCGGTCTCCATGCGCTCACGTTGGCGTCGTACTGGTTAAGCGCGCTGTTGCCGCCTTGTGCGATGGGCGCCAGGATCTCGCTCTGACGGGCGCTCAGCGACTCGCCGTCGGGAATGGACAGCGAGATATCCCAGCTCTGGCAGATCACGTCGACACGCTCGTACATCCACTGGGCAAGCTGCTTTAGATGATCGATGTCCTCCGCATAGACGGTGTCGTCCTGAACCTTGAGGTTATTGAGCTCATCCTGGGTCTTTTTAATCTGATCGCGCAGGGCATAAGCGCTCTGCGACAACTCCTGGCGGGTGGAGAGCGGCGTACGCAGATAGCCGTTATTAAACGAATCGATGACCTCGCCGATCTGATCATCGTCGCTGTACGACACGATGGTCTGGTACAGGCCATCGAGCCTGGCGTAGAGCTGGTCGTCGGTTAAGATGGTCTCCTCCTGAACGACCTCGGACGCATCCTCTTGCTTGGACTCTTTCTCGGTGGCCTCGCCCTTTTGGCGCGACGGGAAGGTGGTCTTGGCGGCCCGGCCAAACTGGTCGTAGAAGCCGGGCATGACGCCCATAGGATCGGCAGTCACAAACCAATACGCACCACCGCACACGGCGGCGAGCACCGCGATGACGATAAGCGGTTTGGGGATATGGCGCTTGTGCTTGTGATAGGCATCCTCGTCGGGATGGACCTTGCGCTTGGCCTTTTGCTTTTTGGGCTGGACATCATCGCGCAGCGACACCGGTGTGGGGATATCGACCTTGGGGATGCCAAAGTCCTTATCGAAGGCAGGCAGCACGCAGGTCTCGTTGGGGTCGGCGGCATCCGAGAGCACCGCGGCGGCAGAGGCCGGCGCATGGGGCACCTCGGTATCGATCTGCTCCTGCGTCAAGCGCGGAAAGCCGGCCGTGCGGCCTGCTGCCAGATCGGATGCAGCCGCGTCTTTGGAAAGGATGCCCGGGGCGGGGCGCCCGCACTTGGGACAGGTGCGATCATGCGGGGACAGGCGTGCGCCACAACCATCGCAGAATACGAACTCGGTATGCTCGGGACCGTCGCCCGGACCAACGTATGCGTTGCAATAGGGGCAGAACGAGGCGCCGTCCTCTATGGTCTTAAGGCAATGCGGGCAGATCACGGCTTCCTCTTTTCGGAGCAATTCATACAGTCGAAGTTAGAGCATAGCATCGCCACGCCCCCACAGGGGCAAGGCACCAATTCAACATCGCCAGGGTAGTCTTTTTGGGGGGATGATTTTTCTGGGACGGGGATTAAAAAATCATTGTGTACCTAATGATTTTTTAATCCCGTCCCAGAAAAATCATCCCCGGGGCAACTGGGGCTAGGCCTTCTTTGCAGGCTTTTTCTTTTTGCTCGGCATCGAGACCTTAATGCCCTGGGCGGACTTGGTCACCTGCGAACGTTTGGTGCCCGCACCTTTCTTTTTCTTGGGCTGGGCCTTTTCCACACCCTCGAGCGCGCGAACCTCGGCCTCGCGAGCGGTGCGCTCCTCACGGCGCTGCGCCATATCGGCGGCGACGCGCTTGGCAAAACGCTCGGCGGTCGACCCCGTCGAGCTCACCTTGCCGCCGCCGCGACCCAGGCGAACACGCACGCCACGGCCAAAGCCGGTGGCCGCATGACGGCGACGGGGCTTAAGCGAGTCCATCATCGTGGCGAGCTTAAAGAACACCGCGCAGGTAAAGACGACGATAACCGCCAAGATGACAATCTGACCCATCGACAAGTTGGCGATCGACAGCAACCCCGGGAACCCGATAACGCCCGTCAAAATACCAGCGATGACAAACACGAAAAGCACCACGCGCAAGGGCGTGAGCGGCTGCGAGATGCGCCAGATCAGGCTGACACTCGCCGCGCACGACGTGAGCAGGCACATGGTCGAAAGCGTAAGCTGGCTAAAGCCAAATACGCGCGCCACAAAGATATCGAGCGCCGCGGCCAAAATGACCGCAATCGACGCCGGCAGCGCACGCTTAAGCACATTGGTCAAGAACGACCCCTTCACGCGGGCGTTGTTGGGCTCCAGGCCCAACACAAAGCCCGGCGCGCCGATGCAGAAGAAGTTGATGAGCGTCATCTGAATGGGCTCGAAGGGATACGGCGGCAGGGCGATGCACAGCGCCGCCAGGCCCATCGAGAACAGCGTCTTAGCCAGAAAGAGCGCGGCAGAGCGCTGCAGGTTATTGATAGAGCGACGGCCCTCGGCCACCACAGCGGGCATCGAGGCAAAGTCGTTATCGACGAGCACGATCTCGGCCACATTGCGCGCGGCATCGGAGCCGGCGGCCATCGCCACGGAGCAGTCGGCCTCCTTGAGCGCCAGCACGTCGTTGACGCCGTCGCCCGTCATGGCCACGGTGTGCCCGCGGCGTTTGAGCGCCTGTACGAGCTCGCGCTTCTGTTGCGGAGTCACGCGGCCAAAGACGTGATAGCGGTCCACCGCCGCATCGAGCTTAGCAGGCGTATCGAGCGTCGTGGCGTCCACGTAGGCGTCGGCGCCCGGCACGCCCACCACGCGCGCGATCGACGACACCGTACGCGGGTCGTCGCCGCTGATCACGTTGAGGGTCACGCCCTGCTCGTTAAAGTAGCCGATAGTCTCGGTTGCCGAAGTGCGAATCTCATCGCGGATGGTCACAAAGCCCACGGGCTCGGCCTCGCCCACCATATCGCCATCGGGCGTAAAGCCGTCAACGCGCGCCACCACGAGCACACGGCAGGTATCGGCGAGCTCGGCCACACGATTCTCGACCTGCGCAAATGCGCGAACGGAGAGCACAAACTGCGCGGCGCCCATTACATAGGAGCCCTGCGCAAACGACGCACCGCTCCACTTTTTGGACGACGAGAACGGAATGACCGACAGCGGCTCGGACACCTCGACCGGACGATCGGCGTAGTAGTTGAGCAGCGCCTGGCAGGTCTCGTTAGCATCTGCCGAGGTCGCACGTGCCACGTTGGCGAGCGCAAAGTCGAGCACCGTGGTCTCGACGGGGACAGCTGCCTCATCCGAGTCCGCGCCAAAGCCAACACCTTCAACAGGCAGCGGGTAGGTGCCCTCGACCTCCATACGGCCCGAGGTAATGGTGCCCGTCTTGTCCAGGCACAAAACGTCGACACGCGCGAGCGTCTCGATGCAGTAGAGCTGCTGTGCCAGCACCTTGCGACGTGCCAGGCGCACCGTGGCAATCGCGAGCACCGACGAGGTCAGCAGCACCAGGCCCTGCGGAATCATGCCCAGCAGGGCACCCACCGTGGACAGCAGCGCCGAAGAAGGCACACGGCCGGCCAGCAGCTCGGAAAAGCACCAGGAAAGTGCGCTATCGCCCGGGGTTCCCGCGGCATCCCACAGCTCGCTCACACTCGAGGAAAAGAGCGCCAGGCCGAGCGGAATCATAATGAGGCTCGCAAAGCGCACGATGGCGTTGAGCGCATTCATGATCTCGGAATTGACCTTTTTGACGTACTTGGCCTCGTTGTTGATCTTGGCCACGTAGTTGTCGGCGCCAACATGGATCACGCGGGCGCGCAGCAGGCCCGAGTCGATAAAGCTGCCGCTCATGAGCTCGGAGCCGGGCTGCTTTTTGATGAGATCGCTCTCGCCCGTCAGCAGGCTCTCGTTCACGAGTGCCTCACCCGAAACCACCACGGCGTCGGCCGGAATCTGGTCACCGCGCCCCAAGCGGATGATGTCATCGAGCACGATCTGGTCCAAGTCGAGCTCCACCTCGGCACCGTCGCGCACCGCGATGGCCTTCTTAGAGGTCAGCAGCGTAAGCTTATCGACCATCTTCTTGGAGCGCATGGACTGAATGACGCCGATGGCGGTATTCAAAAACACCACGAACAGGAACGTGAGGTTCTTGAACGATCCGGTCAGCAACACCAAAATCGCCAAGACAGCGTTGATCAAGTTAAACAGCGTGCAGAGGTTCTCGATGATGAGCTCTTTAACCGATTTGGTCTTAAGCTCCATGTTGCGGTTGATCTTACCGGCGGCGATACGCTCCTCGACCTCGGCGGTCGAAAGCCCGCGCTCGATATCCGTTGCTGCCATACCACGTCCCATCACGTCGCGTCGGTATAAGAAAACCGCCCGGACCATGCGAGGTTCGGACGGTCTTACGTTCGATGGTGCCCCATGTTGGATTCGAACCAACGGCCTTCTGCTCCGGAGGCAGACGCTCTAATCCCCTGAGCTAATAGGGCGAACGGTTGGCATTATACCCAAGTGCGCCACGGGCTAACAAAAGAATAGAAAAAGCTTTGCAATTACGTGAGAGACACGGCGCAGAGGCTCACTTTAGAACGCAAAAGTGAAACAATTAGTATAAACTCTCATGCACATATATAACGGCTCGCGATGCGGGCCGTTTTTGCAAGAGCTATCCATCGAGGTGAGAGGCACACCATGATTGCGATTTTAAAGCAGAGCGCCAGCGACGAGGCCGTCGGCCATATCGTCAGCTGGATTGAGAAGAAGGGTCTCAAGACCGACGTCTCGCGCGGCGAGAACGAGACCATCATCGGCCTGGTGGGCGATACGACCAAGATCGACCCGTTCCTGCTCGAGTCCATGGATGTCGTCGAGCGCGTGCAGCGCGTCTCCGAGCCCTTTAAGCGTGCCAACCGCAAGTTCCACCCCGAGGACTCCGTCATCGACTGCGGCCACGGCGTCAAGATCGGCGGCGACCAGTTCCAGGTCATCGCCGGCCCCTGCTCCGTCGAGGGCGAGAACCTCATTCGCATCGCACGCCGCGTAAAGGCCGCCGGCGCCACGATGCTTCGCGGTGGCGCCTACAAGCCCCGCACCTCCCCTTACGCCTACCAGGGCATGGGCCCCGCCGGCCTGGACCTGCTGTGCGAGGCATCCGCCGAGCTCGACATGCCGATCGTCACCGAGATCATGGACCCGCGCGACGTGCAGGTCTTCTTGGATAAGAAGATCGACGTCATGCAGATCGGCGCCCGCAACGCGCAGAACTTCCCCCTGCTCAAGGAGGTCGGCAAGACCAAGACCCCGGTCCTGCTCAAACGCGGCATGTCCGGCACCGTCGACGAGCTGCTCATGGCTGCCGAGTACATCATGAGCGAGGGCAACGACAACGTCATCCTGTGCGAGCGCGGCATTCGCACCTTCGAGACCCGCACCCGCAACACCTTCGACCTCAACGCCGTGCCGGTGCTGCACCACCTGTCGCACCTGCCCGTCGTCGCCGACCCCAGCCACGCCACCGGCTACACCCGCTATGTCGAGCCCATGGCGCTCGCCGCGACTGCCTGCGGCGCCAACGGTCTGGAGATCGAGGTCCACGACGACCCGAGCCACGCTTGGTCCGACGGTGCTCAGGCCCTCACCCCCGACCAGTTCGACGACACCATGCGCCGCATCCGCGCCATCCGCGAGGTCGTCTGCCAAAAGACCGTTCAGGAGTAACCCATGGGTACGGTGAGAAACGCGCGCGTCAACCAAGGCGGCCCCAAGTGCGCCGGCATCGTGGGCCTGGGCCTCATCGGCGGCAGCTTTGCCCGCGGCTATGCGCAGGCGGGCGTTCGCGTGCTTGCCTGGGACCCCGACGATGACGTGATGACGGCCGCCAGCATGGGTACCGTCGCCGGCGAGCTCAACGACGAGACGCTCGGTGAGTGCGACATCATCGTCCTTGCCTGCTATCCCGAGGCATGCATCGAGTGGCTCGAGGCCCACGCCCAGGCGCTCGCCGACGCCACCGACACCGAAGCCATCATGGGCCCCGTGGTAATCGACACCGTGGGCGTCAAGGGCATTGTGTGCGAGCGTGCCTTTGAGCTCGCACGAGAGCACGGCTTTTACTTTGTGGGCGCACACCCCATGGCGGGCACGCAGTTCTCGGGCTACGCGCACTCCCGCGCCGACCTGTTCCAGGGCGCACCACTCGTGCTCGTTCCGCCCGCGGTAGACGATGCCCTCAAACTGGAGCTCTTGGGCCAGGTGCGCGAGATGGTGCGCCCCTTGGGGTTTGGCAAGTTCAGCGTGACTACCGCCGCCGAGCACGACCGCGTGATCGCATTTACGAGCCAGCTCGCACACGTGGTGTCCAACGCCTACGTAAAGAGCCCCACCGCCCAGGTCCACCACGGCTTTTCAGCCGGTAGCTACCGCGACCTCACGCGCGTGGCACACCTCAACCCGCAGATGTGGTCCGAGCTCATGATTGACGACGCCGACGCTCTCGCCTTCGAGATCGACCATCTGATCGATTCGCTCGGCGCCTACAGCCGTGCGCTCAAGAACCGCGACCAGCGTTATCTTGAGAATCTCCTTGCCGAAGGCGATCGCATCAAGCGCGCACTCGACGACGAGAGCACCCACTAGACCACCCATCACGCCAGGTCGAAAGGACCATAGCTTATGGCGATTACCATCGATATCGACACCGCACGCCCCTACCAGGTACACGTGGGCACGTTTTTGCTGGAGCAGGCAGGGCCACTCGTTCGCGCCACCGCCGGAGGCACCCGCGCCGTCATCGTGACGGACACCAACGTGGGCCCGCTCTACCAGATGCCCGTTAAGCAGAGCCTGGAGGCGTCAGGCTATGAGGTAAGCATTTGCACCTTCGAGGCCGGCGAGGTACACAAGCGCGCCGAGACCTACGTTGCC
>JAXJPE010000138.1:0-9587 GCA_036426035.1 Collinsella sp.
GCGGCGGCGCGTCTGACCGAACGAGGGTATGGGGACTCGTTCGGCCAGACGCGCCGCCGCGGACGAAGCGGACAAGCGGCGATGCGCTTTGGCCTACCTACTCCCCCGCCACGCTCGCGCGCAGCTTGGCGGCGATGGGCTCCGAGACCAGCAGGAATACGAGCATGGCCACAGAACACACCAGGCACACGATCCAGGTGCTCGCAAAGGAGCCCGTGGCATCGAACAGCACGCCCGAGACAATGGCGCCCACGGTGCCGCCGACCATCTCGAGCGAGGTGATGGTGCCCGTGACCTTGCCGAGGTCGGCCATGCCAAACTGCTTGGACGCGGCGATGGTAGGCGTGATGGTGCCCATGCACGTTCCGATACCAAAGCTCACAGCGGCGACAATAGGACCGAGGTCCGTCGTCGGGAAGCACAGCGCCACACAGGCGATAATGCACGCAACGGAGCCAAGGATATTGCCAAAGCGCAGGCCAAAGCGGTCATAGATCGCACCGAGCGAAATCTTGGCGATAACGACGGTGACCATATAGGCCGAAAGCACAGTGCCCGCCCACATGGGATCGTGACCGCCCGTGACGATCTTGGCACCGTTGACGGTAACGCTCGTCATGTTGGTGACCTGGTTGGGCAAGATGGCGCCGTTAACGAGGCCCATAAAGAGGAAGGCGACGACAAGCAGCCAAAACGCCGGGCTCTTCTTGATGCGAGACCAGCCAACGTTAACCTCGGGCGCCGTGTGCTCGTCCTTGTCGCCAGCCGTCGAGACGGACGGATCGCCCGGGTTCTCGCCGAGCGGCTTAAGGCCGATCTCGGAAGGCTTGGTGCGGAAGGAATAGGCCGTGATGGGCAGCGCCGCCACCATACAGATAGCCGCGAGCACCAGGAAGGCGGAACGCCAACCAACGCTCACGATAAGCGAGCTCACAATGGGAGACAGAATAGCGCCGCCAAAGCCCGAGCCCGAAAGTGCGATGGAGATGGCAAGGCCTCGCTTGGCGGTAAACCAGTTGGCGGTCACCAGGCTAATGAGCAGACGGGTCGAGGCCACAGCGAAGCAGCCCGAAACGGCAAAGAGCACGTAGACCTGCCACAGCTCACCGACAAAGCTCATGCCGGCAAGCACCGCCGAGGTAGCGATAACGGTGAGCGAGCCCAATATGCGGCCACTCACCTTATCGGCAACATGGCCGATAACGAGCGAACCCACGACACTCACCACGGTGGAGATAGCGTTGGAGATGTTGTACTGCGCAAGGGAAATGCCCAGGTCGCTGACGATCAGCGGCTGGAACAGGCTCATGCAGTTGACGAAAATCGTGTAGCACGTGGCCATGATGACAAAGCCGGAGGCCACGACGAGCCAGCCGGGGAAGAACTTACGCTGCTGGGGCATACTGCTCCTTATTTAACAAACGAATAGCCTGCGCCGGGCGCCGGTAGTGCCCAAGATTGCCTTGAAAGACAAGGGCATAGGCCTTATGGCCATGCCCGCAGGCTTGAAAGGCAAGGTTGGGTGCTACCGGTGGTCGGCGATATAGCCCAAAGCGACGGCGGTATAAGCCGCAGCACCGAGCGGCAGCTCGGCATCGTTAAAACGTGCCTTGGGATGGTGCTGGGCAAAGTGTTCGTCCGTGTCGGTTACGGCCGCGCCCACGGTAAAGTACGCACTCGGAATCTCGCTCGAGATAAGCGCGAAGTCCTCACTCGCCATGGCATGGAAAAGCGGCAAGAAAGCCGCCTTGGGCAGCACTGCGCCCACGTAGCCAAGCGACGCCTGAGTCATATCGCTGTCGAGTACAAGCGGCGGAACATCCGAAAGCGTCTCGATGGTCGCCGGCGTACGATATGTTGTGGCAACGCCGTTAACGACCTCCGCGATGCGGGTCTTGAGGTGCTCCATGAGCTCGACGTCGAAGCCGCGCAGCGTGCCTTCGAGCACGCAGGTATCCGGGATGACGTTGGCCGCTTGGCCACCGGCAAACTTACCCACGGTCAGTGCGACCTCCTTGGCGGCCGGCACCTCGCGAGCGATGAGCTCCTGAAGCGCCAGGTGCACATGGACGCCGGTCGTGATGGGGTCGATGCAGATCTCGGGGCTCGAGCCATGGCCGCCCTTGCCCTGCAGCGTGATGCGGAAACCATACACGCCCGAAAGCGCCGGGCTCCCATAGAGCACCAGGCCGAGCGGCGATTGGCTGTTAACGTGCATGGCAAAGGCCGCCTGAGGGCGCGGGTTCTGCAGCAGACCGTCGGCGATGGCGGCGCGGGCACCCTCAAAGGTTTCCTCGCCCGGCTGGAACAGCAACTTAACCGTAGCGTTGGCATCAACAAGCTCTGCCTCGCGCGCTTTGAGCATACGAGCCGCACCAAGCAGCGCCGTCGCGTGCATATCGTGACCGCAAGCGTGCATGCAGCCGTTGGTGGATGCAAAGGGCTCGCCGGATTCCTCGGCAACGGGCAGGGCGTCCATGTCGCCACGAAGCATGATGACCGTACCGGCCTGCTCATTCGTGCAGATGCCATTGCCTTGGGCCGCGGCGGCACCGGCGCCGACAAGGCCCACAACGCAGGAACCATCGACGAGCGTAGCAAATGGGATGTCCATCTCGGTCAGGCGCGCTTGGATATACGTAGAGGTCTGCGGGAGGCTATTACCCAGCTCGGGCATCTGATGTAAATCGTGTCGCCACGCAGCGAGCTCATCTGCAAAAGCCTGAGCTTCTGCAACAAGACCGTCACCGATAGCGGTCTGCGCCGCCGCGGTGGCCTTGGGCGCTGATTGCGGTTGAAGATCGGACAGTGCTGGTGCCATAGATGCCCTCCAGTAACGTTTTTGCAGCAAGCACTTTGATAGCGTAAAGTGCAAGGTACTACTTTAAGGGCGACGCATAAAAAATGCCGCCCCGGGAGGCGGCGCAACAAATTGTTTACAATTGCGGACGCGGCTTTCGGCGCAAAAAATCGAAATGCGTCTCGCTCAAGATAATCGAAAGAAAGATGAGCGCGAAGCCGGCGAGCAGGCGCGAGGTGAGCGCCTCCCCCATCAGCAGCACCGAGAACAGCACACCCGAAGGCGACTCCATCGATAGGAGTAATGAGCCCGTCGAGGCCGGGACGTGCGCCAAGCCGACGTTTTGGATGAGCAGAGCCACACACGTACAGCCCACCGAGAGGAAAACAGCCACACCGATAAATTCCGGCGTCCATGCAGAGAGGGGCGCCTGAGTCTCGAATAGCAGCGACGTGATTAAACTCAAAACGCCATTGCCCACAAACATCCAAAACGTGATGACGTTGATGTCCATCTTGCGGCCGTACTTGGCGGTCACCGACATCTGGATGGCAAAGAAGACCGCGCCGCCCAGCGTAATGGCATCACCGATGTTGAACTCGACGCTATCGAGCGCCACCAGGCCAATGCCCGCCAGACAGAGCAATGCGGCACCCAAGTTGTAACGCGTGAGCTTTTCGCCGCTCAGGAAATAGCTCGCAAAGGGCACGAGGATGCAGTACGTACCCGTCAAAAACGCGTTCTTGCCCGCCGTGGTCTGAGCCAGACCGACCGTCTGCAGGGCGTAGGCGGCCCACATTAGTGTGCCCATTCCAAGTCCGACGATAAGGTTGCGGGCATTGAGGTGCGCGATGATGCGCTTGTGGAAGATGACAAACATGACCAACGCCGCAGGCAGAAAGCGCACGTAGAGCAGTTCAAACACCGGAATGGTGTCGAGCGCGTCCTTCATGGTCGTAAAGGAGTAGCCCCAGACGACTGCCACCGAAAGTAGCAGAACTTTCCAGAACAACGGCGAACGAGCACCGGCGCCACGGGAGGTGCCGCCCGCACCCAGATCCTCGCGAGCAACAGGGCTATCGGGCATGTTTTCGATTTCGTTGGCAGCGTATTGGGCCATGGAACATCCTCACACTCAAACTGGGCGTGGTGTCCGCACGCGTATGGCTGCGTGCCGCCTCATGGTCAAATAAAAACGGGACGCGCCGGACCCCCGGCACGCCCCGCTACTGTAGCAACAACCAGGCAGCCCACGCAATTCACCGCGCTAAAGCGCTTTGTTCCGCCGTCCTACCGAACGGCGGATCGGCCGATGCTGCGCGAGCCGCATTCACACCAATCTGACGTTCAATTTCGAGGGCGCGACCAGAAGGTCAGCGCCCTCTCATTTCACGTCACCTTGGCGCAAATGCGGCTCGCTCGCTGACATTGCCGTAGCATCAGCGTTTACATTGTTGCGCTAGATTAATTTAGTACTCTCAAGCTTTTCGATGATCCAGTCGTTGGCTTTGATGACTGGGCGGCGGAAGACGACGCCCAGGGCCAGTGACGGAATCAGATAGCTCGCCAAGATACCCAGCTCGACCCAGTACTCCATATGATACGCGCCGGCCATGGCGGCGTGCATGGCGTTGATGCCGTGGGTGAACGGCAGGAACGGATAGATCGCCTGGAACACGGGGCCGGTCATCTCGATGGGGAACGTACCGCCCGAACCACCGACCTGCATAACCAGCAGCACGACGGCGAGCGCCTTACCGATATCGCCAAACGACACGGTGAGCGTGTAGACGATATTGGAGAACACGAGACTCGCGACCCAGCCCGCCAGCACAAACTGCAATGGGTTATCGCACTGAATGCCAAAGAACAGGATGTCGCCCGCACACACGAGCGTTGCCTGCAGCAGGGCCAGACCGCCAAAGAACAGGTAGCGGCCCAGGTAGATCTCGTGCAAGCGCACGGGGATGAGCTCGTTGATAAGCTCATCGTCGACCGAGACCTTCATCATGGCCGCCAGCACGATCGAGCCGACCCAGAGCGACAGAATCGTGTAGAACGGCGCCATGGCCGAGCCGTAGTTGCGGATCGGATAGACCGGCTTGCGATCGAGCGCGACGGGGCCGGAAAGCGACACGGCCAGACCCTCGGGATCGTTGCCAATCATCGTCTTGATCGTGGCGAGGTCATCCGACATCAAGGCGCCGTCGAGCTCGTCCTTAAACGCACTGATCTTGTCCGACGCCTCGCCTAGCTGATCGGAAGCCTTGTTGACCAGCTTGGCGGCCTTGGAGAGGCCCTTCGCCAGCGAGCCGGATGCGTCGGTCAGGCCGCCTACGGCGCTATCCAAGTCGCCCGAGATGCCACCAAGCGAGTCCAGAATGCCCGAAACCGTCTTCTTGAGCTCCTTGGCCTTAACCGAGAACGTGGAATCGTAATCGGATTTGGCACCCGCGATGCCGGCCTTGGCATCAGCGATGGCCTGATCGACCTCGGCACGCGAGTTGTTGACCTCGGCCATGCTATCGGAGAGAGACTTCGCGGTAGCCGCCAGATCCTTGGCATTGTTGCGGTACTCAACGGCGATTCTGCCCAGCGACGTCGCGGCGGACTTGAGGCCGTCCTTCAAATTCTCATCGCTCACCTGGTCGGCAAGGCTGCGGAGCTGATCGGCCATCGCATCGATATCCTTGGCGCGCGCATTGAGGGCCGCAGCGGCATCGTTGAGTTGGGACACCGTAAGGTCGACATGCTGGTTTGCGGTGTCGAACGCCTTCGCGAACTCGGCAGACACATTGTCGAACGAACCCGCACTTCCATCGATTGCGGCATCGATGGCATCGTTTGCCGCCTTAAGCGCTTCTTTGGAATCATCGATGCCGCTTTTGGCATGTTCCATGAGCTGCTTTGTCGACTCATCGACCGTACCCGTCTGCTGGAGCATACCGCTCGCCGACGTCAGCGAATCGGACGTGGAGCTCAAAATGCCCGCAAGCGACGTTGCGCTGGCCTGAACGTCCTGCAGGTCCTGGACCGAATCGCCGAGCGTCGAGGACAGGTTGGCGATAAAGTTGCTGACCTGGTCGGTGCTCATGTAATCGAGCAGGCTGGACACCGTCTTAAGACCGATGCTCGTAATGGTCTCGGTAAAAGTTTCGTTAACCTGGCTTTGAACGGCGCTCGAACCCTTCTCGGTCACGATCTGCGCGATGGCGTTGGCTTTCTGGTTCTCATAGAACTCGATATCAGCGTGTTTCACGTCGGTCGAGAAAAGCGTCATCATGTCAGCGCTAAACGTTTTGGGGATAACGACGGCAGCATAGTACGCACCCGACTTAACACCCTCGATAGCCTTTTCGCGATTGTTGAGCACAACCCAATCGAAGCTCTCGTTGCCGCGTAGGGTGGCGGTCACGTTTTCGCCCACGTTAACCTCGACGGGGATCAAATCGCTCTCGTAACCCTCATCGGTGTTGACCACGGCGATCTTAAGATTGCCGGTGTTGCCGTACGGATCCCAGCTGCCGGCGATGTTAAACCACGCGTACAGACACGGTACGATAATGAGGCCCATCACGACAACCAAGCCGATCACGGAGCGAGACACGTTTTGGACATCGCGCTTAAACAGATGCAGGATGTTCTTCATTTATGCCTCACCTCCTTTGGAGTGCTTGCCAAGCGCGGTGGTATCTCCATCATTTGTGGCTGTGCTGTCGCTGCCCTGAGATTTATGGTGCGAGCCGATATGCGGCAAGCGGCCCGTGGACTGATCGCCGCCCTTGGCACCACGCTCGCTGGCGTTGAGGCCAAACATGTGGCGGGCGGCAGGAATGGCGGCCGTGTGTTCGCGCATCTCGCGACGCAGGTCCTCATCCGAAAGCGCCGAGATGCGCATCTGGGTATTGAGGCTCGCTCGGATATATTCGATATTGATAAGCCAGCCGCAGATGGCAATAACCGAGATGATCCAAATGACAAGCAGGATGATCTTGCCGTTATTGTCGATATCGAGAACCGTCGACAGGACAAAGAGCAGGACCTGAACGCCCACCACGGCGGCAAAACCGCCCTTGATGTAGTACGGGTAGCGATGTTCAAAGGCGACCGCATGATCGAGCAGTTCGCGACGGTACGAATCGGAATCGAGCATGACGCGCATGGCCGTGCGCAGCGAGTAGCGCTGGCGCGGCAGGTCGTTGGACTCGCAAATCATCATACCGGTCGTGGAGAGCTGTTTATCAAAGAGCAGGTTAAGGTTGAGCAGCAACGGACGCAGCTGCAGGCCGATAAAGAGCGCCACGATCAAGAACACGCCCAGAATGCACAGGTTAAACAGGTAGTTGAACGAATACATGCCGCCGACCGTCTCGCGCAGCAGATTGATGCCGTAGGTAAAGGGCAGCAGCGGGTGCAGCCACTGGAAGAAGCCGGGCATCATCTCGATGGGGTACATGCCCGACGAACCCGGGATCTGCACGATGACGAGAATGACGCCGATAGCCTTGCCGATATGCTTAAACGTGGTGGACAGCGCATAGATGATATTGACGTAGGTGAACGAAATGGCGATGCCGCCCAGCACGAACAGCAGCGGGCTGACGCACTGCACGCCAATCACCAGATCGCCTACCGTAACGATGATGGCCTGCAACGCGCCCAGGATCACCAGGAGCAACCAGCGGCCAAAGTAGCCCTGACGCGCGGTAAAGCTGCCGACGCCTTCGCGATCGACCTCGAGCTTGTAGATGGCGATAAGCACGTAGCCGCCCACCCAAAGCGCCAGGTTGGTGTAGAACGGGGCAATGCCCGAGCCGAAGCTCTTAACCGGATAGATCGACTTGGACGCGAGCTCAACCGGAGATGCCATGAAGTCTGCGACGTCATTGACGTCGACGCCCATCAGGTCGGCCAGCTCGCCCATGGACTCGGAGGTCTGTAGCGCCGCGATGTCGTTGGCGGCGGTTGCGAGCTTGTCCTGGACCTTGGCAAGCGAGGAATCGGTCTGGGACAGCGTGGTCTTGGCCTGGCCGAGCGTAGCGTTAAGCTGCGAAAGCGTACCGCGCGCGCTTGCAATCGTGGGCGTGAGGCCAGATACGATACCCGTCAAATCACCCGAGACGGCGGCAAAGGAATCAAGCGCGCTCGAGGCCTTCGGCAGCGCGTTTTGACCCAGGTCCGTCTGGGCCTGGCCAAGGTTGGTCGCACCGGTCTGAATTGCGTTATTGATAGCGTCGCTGGCACCCGAGACAGCCGCGGCGTCATTCGCCATGGCGCTCGACTGCGCAGACAGACCGTCCTTGATGCTCTGAAGCTTTTCATTCTGCTCGCGGAGCAAATCGATGGTCGATACAATGCGCGCGTCAATTTCCTTGGAACCTGTCGACGTGTCATTAACGAGAATTTCCAAGTGCCCGATAACGGCCTTATTGTGGTCGATCGTCGCTTGAAGAGACTCGAGCGAGTTGTCGATACGGGTGGTCGTAGATGTGACCGCGCCCGTCAGCTTGCCGATGGCAGCGTTCGCAGAGGCCGACGTCTTGGTGAGCGCAAGGCTGCCTTCCGAGAGCGCCTTGGAGAGCGAGGCGACAGAGTTGCCCGCCGTGGCGCGAGCCTCGCCCAGCAGGTCATTGCCCTGGGAGATCGCCTGCGTCAGCGACGGCGCCTGACCCTGCAGACCGGCAAGTGCCGCATCTGCCGAGGCAATGGAACCACTCGTCTTATCGATGGCGGCATTCATGTCGCCAATCGAATCACGCACTTCGCCCAACGTATCGGAAGCCTCTGATACCGAACCGGCCAACGAATCCTGAGTCTGGGTTGCCTTGTCCTTTAAATCGACTCCGGCATCCTTGGCGATACCGGCAACAGTCTTGCCTACCGTAGAGACAAATTCCGAGTTGATCTGCTCCTCGATGGTGTTTGCACCGGTATCGGTAACCTTGGGCGCAATGGCGCTCTTCTTCTCATTGACGTAGTACGTGAGCTTGGGCTGATGGTAGTTGCCGTCGAGCATCGAAACCAGGTTATCCGAGAAGTTCTTGGGAATCACGATAGCGGCATAGTACTCGCCGCTCTCGACGCCCTCCTTGGCATCGGCCGTCGAGTCGACGAACGTCCAGCCCAACTGATGATTCTCCTTGAGCTGGTCGACCACTTTGTCGCCAGCGTTGAGCTCACCCACCAAGTCGTTTTGGGTGCCTCGATCGTTGTTGGCGATAGCAATCTTGATGCCTTGGGTGTTTCCATACGGATCCCAGTTTGCCACGATGTTGTACCAGGCATACAGCGAGGGAATAACGCACACGCCTAGGGTAACCACTAGGGCGACGGGGTTCACAAGCAGTCGCTTAATGTCGCGCTTAAATATCGCAAAGGACACCTTTGCATTGGATAGTTTGCTGCCGAGACTCACGCTTGGACCATCCATCCTGTCGTTAAATCGAATCGTACTATCGACAACCATTGTAGTAGGCGCTTTAACGTCTCAAAGCACAATGGTGTTGAGTTTTGCGGGTAGCAATATACTACGAAGATGAGTTAACGTACAGATGTACAGTATCCTAAATTTCAGCAGGTCACAAAACCACAACCCGCACAAATTAGCAATTCAAATAGTCATCGGGGACGTTCTTAAACGACTGGTCAAACAAGAACGCCCCCAACGACTAGTTTGGACCACGGTAACATCGATGTTTTAGCAATGCCAGCGAGCGGGCGCCAGAGCGAACAAATTGGCATGAAAAGAGGACGGCATAGACCTTCTGGTCATGCCGTCCTCTTTGAA
>JAXJPE010000139.1:0-2017 GCA_036426035.1 Collinsella sp.
ACCGTGGCGGTCGCGGCGGCTTTGGCGGCAACCGTGGTGGCTATGGTGATCGCGGTGACAACCGCGGCGGCTTCGGCGGCAACCGTGGTAACGATCGCGGCGGTCGCGGTGGCGACCGTGGCGGCCGCAACGGTGGCGGCTTCCGCGGCAACCGTTTTTAGTTACGGCGTTTTACCAAACGCCGTAACGGGCCGACGCTGCGCGGGCCGCATTTGGACAATCTGACGTTCAACTTCAAGGGCGCGACCAGAAGGTCAGCGCCCTTTCGTTTCACGTCACCTTGCCTCAAATGCGACCCGCTCGCTGTCCGTCCTCTGCCTGCGGCGTTGTCTTGCTCCGGATGCGGCAGTTAGGGACGTTCCTTTTCTGCCGGCAGCTTGGGACACTCCTTGTAGTCATTGGGGACGTTCTTAAACGACTACATAGAACAAGAGTGGATGATCTCCCGGTTTGAGCCTGCATTCAAGCTCAAAGTGGGAGATCATCCACTCTCGTTTCGTTTGTTGATTTCGATGCCTACATTTGGAGGAAGAGTTCGTGGAGGCGGGTGTCTTCGTCGAGTTCGGGGTGGAAGGTTACGCCGAGCTGGTTGTCTTGGCGGGCGGCGACGATGCGGCCATCGACTTCGGCCAGGGCCTCGGCATCGCCGTGCACCTCAACGATGCGGGGCGCTCGGATAAACGTCAGCGGCACTTCACCGTCGATGCCGGCTACCTGCCCCTTGGTTCGAAAGCTGCCGAGCTGCCTGCCGTAGGCATTGCGCTCGACGAGCACATCCATGGTTGCCAGGCGCGGCGTCCCCTTATCGTCGTGGGCGGCAAGGTCGCGCGCCAGCAGAATCAAGCCGGCGCAGGTGCCCAGGACGGGCATGCCTTCAGCGATACGGGCACGAAGCTCCTCGAGCATGCCGAGCTCGGCAAGCAGCTTCCCTTGAACGGTGGACTCGCCGCCGGGAAGTACCAGACGGTCAAAGTCCTGCTTCAAATCAGCCGCCTGCCTCAGCTCAATACAGTGTGCGCCAAGCCCGGATAGTCTTGCCTCGTGCTCGGCAAAAGCGCCTTGGACCGCCAGCACGGCGACCGTTTGGTCTGCATAATCGCTCATGTGCGATCCTTTCTGCCGGACTAGCGTCCGCGCTCCTCCATGATGATTTCGATCTCGTCGGCGTTGATGCCCACCATGGCCTCGCCCAGGTCCTCCGAAAGCTCGGCGATGAGCTTGGCATCGGTGAAGTTTGCCACGGCCTTGACGATGGCGGCGGCGCGCTTGGCGGGGTCGCCGCTCTTAAAGATGCCCGAGCCGACAAAGACGCCCTCGGCGCCCAGTTGCATCATCAGCGCGGCGTCGGCAGGGGTCGCTACGCCGCCGGCGGCAAAGTTCACAACGGGAAGCTTGCCCGTGGCATGGACCTCGCGCACCAGCTCGACCGGAACCTGCAGTTGCTTGGCTGCCTCAAAGAGCTCATCATCGCGCAGGGCAACAACGTCACGGATCTGCTTTTGGATCTTGCGCATGTGACGCACGGCCTGAACGACGTCGCCCGTACCCGGCTCACCCTTGGTGCGAATCATCGTGGCGCCTTCGGCAACACGGCGCAGCGCCTCGCCCAGATCGCGGGCGCCGCAGACAAACGGCACGTCAAACTGGGTCTTGTCGATATGATAGACGTCGTCGGCGGGGGAGAGAACCTCGGACTCATCGATGTAGTCGATCTCGATGGCCTGAAGGACCTGCGCCTCGACGATGTGACCGATGCGGCACTTGGCCATGACGGGGATGGAGACGGCCTCCTGGATGCCCTTGATCATCTTGGGGTCGCTCATGCGCGAGACGCCGCCTGCGGCACGGATGTCGGCCGGGATGCGCTCGAGTGCCATGACGGCGCAGGCGCCCGCCTCCTCGGCGATGCGTGCCTGCTCGGGCGTGGTGACGTCCATGATGACGCCGCCCTTGAGCATCTGCGCGAGCTCGCGATTGAGTTTGACGCGATCGGCCTTGCTGGTCTGTTCTGCCATGG
>JAXJPE010000140.1:0-22015 GCA_036426035.1 Collinsella sp.
CGAGGTCGCGGTCGCCGAACTTGTTCATGAGGTACTCGAGCTGCATGAGCTCGTCCCAGGTGCCGCCGACGCCCATCAGGAACACGGCGTCGTAGCCCTCGTCGGCGACCTTGTCGGCGAGCGCGGTCATCTTCTTGCCGGTCTCGTAGAGCGCCTTGCCGTCCTCGAGATAGCCCTCCTGGTCGAAATGCATGATCTCGATCTTCTCGGTTTCCTTCATTTGTCTCTCCTTTCTGGGGTTGTTTCCACATCCCCCATGCCAACGGGCATCAAAACCCGCTTACATTCCGTAACACTCAGCCGCTTTGGCCTTAAGCGCATTGACTGACTCTTCGTAGCCCTCTGCCTTGACCTCCATTTGCTTGGAGACGGCATCGAGATACGGGTGCACGTTCCATGACTTCAGACGCTCGGCGATCATGGCCGCAATCGTCTGGAAGAACACAAGATTGGGAATTGCGCTGAGCAGCGGAGCCACCTGAGGCACCGCAACCTCGTGAGCCCTACCCTTGGGATGGGCCGTGAGCAGCACCGTTTTTGCCGTAACGTTCGATAGCGCATCGGCGATATTCGCAAGACGCTCCGACCCCTGCGGATCGTCGACGATAAACACCAGATAGCCCGGAACGATCTGCATTTCGGGACCGTGGACGAACTCCTCGCCTTCGTGATGCATGGCAGGAATCTTGATGGTCTCGCTCAGCTTGAGCGCTGCCTCCTCGGCAACACCATAGTTGGGGCCGTTGCCGACGACCATGGCGGGCATGTGCTCAGAAAGCTCGAGCATGTGATCTTGGACATATGCCTCGGCGGTCTTGCACATCACGGCATTAGCCTGGATAGCCTCGCGCAGGTCATCAAGACGCTGAGCAACGCCCTTGGCGTCAATCGTTCCGCGCGCCTGACCGCCGTAAATACCAAAGAGCACCAGGTACTCAACGAGAACCTCGACGCCCAGAGTCACAAAGTCCACCGACTCGACGCCCACACCGTAGTCAAGAACGATGTCAGCGTGTTCCTTGATGGGTGCCTCGACGTTTGCCGTGAGCGCAACTGCAGCCATATCGTGTGCGCGCATGTAATCGAGCGCCGCAATCGTATTGGTTGAATAGCCGCTCTGCGAGACGGCAATGTTAAGCGCATGCTGTGGATAGGTGTGTTCAAAATCGACGAAGGCCTCGGGCGTCACAACGGACACCTGCATCTGCAGCGCATCTTGCAGGTAATCGCGGGCGCAATCCGCAGCATGGCGCGACGAACCAGAAGCAACGATGCGCAGCGCGTCAAAAGAACCGGACTGGAAAATATCAACGAGCTGCGCTACCAGCTCAGACGAACGCTCGAGGTTCTCTCCCATACGCACATGGGCAAGCTGAACGTAATCGAGCATCTTCATCGTCTCACCTCGTAATAAATCATTAGTATTTGATACCAATCACAGTTACAGGTTACGGCTTTTTGATACCTCTTTGTCGATTAATTTATCCCCTTCGGCGAACGGTCGATTTTGAGCCATGTAAGGTTGTATATACAGCTGACCCAACGATCAAAACTGGTTAGTTTCCCAGCCGTTATTCACAAAATACCAGCTAGTACGTATAGGTGTAGCCGCCCGTATCGCCACGATTGAAGGACTTTACATACTCGATAGCCTGACCGCTCGCGTCATAGCTCACGCATTCCAAAAGCAAAACAAGATCGCCCTGTTCCAGTCCAAGGAGGCCGGCATCTCGTGCGCCCAGTGCCTCGATATCGAGCTTTTCCTGTGCCATGACTGGCTTTCGGCCCAGCATCTCATAGGTCTCGTACAAACTGAAGACCGACACGTCAATATCTTCGATGGTTGGGAACAGCAGGCAGGGAATCAGCGCCGTCTCAATCGATACGGGGCTACCGTTTATGCAGTTCAGGCGTCGAACGGAATAGAGCAGGTCGTCCTCGGCGATGCCAAACAGGTCGGCGTAATATGGCCCCGCATAACGCTTGGAACGCGCGAGAATACGGACGGACGGCTCGCCGCCCGAAGCACGGACCGATTCACGGAAACCGACCGTGCGTTCAAAAAAAGCAGGTACTTTCTGCGCCACAAAGGCACCTTTTCCCCGAACACGGCGAATCTGCCCGCGCCGAACCAGCTCATCGACAGCGCTTCGGATGGTCAAGCGTGTCGTACCAAATTCCTCGGCGAGGTCTTTTTCGGACGGAATCATGGAACCCGTGGGATATGCACCGCGCTCGATACGTTCCTCGATGCAGCGTCGAATGCGCATATAAACCGGGGTGGCATCTACTGTTTCAGCCATTGTTCACCTGCCACGCTCCTCATGCCGTTCTCTTCGCCGTTATCGGCAAAGCGGAACTTTGTGGGCAAAATCACCGATTTGCAATGCTCCACAAAACGCATGTCCTTATCAAATTCGATCGAGCTCTCATAGAACACCGGCGTTCCCTCTTCTTGCTGGAGCAGCTCGGCCTCTTCGACGTTCAAACGCGAGATGGAGATATGCTCACGTCCATGCTCAACGCGCACGCCACCTTCTTTGAGCAAGACATCGTAAAGGCTCTCACACTCAAAATCGTGCTCGGGAAGCGATGGGCACAGGGACAGGTTAACGTGAGCGGTCTCGATTGACGCCGGCTCGCCCTCAATAAGTCGAACGCGCTGCATGCGGAGCAAGGGAGCGCCTACAGCCACCCCAAGCTTGTCGGCAAGCGCCTCATCCGCCTCGATGGTCCCGGTGGAAACCAGACGAGAAGAGGGGTGCAGGCCGGCAGTCCGCACAGCATCGGAAAAGTTATACGTTTCCTGGAAGATGTTCAGCGGCTTGGGAGGACACACATACGTGCCCGATCCGCGACGGCTCTCGAGCGTTCCACACGAGATAAGCCGCGTGATACCGGCACGCAACGCCGTACGCGAAACGCCAATCTCTTCGCACAGCACGCGCTCGGCCGGCAGGCGATCGCCGCCGGCAAGCTGATGGTGCTGGATATACCAAAGAATTCCCTCAACAGCATGATCTTTGGGGGGAATTGCATAAGATTCGCCTGCCATTGCACAGACTCCTCATTCAGAAACGTATGCCGCCAAAATTAGGCCAGCCCTCCCATGGCATCAAATTCTGCCTTGATCTTCTCGGCGACATTCCGATACGACTTATATAGACTTGAATCGCGTTTGACTTCGTCGGTCATAACGGGAATCTCTAATTTGGAAACCTCGTCTTTTCCCGTCTGAACCGCCACAACAACGCCCATACCAAGACACATATTACGCTTGGCAGCATTTATTTTTGCTGCCTTGGCAGGATTTTCCAGGATACGCTGGGCAAATTCCTGTTTAGAGACCGCTTCTTCGGCCTCCGGATCGCCCGCCTCGGCCACTTCGCACTGCAACACGTCCGCATAGTCAAAAATCTTCGGCTCGCCGCCGCGCTGATGCACGGCCCACTTGCGGCGCGTGGCATCCTGGTAGATGGCCGGCAAAAATGTAAACCGCGGCGGGTCCAAAATCGTATCCGTGATGGTAAACACATCGGGATCAAAGGCATCCTGCGGGTTTTTCTTCTTGAACAGCCCCATATCAGCCTCCCGTACTAGCATTAAACAACTCAAGCTGAATATAGCACCAATTTCAAGCCGCTGCCTTACCCTATCGGTGCGCGGCGTCTAAGGCTCGCCCAGCGGAAAAGTTCACGGACGAGGGCCGGGGAGGCATGCTTTGTTTTGAGAAGTGGGCTCCGCGAACTTCTCAAAACAAAGCATGCCTCCCCGGCCCCGGCAATGTAATCTTGGCTGACCATAGCTCAATGCACGGTTTCCAAGGCAGCGTAAGCAAAGTCCCCACTGCATAAAAAAGAATCAGCCCCCGCATATCGAAACGGTCGAGAGGGCCTGCCCCGGGCGGGTTGCCTTGCTCCGGGAAATTCGCGAAGCCCACTTCCCGGAGCAAGGCAACCCGCCCGGGGCAGGCCCCAGCGCGAGACAGTCCCGGATGCTACTCGTTGTCGTCGGCCGGATATTTGCTAAAACGTTTTATTATCTTGATTTGCAGCGCGCAGCAGCGAAACCTGGCATTCACCTGCGGCATTGTCTGTCACAGGTACTCCACATCCAATCTGCATGAATTGATAAACGTGTTTAGTTGTGTTTAGTAAGCTCGAGCACGCTGCCCTTAACGATAAGCGCCGGCTCCAAAACGACCTCTTCGGCACGCCTACCGCCCCTACCGGCAAGACGCTTGGACATGCAGCCAAAAGCATGCTCCGCGAGGACACCAGGATCCTGCTCAATCGCGGTCAGCGCCGGCTCAAAGAGAACGTCGGCCGCCGAGTTGTCATAGCTTACGACCGAGATATCGCCCGGGATGCTCTTACCCATCTCGTGCAAGCGCTTGAGCAGACCGAGGGCAATGTTATCCGAGCTTGCGAACACGGCGGTGGCGTCAGTTGCGAGCACCGCCTCCGACGCCTCGTATGCGCTCGGAATGTAGTACTCGCTCTCAAACTCCAAACGTGCGTCGATCGGCAGGCCAACCTCGCGCAGCGCACGCTCGTAGCCGGCAAGACGTTTACGACCCGTATTGGAACGGCGAGCATTAACCAAGCAGGCAATGCGACGGTGACCCTGCTCGATCAGATAGCGGGTAGCCATGTAGCCACCCATCTCGTGGTCGAACATCACCTTGTCGCACTCGAGCCCCTCAATGGCACGGTCGACCATTACCGCCGGAATGGGCAGATGGCTGACTTCTTCGCGCAGGGCGCGGTCGTCGGAGAACTCGTCGCCCACAACCAGGAAGACGCCATCAACGCCGCGCGTTACCAGCTGACGCAGCAGCTCCAGATCGTCGTCGGCACTTCCACCCGAGCTGGTAATGAAGAGCGCATAGCCGTCCTCGCGGCAGCGCTTTTCCAGGCTACCGGCGAGCGAGGCAAAAAAGCGGCTCTCGATGTTAGGGACGATAAGGCCCAGCGTGCGCGACTCGCGCATGACCAGACTACGCGCAATCTGATTAGGAACATAGTGGTTGCGCGCCGCGACCTCCTTGATGAGCTTGCGGTTTTCTTCCGAGATGCGACAGGGCCGATTATTGAGAACAAGCGAGACCGACGAGGGGGAAAGCCCCACCTCCTGGGCGATCTGCTTGAGGGTGACTTTGTTGGCCATCTCGCTCCTTCCAGGTTTACGCGCAATCTCTTGAAAGTATAGCGACCACCCCTCTACCTCGGTGATAAACACTTTACCAATCCGGTAGACGGCTGTTTTATCGCCGCCAGCGCACCAAATCCGTCCGGGTGGGGTATATTGCAATCGATTGATGACAACGACCACCAAAAGGCGGATATTCGTATGCACGAGAACGACTTTTTTAACGAGGACCTGCTGTGCGCGCTTGCTGGCGTTGCCGGCGAGGACAACGTGCTGATGAGCGAGCCCATGCGCGAGCACACCACGTTTAAGATCGGCGGCCCGGCCGACGTCTTTGTCACGCCCGATACCGAGCAGGGCCTCGTCGCCACGCTCGACACCTGTTATCGCTGCGATCTGCCCCTCACCATCGTGGGCAACGGCTCCGACCTGCTCGTCGGCGACAAGGGCATCCGTGGCGTCGTCGTGGCGCTGGGCGAAGGCCTCTCCAACATTACGGTCGACGGTACGCACGTCACGGCGGCGGCCGGCGCCTTGCTTTCCGATGTCGCCGCGGCGGCAGCCGAGGCCGGTCTCACTGGCATGGAGCCCATCTCGGGTATCCCCGGATCGGTCGGCGGCGCCTGCTACATGAACGCCGGCGCCTATGGCGCCTGCATGGCCGATGCACTGGAGTCTGTGCGCGTCTACAAGCCCGCCCGCATGCTCGACGACGGCACCCGCGGCAGCGGCAGCATCATCGAGTTCGATGTCGACGAGCTTAACCTGGGCTATCGCAAGAGCCGCATCGCCGACGACGGCTTTACCGTGCTTTCGGCCACCTTCAATCTCGCCCCGGGCAACGCCGCGATGATCAAGGCCGACATGGACGACTACCGTCAGCGTCGCGAAGACAAACAGCCGCTCGATATGCCGAGTGCCGGCTCCACTTTCAAACGCCCCGAGGGCTACTTTGCCGGCAAGCTCATCATGGATGCCGGCCTGCGCGGCCATGCTGTCGGCGGCGCGCAGGTGAGCGAGAAGCACTGCGGCTTTATCGTCAACGCCGACCACGCCACCGCCGCCGACGTCGACGAACTCATCCGCGACATCCAAGCCAAAGTCAGAGAGCAGTTCGGCGTAGACCTAGAACCCGAAGTCCACCGAGTCGGTGAATTCCTATAGCACGCTCGTTGTAACCTACCTTAATCAATAACGGAACAAGTGATTTAGCTCACTTGTTCCGTTATCTTTTAATTGCGAAGAGCATCGGCCATCCGCAGGATTGAAATCATCGAACGATAAGTGAGTTCCACCTTTTCGCCCGCAAGTAGTCGTTTCGAGCTCATCTCATCTAGCCCCACAAGCCGAGAAAACAGCGGACTGCTCATCGTGCCCTCGTCAATTGATTCCTTTATGGTCTTCAAAACATCCGTATCATGAAGCGACGCCGAGCTGTAGGGGGCAACACGAGCGGAACTCTCAATTAACGACGAGACAAAAGGATGGAGATGCTTTGGACATAGTCCGTCAAACACCACATCCCCATTGTCATCCGAGCCGACCAGGCGCCAACTATAATGATCGACCCAGTCGTCTCCGTCATATATGGTGTCCATGAGCAACTTCCCGTCTAGAGAGAAACCTGTTTGAACATCGGGGCGCAAGACCGCAATCCATCTAGGACCCGCAGCAGCTCCGACCCAACGCACCACACGACAATTGTATATTGCGACTATTTTAGATCTACATGATCAGTTCGAGTTCGCAACAAGGCGATTATTGCAGCTAGGTTATATTTCATTTTCCACTTTGATGAGCCGTCGGCTCCAAATTCCAAAACCGAAGTCCACGGAGTCGATAATTTTATTTAAAAAGAAGGCCCCGAAAGGGGCCTTCGCCATCTTTATATCAGACAACTAGTCCGGTGTATCGCGCTTTGAACCCGGAAGGTCCGGGACTGCGGGCGAGGCATAAGGTTGGTCGCGAGTTCCGCACGCAAAGAAGGCCACTTAATGTGGCCTTCGTCTTGCGCAGGACTGTAGAGCAGGCAACCTTATGCCTCGCCCGCAGTCCCGGACCAACCAGCTTCAAGCCGCAGTTACGACAGCGCAATACCGCCAAGCCAGCCCCAGCGCACGCCAGAGCCAGTGCCGTAGAACCCAATGAACGAGTCAAGCGACCTCGACGTGATGGCGCCCTCGTTACTCATAACGATGCCGCCGCCAACGTAGATGCCCACGTGGCCATAGATCAGGCCCGGTATGCCGGTGCCGCTATGCGATGAGTCGGCAACAATCATGCCCACCTGCAGCGCCGAGCGGTCGGAGCTATAGCACCAGGCGTTAAACATATCGCACGCGTTGCCGCCAAAGTAGCCAACGCCGGCGTTACGGAAGACATTGGTAACCCACGCCGCGCACCAGTTCTGACCCGGCGAAGGCGTGGAGTAGCACGCGTTGACGACGGCCTGCTGCTTGCCCGAGCCGGCATTCTGCTGCGGAGTTCCGGGCGCATACGATCCACCACCCGAGCTCGAACCACCCGAGTAGGAATTGTTCTTGTTCGCGGCGGCCGCGGCAGCGGCGGCAGCCTTCCTGGCAGCCTCCTCGGCCTGGGCGGCAGCGAGAATCTCGGAATCGCGCTGAGCCATGAGCTCCTTGACATCGTCGGAGAGGCCGTTCAGAACCGTCTGGACCTCCTGCTGCTTGGCCTGCATGTCCTGCATCTGGGCAGTCTGCTGGTCCTTGAGCTTCTCCAAGTCGGCTTTTTGCGACTCGAGCTCGGCCTTCTGCGTATCGAGCTCTTCCTGGATGGTCTGAATGTCCTCGATGGCGTCGCGGTCGCTCTTGTTGATTTTCTCAACATAGTGCGCATTGGCGACAAGCTCCTCAAACGAGCCCGAGGCGAGCAGCAGCGACAGGATGTTGGTGCCGCCCGACTTATAGCTGGCGGAAACGCGATCGGAAAGATCGCCGCGCTTCTTTTTGAGCTCGGCCTTCTTTTCGTCAATCTGCGCCTGCGTGCTGTCAATCTGGCCCTGTACGCCCTCGATATCGTTGAGAGTCTGGGCGTTCTTGTTGGCCAGCGCCGCGTATTCATTTGCGATGCTGTCGAGCTGGGCCTGGACCTCGTCGAGCTGGGCCTGGGCCGCATTGAGCTTGTCGGTGGTTTCCTTGGTGGCCTCCGCAGCATGGGCGCGAGCGGGCAAACCAAAAAGAACGGCTGCAGAAGCTGCGCCGAACAGGGCCTTGAGGGCAGTGCGACGCGAAAGCTCCTGGGAAAGGATGGAATCGCTGTTTGGTGACATATCTACTCCGTTACATGTTCATTTATATGTCGCTCAACTCATACATATTAGCGTACATCCGGTGCATCCCAACGATTTCCACGAACGGCAGCAAACCGTATGGTCGGCGGCTCGTATGCAAACGTCAAAGTCAAAGTTATGCCCACGCAGCATTTCTATGAGTACGTTAACATACTCCTCTGCTTTTCCTGCCGCGCACGTTCTTGGCACCCCTGCCTGCGCTATACTCCCCTCAAGAAGTGTTCCTGATTCGATAGGAGACTACATGTCCAAAGCACTCGACCCCAAAGACACCTGTGTCCTCGTAACCGGTGGCGCCGGCTTTATCGGCTCGCACACCGTCGTTCAGCTGCTCGAGGGCGGCTACCAGGTCGTCATCGTCGACGACCTCTCCAACTCCAGCGCTGTCGCCGTCGACCGCGTCAAGACCATCGTGGGCGATGAGGCCGCCAAGAACCTCACCTTCTACGAGGCCAACGTACTCGACCGCGACGCGATGAACAAGATCTTCGATACCCACCAGATCGACCGTGTCATCCACTTCGCCGGCTTTAAGGCCGTCGGCGAGTCGGTGAGCAAGCCCGTCGAGTACTACCACAACAATATCGAGAACACCCTGGTGCTCATCGATGTCATGCGCAACCATGGCTGCAAGTCCATCATCTTCTCGAGCTCCTCGACCGTCTACGGCGATCCGGACAACCCGCCCGTCACCGAGGAAGACCCCAAGAAGCCCGCAACCAACCCCTATGGCTGGACCAAGTGGATGATTGAGCAGATCCTTATGGACGTTCACACCGCCGACCCCGAGTGGGACATTGTGCTGCTCCGCTACTTCAATCCCATCGGCGCCCATCCGTCGGGCCTGATCGGCGAGGACCCCAAGGGCATCCCCAACAACCTGGTGCCCTATGTCGCGCAGGTTGCCGTGGGCAAGCTCGAGGCCGTTCAGGTCTTTGGCAATGACTACCCCACTCCCGACGGCACGGGCGTGCGCGACTATATCCACGTTTGCGACCTGGCCTCGGGCCACGTTGCCGCCCTCAACTGGATGAACGGCAAGACCGGCGTCGAGATCTTCAACCTGGGCACCGGCACCGGCACCTCGGTGCTCGAGGTCGTCGCCGCCTTCTCCAAGGCCTGCGGCAAGGAGCTGCCCTATGTGATTCGCGAGCGCCGCGCCGGCGATATCGCCGCCAACTGGTGCGATGCCTCCAAGGCCGAGCGCATGATGGGCTGGAAGGCTCAGTACGACATCGCGGATATGTGCCGCGATAGCTGGAACTGGCAGAGCCACAACCCCAACGGCTTCGCCGACGCCGAGTAGCAAAAACCTACATACCGCTCTTGCCCCGATCTCACGTTGTGAGGTCGGGGCTTTTTCATGGCATGTAACCATTCGCCGAAAATCGACCAACTATTTTATCTTGCCTGTACATGTTTAAACAACATGTTTTACAATAGGCATATCGAATCAGAACATCGGGGGCGGACTGCACATCCATCGGCAGGCCGACCCCACAACAAGAAGGTTGGTGAGCGCATTCATGGAGCGTGCAAGCGGCGTCCTCATGCCCGTCTCATCTCTGCCCGGACCATACGGAATCGGCGGCTTTGGCTGGAATGCCTACGACTTCGTCGATTTTCTCGCCTCGTGCAAACAACATTACTGGCAGATTCTGCCCCTTACGACGACCAGCTATGGCGATTCGCCCTATCAGTCGTTCTCGGCCCGCGCGGGCAACCCCAACTTTATCGACTTTGCCGAGCTTATCGAGGCAGGGTATCTGGAGCAGCGCGATATCGATGACGTGTATCTGGGATCCGACCCCAGCAATGTCGACTACGGCGCTATCTTTGGCGGCCGCCGTCAGATTCTCGACCGCGCCGCTGAGCGCTTTGCTGCCGACAAGCCGGCCGATTTCGACGACTTTATCCAGGCAAACGAGGACTGGCTCATTCCCTATTGTGAGTTCATGACCGTGAAGGAGGAGTGCGGGCTCAAGGCCTTTTGGGAGTGGCCCGAGGAGCTCCGCCGCCGCGGCGAGGCATCCAGCAAGGTCTGCGCCGCCCATCCCGAGCGCATGCTCTACCACCAGATGACGCAGTACTTCTTCGATCGCCAGTGGAGCCGCCTCAAGGCCTATGCCAACGAGCGCGACATCCTGATCATCGGCGACCTGCCCATCTATGTCTCGCGTGACTCCCTCGAGATGTGGGCGACACCTGAGCTCTTTAAGATCGACGCCGCCGGCAATCCCGTCAGCGTCGCGGGAACGCCGCCCGACCAGTTCTCGGCCACCGGCCAGTACTGGGGCAACCCCATCTATGACTGGGATGCCATGGAAGCAGACGGTTTCTCCTGGTGGGAAGGCCGCATCCGAGCCGCCCTCGACATGTACAACATCATCCGTCTGGACCACTTCCGCGGTTTCGAGGCATTTTGGGAGGTGCCGTTCTCCTCTCCCGATTCGTCATATGGTTCGTGGACGCAGGGACCCGGCCTCAAGCTCTTCAAGGTGCTCGAGGAAAAGCTCGGCACGCTTCCCATCATTGCCGAAGACCTGGGCTTTCTTACCCCTGGTGTCATCGACATGCGCGACACCACGGGCTTCCCTGGCATGAAGATCCTGCAGTTTGCCTTTGAGGGCACCAACTCGTACTACCTGCCGCACAACTACATTGCCAACACCGTCGCCTACGTCGGAACGCATGACAACGAAACGGCACGCGGCTGGTATGAGGGAACGGCCACCCCGCGTCAGCGCGAGCAGGCGGCCCTGTATACCCACCAGCAGGCAGGCGAGTCCATGGCCGACGCGCTCAACCGCACCATCGCCGCCAGCGTGAGCGATACCTGCATCTACACCATGCAGGACCTGCTCAATCTGGGCAACGAGGCGCGCATCAACACCCCCGCCACTCTGGGCGGCAACTGGACCTGGCGCATGCTTGATGGCGCCATCACCCGCGAACTCGAGCATAAACTCACCGACTGGACCGAGACCTACTTCCGCATCCCGTCGAAAGCCGAAATCGAGCTTCCCCAATAGGAGCCACCGCGCCCGACCTCACCCCACCGTGCGGACGCGACCGCTTTTCCCGCGCGAGGCCACCCCAATCCCCTCGCGCGGGCTTCTTTTGAATTACTGACATGTAGACAACTCACCACAGGAGGAAACATGCCCCGTATCGATCTTGCGGATCTTACCGAGCAGTCCTTTGGAACTTCGCTCGAGCAACTCGATGACCGCCGCATTTACAAACTGCTGGTCAAGCTCGTACAGGAGCGCTCCGCCGCCTGCCCGCTCAACAATGGCAAGAAAAAGCTCTACTACATCTCTGCTGAGTTTTTGATTGGCAAACTGCTCATCAACAACATGATCGACCTTGGCATCTATGCCGAGGTTAAAGACCAGCTCACCGCTGCCGGCCACGACCTCAACAAGATTGAGGAGTTTGAGGTCGAGCCCTCGCTGGGCAACGGCGGCCTGGGCCGTCTGGCCGCGTGCTTCCTGGATTCCATTGCCACGCTGGGCCTTACCGGTGACGGTGTGGGCCTCAATTACCATTACGGCCTGTTCCGTCAGCGCTTTGCCGACAACCAGCAAAAGGCCGTCCCCGACGAGTGGCTTAGCGAGCAGGACATCCTGATCGATGACGACCGCTCCTACACCGTCGAGTTCGGTGATTTTGCCGTTACTTCCAAGCTCGTCAACATCGATGTGCCCGGTTATGGCCAGCCCACCAAAAACCGCCTACGCCTGTTCGACCTGGCGAGCGTCGACGACGGCCTGGTCCCCGGCAGCTCCATCGACTTCGACAAGACCGAGATCGCCAAGAACCTCACCTTGTTCCTCTACCCCGACGATTCCGATGAGCAGGGCCGTCTGCTTCGCATCTACCAGGAATACTTCATGGTGAGCAATGCCGCCCAGCTCCTGATCGACGAGGCCGTCGAGCGCGGCAGCAACCTGCACGACCTGGCCGACTACGCCGTGGTCCAGATCAACGACACGCACCCCACCATGGTCATTCCCGAGCTCATCCGCCTGCTCACCACCGAGCACGACATCGAGCTTGACGAGGCCGTTACCATCGTGCGCTCCATGGTCGCCTACACCAACCACACGATCCTTGCCGAGGCGCTCGAGAAGTGGCCGCTCGCCAGCCTGCAGAAGGTCTCGCCTGCCATCGCCGACATTATCGTCAAGCTCGACGAGGTCGCCAAGGCCGAGCACGACGACCCGCGCGTCGCCATCATCGACGAGCACGACACCGTCCACATGGCCCACATGGACATCCACTTTGGCTTCTCCATCAATGGCGTCGCCGCACTCCACACCAAGATCCTGGAGGACACCGAACTTCACCCGTTCTACGAAATCTATCCCGAGAAGTTCTCCAACAAGACCAACGGCATCACCTTCCGCCGTTGGATCCATGGCGCCAACCCCGCGCTCGCCAGCCTGCTCGACGATGTAATCGGCACCGATTGGCGCAGCACCGGCGACCTGAGCAAGCTTGCCGAGTTCGTTGGCGACAAAGGTGTTCTTGAGCGCCTGGCTGCCACCAAGACCGAGGCCAAGGCCATCATGCGCCAGTTCATGGCGCTCGAGCAGGGTGTGACCATTCCCTCCAACGCCATCATCGATGTTCAGGTCAAGCGTATCCACGAGTACAAGCGCCAGCAGATGCTCGCGCTCTACATCATCTGGAAGTATCTCGACATCAAGAACGGCAATAAGCCTAAGCACCCCGTCACCATCATCTTTGGCGGCAAGGCGGCCCCCGCCTACACCATCGCGCAGGACATCATCCATCTGATCCTGACGCTGTCGCAGTGGATTGCAAACGACCCCGACGTGGCTCCCTACCTGCAGGTTGTCATGATCGAGAACTACAACGTCACCGCCGCCGAGCGCGTGATCCCCGCCGCTGACATCTCCGAGCAAATCAGCCTGGCCTCCAAGGAGGCGAGCGGCACCTCCAACATGAAATTCATGCTCAACGGCGCTTTAACCCTGTGCACGCTCGACGGCGCCAATGTGGAGATCGCCGAACTCGTCGGCGACGAGAACATCTACACCTTTGGCGCCTCGTCCAAGCAGGTCGAGCAGCTCTACGCCGACGGCACCTACAACGCCGATGCGCTCTACCGCAAGCCCGGCATTAAACTGCTGGTGGACTTCATCACCAACCCGGCCTTTATGGCGACCGGCAACGCCGAGCGCCTGCAGCGTTTGCACGATGACATCAAGGGCAAGGACTGGTTTATGGCCCTGCTCGACATTGAGGAGTACATCCAGACCAAGGAGCGCGTGCTGGCCGACTACGAGGACCAGGATGCCTGGATGCGCAAGGCGCTGATCAACATCGCCAACGCAGGCACCTTCTCGTCCGACCGCACGATCTCCCAGTACAACGACGAGATCTGGCACCTGGACTAATTTCGCTTCCCTTACCCATCCTCTTGAGAAACGGAGTCGTGGCGACACGGCTCCGTTTTTTGTGCCCGCACGTTACCCTGCAACCCGACTCGACCGAAGAATCTCGATCTGTAACAGCTACTCGGTAAAAACGGCCCCAGCTGTTACAGATTGAGACATACCGGCCCCTCCCCTTGGGTTTATCTCAATCTGTAACATCTAGCAACTGAAATTCACCTTTGGTGTTACAGATTTAGATGAAATGGCTAGCTCAGGGAACCGTCTCGATCTGTAACAACTAACGTCCGAAATCGGCCCTACCCGTTACAGATCGAGACAAACGACCGGTCAGACAATCCCAACACAAAGAAAGGCTCCCCTCTCGCCCAGTGGACGGGAGGGGAGCCTTATATGTGACCGCGGCAAAAGGATGGCAATACCGCAGTCGCCCAAAGGGAGGGCCTGGATGCACCGGGCCTAGATAAGGTTCTTGCCAGAGACCTTATCGAAGAGGTGGGTCGCGTTCTTCTCGAACTTGAACCAGATGGTGTCGCCAGCCTTGAGCGCGCCCTTGGCCTCGAGGTCGACGACGGGGATAATCAGGACAAACTGGCCGTCGGGAGCGGTCACGTGGACATGCTCGGTCGAGCCCATGAGCTCGGTCACCTCGACGGTACCCTGGAGCGCGCCCTCCTCGCCCTTGTCGGCAAGCAGGATCTGCTCGGGACGCACGCCGGCCGTAATCTCCTTCACGTCGCCGCCGTCCCAGTTGAGGGCAAGCTGAGCGCAAGTCTCGGGGGCGAGCGCCACGTTCATATCCTCGGTCTTGACGGTAAAGCCATTGCCCGAGCGCACCAGCTGGGCATCGAAGAAGTTCATCTGCGGCACGCCGATGAAGCCGGCGACGAAGATGTTCGCGGGATGGTTGAAGACCTCCTGCGGCGTGGCGATCTGCTGGACAACGCCGTCCTTCATGACCACGATGCGGTCGCCAAGGGTCATGGCCTCGGTCTGGTCGTGAGTAACGTAGATAAAGGTGCCCTTGATTTCGTGACGCAGCTTAATGAGCTCGGCTCGCATCTGGTTACGCAGCTTGGCGTCCAGGTTGGACAGCGGCTCGTCCATCAGGAAGACCTTGGGGTCTCGCACGATGGCGCGGCCGATGGCGACGCGCTGGCGCTGGCCGCCCGAAAGCGCCTTAGGCTTGCGGTCGAGGTACTCGGTAATGCCCAGGATCTCGGCAGCGGAGCGAACCTTACGGTCGATCTCGTCCTTGGAGACCTTCTTGAGCTCAAGCGTAAACGCCATGTTCTCGTACACCGTCATGTTGGGGTACAGAGCGTAGCTCTGGAACACCATGGCGATGTCGCGGTCCTTGGGCGCCACGTCGTTGACCCGCTTGCCGTCGATGAGCACGTCGCCCGAGGTAATGTCCTCCAGGCCGGCGACCATGCGCATCGTCGTGGACTTACCGCAGCCAGACGGGCCAACGAGGACGACGAACTCCTGGTCGTGAACGGTGAGGTTAAAGTCCTCAACAGCGAGCACGCCATCCTCGGTAACCTTGAGGTTGTGCTTCTTCTCCTCGGTCTTCTTCTTTTTGCCAAAGAAGCCCTTCTTTTTGGACTCGGTGTTGGGATACACCTTCTGAACATGCTTGAGAACGATCTCGGCCATGTCTTTACCTTTCGATATGCGGCGCCATGTTGAGGGCGCCGCAGAAACTTGCAAAACAGTTACGGCATCAGCCCTTGACGGCACCTGCCACCACACCGTCGATGATGTACTTCTGGCAGAGGATGTACATGATGACGATGGGGATAACGACCATCATGATGCAGGCCATCATGGGGCCGAGCTCGACGTGGCCGTAGCCGCCGCGGAAGTACTGGATCAAGATAGGAATGGTCTTGTACTTGGTGGAGTCGAGCGTAAGGTAGGGCAGCAGATAGTCGTTCCAGACCCACATGGTCTCGAGGATGCCGACCGAAAGATAGGTGGGCTTCATGATGGGAAGGACGATCTTAAAGAACACCTGGACCGGGTTGCAGCCATCAATCATGGCCGCCTCCTCGATCTCGAGCGGGATGTTCTTTACAAAACCGGCGAACATAAAGACCGCCAGGCCCGCGCCAAAGCCCAGATAGATAAAGCAGATGTTGAACGGCGTGTTAAAGCCGATGCGGTCCGCCAAATTGGACAGCGTGAACATGAGCATCTGGAACGGCACGACCATCGAGAACACGAACAGGTAATAGAAGAAGTTCGAGATCTTGTTGTTGACACGAACCACGTACCAAGCGCACATGGAGCAGCACACCAAGATCAGCACGACCGACGTGACCGTGATGATGAGCGAGTACATAAATGCCGAGGCAAAGCCCTGCTCGTTAAGGGCGTGCATGTAGTTTGCGAGGCCGTTGAACGTCTCGGGCGTGAGCAGATCGAATGCCGTGGTGGTGCTGATTGCGGTCGCTTTCTTAAAAGAATTAAGCGCAATCATGAACACTGGGTAGATCCACGCGAGCGACAGGATCGTAAAGAAAATCGAGAGCGCGCGGTTGATAACCTTATCGCGTTTCATTACTGCTGCACCTCCTTGGACCTCGTGGCCTTAAGCTGGATCATGGAGATGGCCACGACCAGGATGCAGAAGATAACCGCCTTGGCCTGACCAATGCCCTGCCATGCGATACCGGCACGCGAATAGAACGTGTTGTAGATGTTCAGGGCGAGCATCTCGGTGGAGTGCGCGGGGGCGCCGCCGGTAAGGGCGAGGTTCTGGTCGAACAGCTTAAAGCCGTTGGTGATGGACAGGAACAGGCAGATGGTGATCGTCGGCATCAGGTTAGGGATCTTAACCTTCCAAAACGTCTGCCATGCCGTGGCACCGTCGACCTTGGCGGCCTCGATGTAGTCGGACGGAATAGACTGCAGACCAGCGATGTAGATGATCATCATGTAGCCGACCTGCTGCCACAGGGTCAGGATGATAAGGCCCCAGAAGCCAGCAGCAGAGTTAAGGGCGATGAGCTGGGCGCCCACGTTGGAGAGCAGGCAGTTGATCAGAATCTGCCAGATGTAGCCCAGCACGATGCCGCCGATCAGGTTAGGCATAAAGAAGATCGTACGGAAGATGTTGGTGCCCTTGAGCGCTTTGCGGGTGAGCGCCTGCGCGATGGCGAGGGCAATCACGTTGATGAGCACCGTCGACAGGAAGGCAAACGCCACCGTAAAGAAGAACGACGTGGCAAACTGCGGATCGGACAGTGCGCGCACGTAGTTCTCGATACCGACAAAGTGCGTATTGTTGATGGTAATAAACTGGCAGAACGAGAGATAGAAGCCCTGGATAAAGGGAATCACGAACCCGATCATAAACGCCAGGCACGTGGGCAGCATAAAGAGCGGCCACCAGCGCTTGAGTGCTTTGCCCATAGAAGGGTCCTTTCAATATGCAGGGGGCGGGCAAACCAACGTCTGCCCGCCCCCTGTCGCTAATCAGATAGCTTGGGCAGCAACTACTTACTCGGAAGCAGCCTTCTCGGTCTTCCAGCCATCGACGAAGGCGTTCTTGACGCCGTCCCACTTGCTGTTGTCGGCAGCATAGGCAATCAGAGCCTGCTTGAGGTTCTTCTTCCACTCCTCAGAGGGGATGTAGACGAAGTCCCAAGCGACGGTCTTCTTGCCGTCCTTGGCCATGGCAACGGCCTGCTGCGAGAAGACGTTGGTGGTTTCCTTGGCGCTCTTGAACGGGGCGGTCAGACCCATCTTGTCAGCGATGATGCTGGTGGCGGTGTCAGAAGTGACGCACCAATACATGAAGTCCTCGGTGGCCTTCTGGGCATCCTCGGAAGCCTGGGAGCTGACGCACCAGTAGTTCTCGCCGCCGGAGCACAGGCCCTGGTTCTCCTCGCCGTCGACACCGATGTAGATGGGCATCATGCCAATCTGATCGTCGGTCATGCCGGCCTTGGTGAGGTCAGCGTAGGCCCAAGAACCGTTCTGATAGAAGACGGCCTTGCCGGTTGCGAACTCGTTGGTGGCGTCGTCGCCAGTCTTGGAAGCAAGCTGCGAAGGATCGCAGGTGGAGTCGGTGATATACAGGTCGAAAATCTGCTTGAAGTTGTCGAGATACTCGCCCTTGATCTCGTCGTCCTCCTGGTTGTGCTCCTTCTCGAACTCGTAGTAGAGCGGGAGGTTGGCGAGGTGGGTGGTGTAGCGCCAGCTGGAGGAGTCATCCATGCCAGCAGAAGTGAAGGCGCCCTCAATGCCGAGCTCGTCCTTGCGGGCCTGGATGTCGTCGGCACAAGCCTTCAGCTTGTCGAAGGAGTTGATGTCCTCGGCCTTGTAGCCAGCCTTCTCGAGCAGCTGCTTGTTGTAGATGATGCCGTAGCTCTCCTGGACCCAGTCGATACCCAGATCCTTGCCATCGGACTGCAGAGCCAGGGAGTCGTCAATGAGCTCACCGCGGAGCTTGGTATCGGACAGGTCGGCGCAGTAATCCTTCCAGTTCTTAAGACCGGTGGGGCCGTTGACCTGGAACAGGGTCGGAGCGGAGCTCTTGGACATCTCGGACTTGAGCTTCTCCTCGTAGGTGTTGGAAGCAGCGGTCACGATCTTGACCTCGACGCCCTTCTCCTTCTTATAGGCCTTGGCGATCTCCTTCCACTCCTTGTCGACCTCGGGCTTGAATTGGAGGAAGTAGACCTCGGCAGCGTCACCAGAAGCAGAGGAGCCGGAGCCGGCAGAACCACCGCAGCCCACGAGACCCAGACCAAGCACCGCAGCCGCGGAACCAGCAAAGCCCAGGAACTGCCTTCTGCTCATTTCGTTCTTCATTACAATCCACCCTTTCACACCGTGGCGGCACCCTTTGCCGCCGCCTTCGGAGATTGGCTCGGGGACTTTGCCCCTTTTGCTGATTTGTACAATACGCTATTTGGCTAGTTGTTTGAACAAGTATTACTAGAGCGGTAGAAAAACATCGGTGAACGGTAATTTCAACTTGATACTTGACAAGTTTTGTATAAACAATTATTTGTTATCGAATATAGAGAAAACGCCCGGTCAAGCCGATGCATCGTCGGTTTGACCGGGCGTTTTCGCTTTGAGGGCATGAGTCTCGTCAGGCTGCGAGCTAGCCGGCTATCGCTTGGAGTTGACGCGGTAGTGGAAGATCTCGGGGTGCGTACGGGCGTGCGTGACCTCGAACAAGATGCCGTCCGAGGTGTACGATTGGCTCTCCATAACGGCGACGCAGTTGTACTTACCAAGGTCCAAGTAGCTGCAGTCCTCATCGTTGGCGAGCTCGACACTCACCGTACGACGACTCGCCATCACTTTGACGCCGCGCTTGTGCTCCAGATAGTCGTAAATTGACCTTGCGGCGATCTCGGGTGTCAGGCCTTTGGCGATCGACTCCAGAAAATAGCCGTGGTCCACCTGGCGAGCGTTACCGTTAAGGCTACGGACGCGCACCACGCGAATCAACTTCTCGCCCACCTTAAAGCCCAGGCGACGAGAGAGTTGCTCGGTGCAGACCAGATGTTCAAAAGACTTAACGTCCGTCGATGCAACGGCATTGTTGCGCTTTGCAAACTCGCCAAACGACTCAACCTCTTCGAGTGCGCCCAACATGTCGGTTTCGCCCTTAAGCCAAATAACGCGCACGCCCTTGCCGTGTATAGGCTGCACAAACATCTGGTCGGCCAGCATGCTCAAGGCGCGTCGAACGGTATTGCGCGTGCAGCCAAACTCCGCGGTCAGCTCGGCTTCGGTTGGCAGCATCTCCTGAAACGCATAGGTCCCGTTGATGATGCGCGAACGGATCTCGCGGTAGATTCCTTCGTAAATCGCTTTTGGCATGATTTCACCTCTAATGAATATGTATGGCTAAGCACGATAGCATTTCTTAAAGTTGTTTAAACCGATTATCGGTAAAGCACGGATTATTTACCGTCGACGGTTCCCCCGAAACCCAAATCGGACCGAATCAAAACCGTCAATGCGGCAAGCAGCCAGTCCTCTACAATGAGTTCATTGTTTAAACGTTCTTGCTCGCACAGCATGTTGCATCCGAAAGGCATATTATGCTGCAGAAAATCCAACGTTTTGGCGGAGCCATGTTCGCGCCCGCCATGCTGTTTTCTATATCAGGCCTCATGGTCGGCATCTCCGCCCTCGCAACGACCGTGGATATCGTCGGCGACCTCGCCGTATACGGAACCCCCTGGTACGTTTTCTGGACTATCATTCAGCGCGGCTCGTGGACGGTCTTTAAGCGCCTTCCACTCCTTTTTGCCGTAGCGCTGCCTATCGGCCTTGCCCAAAAGCAACCGGCACGCTGCTGCCTCGAGGCGCTCGTCGCCTATTTTGCCTACTGCTTCTTTTTGAGCGAGATCATTAAGCTGAGCGGAGACAACCTTGGACTTAAGTACCCGTCGTTTTTGACCTCCGTTAGCGGCATCACCATCATCGACGGCATCAAGACGCTCGACACCGGCATTATCGGGCCGTTGGCAGTCTCGACCATCGTCGTTGCCATCCACGACCGCTTCTACGACGCCAAGGTGCCCGATTGGCTCGGCACGTTCTCCGGCTCCTCGCTGGTCTATCTCATCAGTTTTTTCGCCGTACTCGGCCTTGCCATTTTCTCGGCTGTCACGGTGCCCTACGTATACGATATAACCGAAACGCTGCGCCACGCGCTTGCGGGCATCGGTCCCTTTGGCGTAGGCATCTTTGTCTTTTTAGAACGAGCACTCGAGCCCTTTGGCCTACACCACCTGCTCTACATGCCGATCTACTACGACAACCTGGTCATTAACGACGGCATCTACGCCACGTGGAGTAGTTTGCTCCCCATCCTCTCCCATAGCACGCGCCCCCTTAATGAGCTTGCGCCGTGGGCCGGTTTTACCGCCACCGGCTGGGTCAAGCTCTTTGGCCTTCCTGCCATCGCAGCTGCGTTCTACTCCACCGCAAAACCCGAGCGCCGCGCCGGCCTCAGGGTCATCCTTGTTCCCGCCATCATCGCCTCGGTGGTTTGCGGCGTTACCGAGCCACTCGAGTTTCTCTTTATGTTCACCCACCCCGGGCTCTTTTTGCTCTACGCCGTCTTATCGTCTTGCCTTGCCACAACCATGAATCTCTTTGGCATCGTCGGCATCTTCTCGGGCGGCCTCATGGAGATGGCGGCCTTCAACTTTATCCCGCTCATGCGGACGCATACCGGTGCCTATCTTTTGGCGCTCGGTATCGGCCTTGCCTTTAGCCTCATCTTTTTTGTTAGTTTTCGAGCGCTCATCTTGGTCTATGACCTTAAGACACCGGGCCGCGAGGATCATGTCGCCAATCGCGCAGCAATCGATTGTTTAACGGGAAGCGACTTTGCCAAAGAGCAATCTCCCAATGACGAGGTCAGTATTCAATCCGATCAAGATCACGTCCTCGCTGAGCGGGTAATTCAACTTTTAGGTGGCGTTGGCAATATCGTGGGCGCAACCAACTGCGCCACGCGCCTGCGCGTCGAGGTCGCAGACCCTTCCATCGTTGCAGATAACGCGTCGTTTGTCGCGGTGGGCGCCAAGGGCCTCATCATTACGGGCAAGACCGCCCAGGTGATCATCGGCATCTCCGTTCCCCGCGTTAAAGAGCATTTTGACCAGATCATGGGCCTCGAGCCGGGATTTGTGCCCACCACCTCGGCCTCCCCTGCCGCCAGCGCAGCCCATAAGCGCGGCGATATCTGCTTCTTCGATATCGACGGAACGCTCGCCTGGCAAGACCCCAGGCTCGCCCAAGACCTTCCCGAAGACGAGCGTGACCTGTCCCCTTATCCCAACGAGGCGGTCTCGCAGGCCATCCGCGATTTCGTTGCAAACGGCAACATGGCCTTTATCTGCACAGGACGCACCCTCAGCTGCATCCACCCCAAACTTCTTGAGCTGCCCTGGACCGGCATCGTCTGTCTTGCGGGCGGTTACGCCGAGATCAACGGACACGCAATTCGCGATCTGTCGATGACGCCCAGTATGCTGCAGCGTCTTGCCCCCTACCTTGAGCAATCGGGCGAGGTCATCCGCTTTGAGGGCCTCAACGGCGTCGTGCGCATGAGTGCCGATGCCCCCGATGCTCCCGGATA
>JAXJPE010000141.1:0-53199 GCA_036426035.1 Collinsella sp.
CAACAGGTCCTCAAAGTAGCTGCCGTCCAGCTCGCCACGAAGCTCCTCGTACACCGGGCCGTACTTGAGCGCCAGCGTCGCAGCGTCGTCATCGTAGAGCCACGTGCTCAGCGCGTCGCACGCAATGGCCACGCCGTCGGCGATACCGTAGTCGCGCTGGCGCAGGTCGTATTCGTTGCTGCTGATGATGGCTTCCAGGCGCTCGCGCGGAACGCCATGTTCGCATAAGTCGCGGCAGGCGTCCTGGAACACGCGGCGCAGCTCGCGCGCCACGCCGGGCTGCGCGTTTTGCAGCATGATGAGCTCGTAGGGCTGCAGGCTCTCGGCCGCGGTGTAGCTCACCACGTTGCCGCCCAGGCCGGCGGCCAGAATGGCCTTCTTAACCGGCGCCTCGTTGGAACCCAGCAGTGCCTCGAACAGGATATCCGCCGCGATCGTGCGCTTGCGGTCGAGCGCGCTGCCCAGCACCAGGCCCAGGCCCACCAGGGCGTTCTCGGGCGTGGTGGCCATCTCGATGCGCTTGTACTCGCAGGTCACGGGCGCCTGCACGCCCAGCGGATTGGGCGCCAGCGTGGACGGGTCCTCGCCGGCGGCAACGGCTGCGTCCATGCGCCGACTTGCGGCACTCGGCTGCGACAGATAGCGCTCGTCCAAAAAGGCCAGTGCGCGGTCCACGTCCAGGTCGCCGTAGAGCGTGATGTAGGAGTTGGAGGGGTTGTAGTGGCGCGCGTGCGTGTCCAGGAACTGCTCGTAGGTGAGCGCGGGAATCGCGCGCGGGTCGCCGCCGCTCTCGTGCGCATAGGCGGTGTCGGGATAGAGCGCGGCGTTGACGGCGTCGTCCAGCACGCTCATGGGGTCGGACAGCGCGCCCTTCATCTCGTTGAACACCACGCCGTTATAGCGCAGCGTGCCCTCGCGCAGGCCGGCGGGGTTGCCGTCGCCCTCGTCCTCCGGCAGGTCCAACTCATAGTGCCAGCCCTCCTGCTCAAAAATGGTGGGCTTGGTATAGATGGCCGGGTTGAACACCGCGTCCAGGTACACGTCCATCAGGTTGTACAGATCCTGCTCGTTGGTGGTCGCAACGGGGTAGATGGTCTTGTCGGGGTAGGTCATGGCGTTGAGGAACGTCTGCATGGAGCTCTTGATCAGGTCGACAAACGGCTCCTTGACGGGAAACTTGGCCGATCCGCACAGCACCGAGTGCTCAAGAATATGGAACACGCCGGTGGAATCGGCCGGCGGCGTCTTAAAGCCAATGGCAAAGGCCTTGTTTTCGTCGTCGCACGCCAGGTACAGCAGACGAGCGCCCGAGGCAGTGTGTCGCAGCACGTAAGCGTCCGAGTCGAGCTCGGGCACGGTCTCGCGGCGCTCGACGGCAAAGCCGTGGCAGGTAGTGCCGGGCACCAGCAGTGCAGCGGCTGCGGCGCGCGGGTCGGTTGAGGTGGTGGGCATATGCAGTCTCCTTTGACGCCCCAGCGGGGGCGAATCGAGTCGAATCCTCGAGAGTATACCCATATGGGGCCGCGACCCTGCGGCGAACTGAAGACGATGTGGGTGGACTAGCCTAACTAGGTTGATAACGATTGCCGCTGGTAGCCGCTGCACCCCGCTAAAGTGAAATAACACCCCGTTTACCGAATCATTTAGGAAATATATGGACTCCTAAAAAGTTCTAATACAATATAAGTCATCTATCTATAACTGCTGATTCCTTGCAAAGGTATGGTTGATATGGTTGAAGCAAATAGCGTTATCCCCCTGTACAAACAGATTGTTCGTGCGCTCTCTGATTCGATCGCCAACGGCACGTACCGCCCGGGAGATAAGCTTCCGACCGAGGCGGAGCTCATCGAGCAATTTGGCGTGAGTCGAATAACGGTTCGCTCCGCAATTAAAGAAATGGAAGATGCTGGGCTTGTTGAGAGGGCCCGAGGCAAGGGCACGTTCGTTTCGTCGGACACACAGATGTATGCCGCGGACGACCGTGAGAGCTTTACCCATTCGTGCCAGCTTGCGGGCAAGCAGGCGTCTACCAGGGTTCTCGCAATGGGCTGGGACTTCCCAAGCCTGCGAGACGCGAAGTTTCTGGGCGTAGACGATACCCAAAAGGTATTGCGTAGTCGTCGTCTGCGTCTTGTGGATGACAAGCCCACGATGCTGGAAACCAATAGCTATTCCGCTGCGCTTTCTTTTTTGGAGCATGAGTCCCTCGAGGATTCGCTGATGGCGGTACTCGATCGCCAGGGGATCAAGATGGGCCCCAACACGCGTACGCTCGAGGTCTGCTATGCGAGCGAGCTCGAGGCGGCATACCTTAACGTGGAGCTAGACTCTCCGCTGCTTCTGTTTGTTGATAGACGTTATGCTCCAAGCGGCGAGCCGCTTTTCATCTCCCGTCAGGTGTACTGCACCGAGCGACTGAAGTTCTACTTGTAAATTAGAGATAGATTGGAGATTGGTCGATTTACCGACTAATTGTTACCGTTCGCGGATTTGGAAAATTGACACACCGCGCAGGGGTAGATTGCTAATATACTTTGTTATGACAATATAGTACGTCTTATTGATATTGGAGAACTATGAATAAGATATTGCTAGCGAGTCATGGTTATCTCGCCCAAGGTATGAAGAGCTCTCTCGAGATCCTGATGGGCGCCAACGACCGAATCGAGTGTCTGTGCGCCTATGTCGATGACGACACGAGGGATGTCGCAGCGCTTATCGATGCTTGGATGGAGACGAGGGACCCTGCCGACTCTTGGTTTGTCGTGACTGACATCTTCGGCGGTTCTGTAAACAACGAATTCATTCAGAGGCAGACTGCCGGGTCGTTTACGTTGATCACCGGAATGAACTTGCCGCTGCTGGTGGAAATGGTTACACAGCTGGACGCCCTCGACGAGGGTAAGGCCAAGGCGGCGGTCGAGGGATCACGTTCGTTTATCATGCTTTGTGAGGCGGCGGATATGCTCGCCGATGTCGAAGAAGAAGAGTTCTAGCTCAAGCTTCAACGAATAATTCAACCCTGTCATTACCTTTATTACGCGCGGAGATGATTACGATGATTAAGCTTACGAGGGTCGATTACCGATTGATTCACGGCCAGGTCGCCATGTCTTGGACACATGCGCTGGATGTCGATTGCATCCTGTGTGCCAGCGACGCCGTGGCAAAAGACGACATGAGAAAAGCCGCTTTGAGGCTAGCTCGTCCCAACGGCGTGAAGCTCGTCATAAAAGACGTAAACGCGGCCATCGAGGCGCTCAACAGCGGCGTCACCGACAAGTATTCGCTGTTTATCATTGTCGAGACGATCGAGGATGCCTATCGCCTTGCTAAGGGCTGCAAAGACATCAAGGAGATCAATCTGGGCGGAACCCGAAAGTCTCCCGAGACCACGCTTCATCCGACCCCCGCGATCTTTGCGACCGAAACCGATGCCGAGCATATCCAAGAGCTTGTCAACGATGGCGTGGTTATCGAAATCCGTCAGGTCCCCAATGACTCAAAGGTATTTGCCAAGGACGTTTTCTAGCTGGAAACATGCCATTGTCTAGCATTTATTAACTAGGTCCTCCTTTCTTAAGCCCGTCGATCATTTGATCGGCGGGCTTTTTATTAAAGAAAAATCAAAAAAATCTGAAATAGTTCTTGCATAGTTAGTTATATAAAGTATTATAACGTCATGGGATGAATGAAGGGTTCATCCAAGTGAGTTAGGAGTAAGGGATGTTCAATTTCGATGAGCCTCGTTACGAGAAGGTTGTGAGCGATGCCCTCGCTCTCCGTCCTCAGATTGAGGCTGCCGTGGACAAGGTCTGCGAGCAGGGTTATTCCAACATCTTCTTCATCGGCTGCGGCGGCACTTGGGCCCACACGCTCCCGATGAAGTATTGGGTCGAGACCACCACGGCCGACGTCGACGTCCACTGCGAGATTGCCGCTGAGTTCCTCGCATGCCCGCCCAAGACCTTCAACAAGGACTCGGTCTGCGTCTTCTCCACCCGTACCGGCACCACCCCCGAGATCATCGAGGCTGCCAAGTTCTGCCAGGAGCAGGGCGCCCGCACGCTGATGTATGTTTCCAACGACAACACCCCGGCCACCGAGTACGCCGATTACAAGTTCTTCAGCTTCGCCGAGGACGACGTCCTGTGCGAGGCCATCTACACCTACCAGATCACGCTGGTCGCCCGCTTCCTCAAGAACGCCGGCGCCTTCCCCAAGTACGACACCTTCATGGAGGAGTTCGGCAACATCGCTCCGTACCTCATCAAGGCCAAGGACGCTCAGGACGAGCGCTGCGCCGCCATGGCCGAGGACTTCAAGGACACCGATTACCACATGGTGATTGGCTCCGGCATGCTCTGGGGTGAGGCCTACGACTACGCCATGTGCATTCTCGAGGAGATGCAGTGGATCAAGACCAAGTCCATCCACGCCGCCGAGTTCTTCCACGGCACCATCGAGCTGTGCGAGGAGGGCACGAGCCTCATCATGCTCTACGGCGAGGACGACACCCGTAAGCTCATGGACCGCGTGGACAACTTCACTCACATGCTCGCCGACGAGAAGGGCGTCAACGTCCGCGTGAACAAGTTTGACACCGCCGAGGTCGAGCTGCCGTTCAGCGACCCCGAGTTCCGCAAGATTGTCTCCCCGATGGTCACCTACACCATCACCGAGCGTCTGAGCTGCCATCTCGAGCACGTCCGTAACCACCCGCTCACCACGCGTCGTTACTATCACCAGATGAACTACTAATCCTCTCAAATTGCTGCGGTTGTCTGCAGGCGAGCTGCGCAGAATGCCTCGCCTGCAGACCTGTTTCTGGGGTTGATCGAAATGGTTGTCCAGTATCTTCTAGTTGCACTGGTCGCATTTATTGCGTCCATGGACGAGCAATTATTTGGCATTACGATGCTTGGTCGTCCGCTGTTTACAAGCCTGTTTGTCGGCTTGATCCTTGGCGATGTCCAGCAGGGCGTTATCGTCGGCGCTGCTTTGGAGTCCATGTTCATGGGCGCCATCATGGTCGGCGCGGCGGTTCCTCCCGAGGTCTATGCCTCCGGCGTGCTTGGCTGCGCGTTTGCCGTCATTACGGGTACGGGCACGGCAACTGCCGTCGCACTCGCCCTTCCCGTCTCCGTCTTCCTTCAGGTGTGGCGCAACTTCTGCTACGCCGTTCCGGGTGCCTTTGCCTGCAAGAAGATTGAGACCGCTCTGGCAAATCGCGATCTTGCTAAGGCGAATCTGTACCATCTGACCATCGTGCCGCTGTCGATTGGCATTCCGTCTGCACTGCTGGTGTTTTGCTCGCTGTTCTTTGGTGCCGACCTCATCAACAATGCGCTCAACGCGATTCCGCAGTTTGTGATGGACGGCCTCAACGTTGCGTCCGGCGTCATGGTCTGCATCGGCTTCGCTCTTCTTATTAGGACCATGGGCGACAACAAGCTGCTTCCTTGGCTGTTCATCGGCTTCATTATGGTCATCTACCTCAAGATGGACGTGGTCGGCGTCGCCGCAGCTGCCATTTGCGTCGCGCTGCTCCTGGCCTTCCGCGAGGGCTCGTCCGGTCCGCAGGCGGTTGCTGCAGATGAAGAGGAGGACTTCTAATGGCTACCCAGAACACCGACCTCAAGGAGGCCAAGAAGGACGCGATTATGACCCCCGATATGTATCGGAGCATGTTCCTTCGCCAGTTTACGAGCCAGTGCTCGCAGTCGTACGACAAGATGATGGCAATGGGCTTCATGTACACCATTCAGAAGCCCCTGCGAAAGATCTATCCCAACGACGACGATTACTATGCGGCGCTCGATCGCCATACCGAGTTCTTTAACATCACGCCTCATGTGCTTCCGTTTGTAGCCGGTCTGACGGTTTCGATGGAAGAGCAGGCGGCTGCCGATAAGAACTTTGACACGTCCTCGATTAACGCCATGAAGGTCGGCCTCATGGGACCGCTTTCCGGCATTGGCGATTCGTTCTACTGGGGTACGTTCCGCGTGGTCGCCGCCGGCATTGGTATTGGTATCGCTTCGACGGGCAACCCGCTCGGTCCCATCGTGTACGCGCTCATCTACTCCGTGATTAACTTTGCAACGCGTATCGTCGCAGCCCATCTGGGTTACGACCTGGGAACCAAGTTCCTGCAGCAGTCCGAAGAGAACAACCTTATGTCTCGCATGACGCATGCTGCCGGTGTCCTCGGAATGACCGTTATCGGCGCCATGATTGCGGCACAGGTCTCGCTGTCCACTGCTTTGACCTTTGACGTGGGTGGTTCGGAGATTGTTCTGCAGGATCTGTTCGATTCGATCTTCCCCGGTCTGCTGCCCTTGCTGGCAACCTTTGCCTGCGTCGCCCTGTACAAAAAGGGCGTCAAGACCATTTGGATCATCTTGGGCATCTTTGCGATTTGCATCATCGGAACGGGCTTGGGAGTGTTCGCAGCGGCGTAATGTTGACTGCTATGCTCGCGCGTCGGATAACTAACTGACCGTTTGAAAACGGGGCTCGGCGTAAGGCCGGCCCCGTTTTTTGTTTGAGGGATTTCCGACCGTCCAAAAATCTACGCCCATGCATCACTCACACATCTCTCGTCTCTCATTCGTCACTAATACGAGAGATAGCAGAAAAACGAGAGATAAATATGAGAGATAACAATGCTGCAAGGTGGCTGGGGGATTGAGACAAAGTTCCCGTATACATGTGTTAACCTGCGCAAACGTGATTTGATTGAACCGATAACGGCATTTTTGTCTCCCATCTCTCACTCATCTCTAAGCTGAGAGATAAATGAGAGATGAGAGATAATTACGAGAGATAGCTGAGAGATAGATAGACAGACGGTCTGTCGGGAACATACATCGCTGTCAGATTGGTGCCGCGCGCGGAGCAGCTGCACGTTCACCCGTGCCTCGCATCCCGCCATTTCACGCGCTGCACATCGAAACCTGCGGCAAAGCAGTTACAATAGCCCAATGTGCATCGCGCACGACGATGATATCGGCGCCCGCGACTGGGGGAGAATACATGGCAGAGCAACAGATAACGCCGGGGACCAAGCTTCAGGTGGCATTCGACGTGCCCATGGGCCAAAAAACCGACTTCAACATGCTCGCCACGTACAAAGAGGACCTTGACGAGGCGTACTTCCTTATGAGCGCTCCCATGCTCGCCGGCAAGCCGCTGCTCATGGACGAAAACCAAAAGCTCCTGCTGCAGTACAAAGTGGGCGAGGAAACGTTCGTGCTCGCCGGCTATCCCGAGTCGGTCGAGAAAAAGGGCATCCGCACCTACTGGAAAATGCGCAAAGTCGCCGAGCAGCGCACCTTTGTCAAGCGCCGCGACGAGCGCTTTAAGGTCGCCATGCGCCTGACCTACCAGCGCGACAACGCGCCGACCCCCGAGCCCGATGACGCCATGACCATCGACGTCTCGGCCGGCGGTCTGGCTATCTACCTCAACGATTTCCCCGACGTGGGCGAGGCCCTGGCTGTGCAGATGCCCGCGATTCGCCTGCAGGGCGAGCGGCACGAGCTGCCCGAGCAGCTGGGCATCGTGTGCTGGGTGCGCCGCGCGCCCAAGGGCAGCCTGTACCGTAACGTCTGCGGCCTGCAGTTCCGTTACGCCGACGACATGGAGCGCGAACTCGTCAAAGAATACGTCGGCTACATCCGCGCCAAATATAAGCTCTGATCGCCATGGCACTGTTCAAGCGTAACGACAGCAAAGATCAAGCTGCCGAGGATTTGGCAGAGAGTCAGGCCGAGGGCGCAGCCGAGGATCAGCCCCGCAAACGCAAGCCCAAGCGCGAAAAGCGCGGCGTGGTGCGCATCGAGGAGCTGGAGCAGGCCCTGGCCGACCAGGACCTCGACGACATCGACCCCGACGCCGTCGTCTCCATGTACATGCCCAAGCGCCGCATGGAGCGCATCGGCGCGGCGCTGCTGCGCATGGACAAGCTGCAAAAGGCCCTCGTGGTGCTGGCGCTTGCCTTTGGCGTGCTGTTTGCACTGTCGTTTATGCAGGAAAACATGGGCAACTTCACTATTAACCTCAACCGCCTGGAGCTGTTCCGCCGCGGCGTGGCCATTGCCGACAACGGCGACTTTAACAACGCCACCGCGCGCCTGGCCGCCGACGCCTTGGACAACGGCACCAATATCGCCGCCGAGGACCTGCCCGACAACCTGGACGACGTCGACGGCAGCCACAACGGCAAGAACTACGTGGCGTACACCTTCTATATCCGCAACGCCGGCAAGACCGACCTGGGCTACAGCGCCAAGCTCAAGGTGGTCAGCGCCAGCAAGGGCGTGGAGAAGGCGGCGCGCGTGCGCGTGTATCGCAACGGCGAGCCCACCACCTACGCGGCGACCGCGGCCGACGGCAACCCCGAGCCCAACACCGAGCCGTTTGCGTCCAAAGACGTGGTGACCACCATCAGCCACAACAACTTCCGCGTGGGCGACGTGGACAAGTACACCGTGGTCATTTGGTTGGACGGCGACGACCCGGAGTGCGTGGACAAGATTATTGGCGGCGCGGTGGAGTTCGGCTTCGACTTTGATTCGTCCGAGACCGACGACACGAGCCTGTTCATTAAGTTCGTGCAGGATATTGCCGATACCCTCACTGGCAACGACCCCATTAGCGCGAGCGGCAACGATGCGCCCGATTACTACAAGGACCACAACGTAACCTGGAGTAATCGCCGCAACCAAAAGAACTCGCCCGCGGGTGACGGGGACAAGTAGAACGAAGGCGCCGGGCCGGGATTGATTTTCCGGCCCGGCGCTTTTGTTATGCGGAGGCGTTGTCTGCGGAGGTAGCGCCGTTGCCGGCGGCGTCGTCCAGCAAGAACAACCGCAGCGCGAACTTGATCGCGTAGCCTGGCTTGACCTGGGCCGTGTCACCCATGCGCTCGTCCAGGTCACTACAGTAGGCATAGAGGTCGCGGATGAGGTCCGCGCCCGAGAGCGTGAACATGTAGCCCGTGTCCGAAAGCGCGTTGGGTGCTGCGGGCAGCCCCGCAGCTTGGCAGAAGCTCGCGAGGTCGGGAGCCATGACGGCCTTGTAGTCAATCGCGCGTCCGTTGTCCTGAGCAGCCTGCTCCTGCTTGTGGGTGTACGACAATGCCGCCGCCAGTACAAAGCTGGGCGTGGGCGCATTGACGTCGTCGGTGGTGGCCACGAGCTTGCCGGCCGCTTGCGTGACCAGCCAGGCGACTTCGCGCTGACAGCGGACGGCTTTGCGCGTCACCGGTTTGATCGATCCGGTGGAAACGCTTCCCTTGGGTTGATTGGCGGCAGGCATGGGCCCTCCCAACAAATAACCTGTTTAGCAGGCAAAAATGACACGTTCTTCACCAGTATAGCGAGTGGGAAAGGGCTGGGGCGAAGCTCGGCGGAGGGTGAATGTATGCGATGGCGTGGCACTGCGGTCGCAAGGCTTAAGAGGGACTTACGGCTTTGCGGGAGAGAGATCAAATAAGGTAAACGATGTTCACATAGCACCACATATAGCCCGAGGTAGACCTATGAATCTGCCGGAATGTAAGCTGCCGAAAACTCATAAGGAAATCGTAAGAATTATGGTATTCTCAATTCCATGTCTAAAGGATGGGCAAGCAACATCCAACACGAAAGCGCGGGCTCCCCTTCCGGGCTTCTCGAGGGTCATCTGGGATGAATGGGGAAAGAAAGGGGTCCGCATGGATACCAAGGCATTAAAGAAGCAGATGGGCGCCGCCATCGCCATGGTCCTCGTGGCAGCCGTAGCCCTCGGCTCCGCCACGTTTGCATGGTTTGTGAGCAACAACAAGGTTGAGGCAAAGACTACGAACATTAGCGCTCAGTCGAACTCCGCTTATCTGGTTATTGATAACGCTGCTGCCACTAAAACCAAAGATACGTCCACGTCTTCTGCGACTGCCTCTGAGACGTTTGCGGCTGGCACCAAGCTTTATCCTGCTCAGTGGGCGGACACCTTTGACGCCAATGGCAAAAAGAAAGGCGACGCTGACTTCACTTCCGGAAAGTTCCAATTTGAGAGTGCGTACGCTTCTGACAAGACGGCGACTGATGAGAAGAACGATACTCGATTTGTTGTAGGCAGTTCCACCGATGCCGCCACTAAGAAATACACTCTTGCTAATAAGTTTTACATCGGCACTGGCGGCTATGACGGCACTTTTACGAATCTCAAGGTTACTGGCGTAACGATCAATAACGATGCCAATTCTGATCTTTCTTCGGCTATGCGCGTACTTGTTACCTGCGGTGATGAATGGGCCGTTTGGTCTTCCACGGGCAAGGAGAGCAGCTCTGACACGAATGGAATTATCAAGGCCGATGGCATTACCAAGGGTCATGACGCTGAGGTAAATGTGTACGTTTATTACGACGGTGCTGATAAAAAGGTTTTCACTACCAACCTTGATAAGCTGACCGAATGTGGCGTGACGGTTACTTTCGAGGCGACGCCGACCGAGTTTAAGTAATCAATCCATTTGTACATAAAGCTCGACTTTCGCCGGGGGGCCGAACCGTCGGCCCCCGGTTTTTTAGAATAGGTTAATCGGATGGCAAAACGATCTCAACAATTAAAGGTTCAGCTCGTTGCCGCGGCTGCCGCGGTAGTGCTGTCCGGTTTCGCACTATCCGCTGCCACGTATGCTTGGTATGTTGTCAACAATACGGTCAGCGCAAAAACGTCTACGATCAGTGCCACCACGAACGGGTTTATTCTTCAGATCGCTCAGAAGTCGAAAGGCGCCCAGCATGGTGGCGCTCAGGATTCTCTCGCGGCGACCGAGCTTGGAGGCAAAATCACTCCTTCCTCGACTGACAATATGGCGGATTGGTATGCCTGCCAGGGTTGGGGCGAGGATGGAAAAGTTACTTCCTATACCAAGCTTAATTTCACCGCGGGTGGCAATGCCGGAGAGTACGAAGCTGGCGGAGAGACACACTATGCGTTTTTAAAGGGCGAGTACATCCTCTATACGATTTCGGATACCGGATTTGCAGACGTTTATCTAGCGGATTCTTCTGAAAAACCTGTTGAGGTAACGGTTAATGGCAACGCTACGACAGACACTATTCCCAAGTCCTTGCGTGTTGGATTGACGATCCAAGATGCCGATGCGAATGGTAACGGCACGGGGAAAGAGGTTCTGAAATGCGTCTATGCTCCCTATGCCGTTGAGGGCAAGGGAAATGACGCTTCGGCAATTGACGGCTGGGCATGCATCAACGGTTCTGCTGCTCCTGTTGCTCCTTCCTACCAGCACATCGAGGCGGATGACTATGACGGTTGGTGCGCTTCGAAAGTCGGAGAAGATTACGTCGCGGGTCCTAAAGCAATAGCCAAACGAGTTGGTTACAACGGAGTGATTCTGCGAGTGTATATTTGGATGGAAGGCACGGACGCGGACTGCGTCAATAACGAAGCGGCAGAGGATACGGCTACATATAATGTGACTGTCCGCCTTGCTGGCGTTTCTGCTGAATAACATCGCGTTTCAGTTCATGTGAAATTGAAAGGGGCCGCTTTTATCGAAGTGGCCCCTTTCTTGTACGACGACCTTGCCCTGAACGGGGGCACCCGAGCTCGCGTTAATCGGCCATAATATGGGGAACTGTTCTTCCAGGAGGTTCCTTATGGACGGCATCGCTTCTAGTGTTCCGCTGATTGCTCGGCCGAGTTTCGACCGTGCTTGCAGCTTTGTGCCGTCCGAATATGTCCAGGCTTGGGAATGGTTCTTGCGCGAGGAGCGGCGTGGCGGGCTGTGGGACAAGCTCCCGCATCGTGCCAATGCCGACAGCCCTCAATATCCCTTTCGTCTGACGATTGATTCCGAGCTCTTTCCGGTGTCACGCGATTCGGGCATCTTTTGGCCTGGTCGCGGGCGCGTTAAACATCCGCGCGAAAAGACCTTTGCGTTCTCCGTGCACAATTCCAAACGCGGCGCTTACCCCGATGTTCCGCCGCTCTATCTTGAGGACAGCACCTGGGTGCTCAAGTACTCGTCGCAAAGCGCTTCGGTCGAAAACTGGCGCGACCAGGACTACAACCAAAAGATGACCAACTGCATGGAGTGTGGCGTTCCTGTCGGCGTGTTCTTTGCGATCAGCGGCGGATACAAGGTACTGGGTCTCGCATTCGTCGAGCGCTACGAGCCGGAGAACAGCTGGTTTGTACTGTACGGCCCCGTCCATAAGGGTGGGCCCGACGCGCGTTTCTTTCCCGATATGAGCTACGTCAAGGACGCTCCGGTTGCGGCGGAGTTTTCTGGCACTCCAGCGAGCGATGATGAAAAGGTGCGTTATGCGCTGCGTCGCGAGCGAATCGGCCAGCAGCGTTTTCGCACTGAACTCTTTGAGGCCTACACTGGTCGATGCGCTGTCTCGGGTTGCAACGTCGACGAGGCGCTCGAAGCCGCACATATCGAGAACTACTCGGGTCCCAAGTCGCAAGTTGTCAGCAACGGCATTCTGCTGCGCCGCGATCTGCACTCGCTCTTCGACGCCCATCTGATTTCGTTTGAGTTGGTGCGCGGCGACTATCAACTTTGCGGGTCGTACCTTCTGCAGCATACGGACTATGCAGCGTTTGCTGGGTCGGTATTGCGCGAGCCGGATGAACATCGCCTGCGTCCCAATGCCCGATTCCTCGAAGCCCACCGCGCCGAGTTCGATTTCTCGGAATCGCGTCGTCATGCGGAGAAGGTCGCTCTATATTAACCGAGTCATCGTCTACCGCTCTGATCATGTCGATTGATCGGATCGCGCCGCGCCGCATCGAGAGCTGCACGATACTGCCATTCTCTCCTCAACAGTTAAAACGGGAAAGGGGAGACCATGGGATGGCGAAGCGATATCGCGTGTGGCGTGTACGGAAACCTGCCGCGAGCGCTAATGGACCGGAATTTGTTCCCAACGGTCGAAGTCAGCTGCAGTCAAATCTGTCTGCCGTGTCCGAACTGTGGCGCAGACCTCCCATGCCTAGACATCAGCTTCATCGACACCCGCGACAAACACGCTGCCGACCTACGGGCCCGAACAGGCCTGCGTCCCCCCGGTCTATCCTCAACAATGCCCAACCTGCGGATGTGCCATTACCTATGACGAGACGGAGCCGTAGCTTCGAAGATCGAATTACCCATTAAACAAACCCAGTGCCCCGAATCACCGCCCTACGCCCGCAACGCTCCAATGGGGAACACGTAGACGTCGTGCTCGGCGTCGTAGCGGCAGAAGGGCGAGGTCGCGGTGATGACGGCGCAGAACTCCGGCTGGGGGTTGCGCGCGGCAGGGTTCAGAGCGACCTTGCGGCGCAGGCGCTCGATGTTGCGGATTCCGTCGCTAACCTTGGATTCGCCGAGCTTGATTTCTATCGCTGCCCAGCGGCCATCGTTCAACTCGATAATGGCATCAACTTCAAGCCCGTCGGAGTCGCCATAGTAGTGGAGCGAGCCCGGATGCGAGCCGGGCAGGCACGAGGTGTAGACGCTCAGATCGTGAATGCACAGAGACTCAAAGAGCAGGCCAAAAGTCTGACCGTCCGCAAGCAGCCTTTTGGGATTCATTCCAAGCGCGGCTGCGGGAATGGAGGGGTCGGCGAAATAGCGCTTTGGCTTGGTGCGCAGGCGGGACTTTGCGCGGACGGGTGCATCCCAACCGGGCAGATTTACAATCGCATACATGCTCTCCAGCATGTCGAGGTAAAACGCCACGGTCGAAGTTGCCGGCTGGGCGTCACTGTCGCCCAACGAGGCGTCTGCCGCGATGGTGTTGAGCGTGGCAGAGGTCGCAACGTTGCGCGCGAGCGAGGACACAATGTGCCGTGCCGTAGACCCCACGCCTCCTTTTTGCGGAACGCTGACTTCGTACATGGCATCGAGATACTGGTTGACGACCTCTGCGGCCATCTGAGGGCTCGCCCCGACAAGCGCCGGCCATCCTCCGCAGCAAATTGCGTCGGCCAGCATGGGGAGCGAGCCTGTATAGGCCGAAGGTTCGAATGATCCTTCGAATAGGTTTTGCAGCGAAACGGATCCCGTTGAAAGCCCTCGTTCCCAAAGCGTCATGGTGCTCATGTCGAGACGGGCTATGCGACCGGCGCCGCTGTGAGTGACAGAGTCTTTTGCCGGCGTTGACGACCCGGTGAGGATAAAGAGGCCCTTCTCGCCGCCGGATGCATCTACGGCGCGGCGTGTGGCGTCCCATGTTGCGGGGGCCTCCTGCCACTCATCGATGACGTGCGGCTTATTGCCCTGAAGAGCGAGCGAAGGATCGGCTTCGACCAGCGACTTTACGTTTGGATCGTCAAGATGAACGACGCTCTCACCGAATGCGAGCGCGGTCCATGATTTGCCGCACCACTTTGTGCCCCGAATCTCGACCGCTCCAAAAATCTGGAGCAGGGTTTGCAGTCGTTCGTCCAAAAGGCGAGGACGGTAGGATTTGGGCTGTTCCGAACCATAAGAAATCATGATTTGATAAACCTCACTACCTGCGCATACTCGATTTTCGATGATTTTCACACTCGATTTTCGATGATTTTCACACTCGATTTTCGAGGATAATCATACTCGATTTTCGATGATTTTCACACTCGATTTTCGAGGAAATCCGGACTAGATTTTCGAGTTTTGCCCTACAGGTAAATCCCCTCGAACAGACTCTTGTGGAACTGGGTGTGGTGGTCGCGTGCCCAGGTGAAGAGTGCCTGGTCAAAGTCGCCTTGGGTGGCAGGGATTCCATAGACGCCGGCGACTTCCACGCGCACGAACTCCAGCGCGGGCAGCTTGTTGATGGCCGTGAGCGCAAACGGCGACGTGGGCTCCTCGAACAGGTAATGGCTGCCTTGCAGCGCGCCGCATCCGGTGCAGGTGCTGGCGAGCGATGCGGTCTTGGTGGTGCGCGACGTTACGGGCTTGTAGCCGCAGCGCTCGCGCAGGTAGTCGCGGATCTCGGCTGGCACGCAGCCCAGCGCGGGGACGATGGCCACGGCGTTGGCGCGGGCGGTGTCGATCGCGATGTGTCCCGTGTCGTCTGTGGTGGGCGCAGCGCCGGGCGCAGCCTCGCTGCCCGAGTCCTCGGCCGCCAAATACGGAATGCCAAAGGCCGCGACCGTCGTCTGCTCGTGGCACTTCCAACACTCGCGCTTGCCCAGCACCAGGTAGATGTAGGGCGCGCTGGGGTCGGAGCGATCCACGCCGGGCAGCCACGCGGCAAAGGGCTCGGGGTTGACGCCATCGGGCACGTACCAAATCTTCTTGGCCCGGTCCCACTTGGCGCCCAGGGCCTTGGCCTCGTCTTTGTGCGAAAAGGGAACATCGAGCTCGGTGCGCATGGCGGCTCCATTGTGTGGCTTGCGGTGCATGTGCTCCAAGGATACCCCAGCGCTGGGTGCTTGATACGCGCGACTGGGGCCGGCGGTGTTTGAGCTGGTGGCCGGTGGTGTCTGCTGTCTTAACGAGGCGATTGCGGTGTGGCGTGCAGTCACTGGACGGATGTTTCGACCGTCCAAGAAGTCGCTGGGTGTTTTGGCGGGGGCGTGCCGTCAAGCAAATGGGCAAGTGCATGGTCAGCTTTTGGTCAGTTGAGCGGCAACCTTGCCAAAAGCTTGACGGATTTGCAGCCAGACGTCGACGAATGAGCACTTTGGACGCGCTTCGGCAATAAACCGCCGGTCGTTTGCCGAAAACTTAGCAGGATCGCCAACGGCCGCCGACGCGCGTGCTATCTTCGCGCCATGGGCTACTTTATCGTTTCACATAACGCCGCGCTGGCGCTCTTGGCGCACATCCCGAACCCGCGCTTTGGGGATTCAGAACCAGAGGTCGTGTCGATCGCGGGCGCCTGCGCGCTCTGTGACCAGGAGGCTCAGGAGTTTATCGATCACTACGACCTGGGGATTGATGTGCTGGATCTGATGGTGCCGACGCGCGCCGACCGCCGGCGGACCAAGCACGTCGCGACGCACCTGTGCACCAACGAGCTCCCGGCAGGTTCGTTTATCTCGCTGGGCCACTGGATGGGCGACCTGGATGCGTATGTGTGCTCTCCCGAGCTGGCGTTTTTGCAGGCCGCGCACGATGGCGATGCGGCGGCTGCCATCTATGCCGGCTATGCCATGACATCGGACTATCGGCTAGATAACCTTGCCCCCGGTGGGGTGATAAGTAGGGATGGGGGCATGCGCGACGGCAGGCTTACGACCAAGGAGCTCATTGCGGCGTATATCGAGAAGTCCCCCAAGGTGAGGGATCTTGCGAAAGCAAAAGCGCTGCTTGCATATGTGATTGAGGGGTCGCGCTCTCCCAGGGAGTCGGGGCTTTGCATGTTTATGTCGCTGCCTGCGCGCTACGGCGGGTATGCATTGGGCAAGGCCGAGCTCAACAAGAAGGTCTTCATTCGCGATGGATTCAACGATGGGCGCGAGCGCAAGATACACGTGTTGGAGCGCACGCCCGACATTACGCTTACGGCAAAAGTCGAGGTGGGCAGGGATAAAGTAAAGGCCGGGCTACCGCCGGAGGTACTGACCGCGATGGTCGACTACGACAGCGATGCCATTCATGACGGGCGCGAGAAGATCCACAAGGACGCCGAGCGCCGCAACGAGTTGGAGCTGCTTGACGGCGTGGCGTACTTTACCGTGACGACCGATCAGGCAAATGACCACGACAAGCTCGTTCGCCTGTGCGAGCGCATCCGGCGCAAGCTGCATCGGAACAAGCGCCCCATCTTTAACAAGCGCATGAGCGAGGAGCAGCGATATTTTGCCCTCAAGCGCGTCGAGATGAAGCGATTTAGGCTCTGGCATGCCGTTGTCAAGGCCCATCAGTATTGGTAGGGGCGATTGTAGGGGGTTGATATTTACGGTTATATTTTCAGGTCTAATACTTTTCCTGGGAAGTGAACGAGCCAGAACGGACCCCCGAAACATCGACACTTTTAGGTGCCCGTTTCCTGCGGTTTTACTGGTGCAATCCTGCGGTTTTGGCGTCAAAAAGTGTGGATGCTTCGGGGGTCCAAATAAACTCGTACACTTCTCGGGAAAAGTATTAGACCTCGCCATATAGGGGGGTTATTTAAATGTGGCTATGAGGCCTATCCGAGTCTGATCGAAGCGTTCGTCGGGGATGAATGGACAACTTTGGACCTGACTGGGGCGATTACCGGGTTGTTTGGGCGGCTTTGGGTGACGCGACGTCCTTTTGGCTTGACGGCGTAAAACAAAACAGCTCAGAGGCGAAGCCTCTGAGCTGCGAACATTTGGTGGGCGTTAGAAGATTTGAACTTCTGACCTCTTCCGTGTCAGGGAAGCGCTCTCCCCCTGAGCTAAACGCCCGATCAAGGGTGCGCGAGTGCGCACGGAATAATATAACGGAGCTCCCACCCAGTGGCAAGAACTATTTTTTAAAAAGCGGCGATTTGCGACCCTCTCCGCCTTGATGCGGCGCGAACAGCACGCGAAAAGTCGCGTTTGTACCCTCGATGAACTGCACGTTCGCGTAAAATAACTCCATTATGGGCAAATGATGTCCAGGCGGTTTACAACACGGCATCTGGGGGAGGGGCATGTCGGACGCGCGTTCGCTGCAAAAACAGTTCAATCGCATGCTCGCCACGTTGCTGGTGGCCCTTGCTGCTGCCGGAGCCGTAACGTATGCCTGGTACATCTACAACGCCAACCGTCATATCACCGACGTCAAGATGGCCGCGGGCACGGGCGTTACCTTCCTCATCTCCAACGAATACGACGGCGAGTACAAGACCAACGCCGGTTTGAGCTTTGCGGGCCTGCTCGATCCCGTCTCGACCGACAACGTGCTCAACGGCTTTCAAAAGGTAACGGGCTTTACCGGCGGAACCACCCAGGACTCGCTGTTTGCCAGCATGTTTGGCACGGCTGAGCATTCCGACTACTATAAAACCTCCCTGTTCCTGGCCACCAACTCGGCCGCGACCGACGTATACCTGTCGGGTATCGACTTTACCGAGCAGGACCCGGCAAACCCCATCTCCACCGCCCTACGCGTGGGGCTGGTTGCCTATGCGCCGGGGCAGGGCGACACCGTTACGGGTCAGTACGTCTTTGAGGTCTCGGGCGAGCACAATCCCCAGGCGCGCTACAACACGCTCGACGGCAAGGATGCCGGCGAGAACGAGCAGAACCACTTGGTGCTCGACAGCAGCCGCTCCGACGGCGCCACAGTCCATTTTGACCAGCTGACCAGCGCAAACTTCTGCGACTACAACGAAGACACCGGTATCGTGAGTCTCAAGGAGGCTACGACCAAGATCTGCAGCCTGCCCGCCGCTGCCAAGGGCGCCAACCGCAGCACTCCCGTGCGCGTGGATGTGTACGTGTGGCTGGAAGGCTGCGACCCCGACTGCACCAACAACCTAGCCGCCACCAGTCTGCAATCGTTGGCACTGCGCTTTGCCGGCAAGCGTTCATAAGGGGGCCAGGGATGAGTACATCGAACACCAAAGACATCCTAAGCTCGCGTCGTCGCATGGTTGTCGCGGCCGCGTGGATGCTCGTGCTGGTAGCCGCCCTGAGCGCCGCCACCTACGCCTGGTTTAGCAACTCGCGCTACACCAACGTGACGCCCGTGGCACACACGGTAAGCGACGAGAGCTCCGACCTGCAGATTGGTCTTTCAGCCAACGGACCCTGGGACACGACGGCCGCGCTTGCCGCGGCCGACAAGACGCTCTATCCCATCTCGACGGCAAACCTTTCCCGCTTTTGGCGTGGCACGTTCCAAAACGCCGCGGGTATCACGACCGACTACGCCGACTGCACAGCGCAGCTGGACGACTACGCTCTCTCGGGCACGCTGTACCTTAAGGGCAGCGGCAGCGCGCTCAACGTGTACCTGTATCAGGGCCAGATGAGCGTGACGAGCGACCCGCAGCTGCTGGCCGCGTTGCGCCTGGGCCTGGTCATCACGACCCCATCGGGCACGCAAACGCATATCTTTACCTGCGACGACCTGGGCAGCACCGCGGGCGCCACCAGCAGGCGCACCACCGCGCAAGACGGCGTGGTTGTGGCAGCAGGCGCCTCGGGCTGGACCTACGCCGCTGACCCTGCGCGCGCCATAAACGCCTACAGCATGGACGGCACCGGCGACACGCCCACGGCGCGCGCGGGCGCCACGCCCATCTGCACGCTGGCCGCCAACGAGGTGGCAAGCGTTCGCTACGTTGTGTACATGGAAGGCTGTGACGCTAATTGCATCGACGAGGCTCAGGCCCGCGATGTGGTGCTGCAGCTTGCCTTTGCCGCGGCCAAGGCATAAGGGGGCGAGCGACATGGAAGATCAGAAGCACATGCCAGCAGATAGCTGCAAGGCCAACGCCGAGAGCGCGACCCCCGCGGTCCCCTCCAACGCAGCCGCCGAGCGCGAACGCCTCGAGCCCGCCGCCGCTCGCCGCCACGCTCGCCATGCACGTGCCTACATCGCGCTCGTCATGGTGGCACTCGCCGCCACGCTGGGCGCGGCGACCTACGCCTGGTTTACCAACAACATGAAGGTCAACGCCAACTCGGTGAGCGTGCACAGCGACACGTCCAAGCTGGTGCTGGAGCTGGGCGATGCCGATCGCGGCAGCTGGTCGCAGCAGGGCGACGTTTCCCTGACTTCCAACGCGACCGGCGCTGTGACGCTCTGCCCGGTCTCGACCTTTGACCTCAACGGCTTTGCTGCCTGCGCGCAAAACAACTCGGCCGGCGATGCCACGGTGTTTGAGCAGGCAAAAGACAACGGCTCTGCCTACTATCACGGCTGGATCGACCTGTGCCCCACCATTACCGGAACGGGCGCCAGCAAAGTAAAGGGCAAGGTCAGCCTGTATCTGGCCGAGTCACTGGTCCCGCAGGGTGCCGATGCCGAGCTGCTGCGCGCGGCCCGCGTGGGCATTAAGGTTTCGAGCGGCGGCCAGGTGCTTGCCGCCAATATCTTTGAGCTCGACAGCTCCGATGGCGGCCATCGCGGCGAGCATCCCTCGACCGCGCCTGCGGGCCTGGCGGGCTACACCGAGGGCATGCTGCTGGGCTGGCAAAACGGCCAGCTCGCTTGCGGTGCCAACGTCACGCAGGACCCGGCCGCCTTTACCCTGGACACGAGCGAGACGGCCACGCGCCCGCAAAACGCGCTCGCCACGCTGGGGCTGGGCCAGACCTATCGTCTGGACATCTATTACTACATCGAGGGCACCGACCCCGATAGCGCCGACTATCTCTATCAGGATCCGGGCACCCTGCACCTGGCCCTCTTTGCGACCTTGGACGGTGAGTAGCCATGACGCGTAAGCAACCCGCCGCCAACTGCACGCCCGCCACCGGCAAGCCCAACGCCGCCGCGCCCGCCGACACCGACCTGCGCCGCAAGCTCACCACCACCGTGGTACTGGTACTGTTTGCCCTGGTGGCGATAGCTATGGCAACCTTTGCCTGGTTTTCCATCGCCGATAGCGCCAAAACCCGCATGCTCATGATCGACGCCAACGCCGACGGTTCGCTGCGCTTTGACCTGGACGAGCATGCCACGTTCGACGGATACGTCCACAGCCTGGGCTTCGACCAGATCTCGGCACGCATCGCCAGCGAAAAGGGCGTGGACATCGACGCATCCAAGCTCAAACCCGTCACCACGAGCGACTATCAGACCTTCACCTTCGAGGACGGTTCCACCGCCGACCCGGCCACCGGCGCCTACCTGGAGTTTACGCTGCACTTTATGAGCAGCACGGACCTGCGCGTTCGTCTAACCGGGCAGGACGGCGATGGCGGCGTGCCCGGCACGCGGTTTAGCTCCGACACGCAAGGCATGGCCAGCGCCATGCGCATGAGCTTTACCGCCGACGGCCACACCTGGGTCTACAACCCCAACGGGGGCGGGGGTTCGTCCGGCACGGCCACCGTCTTTGGGCTCGACTCGGGTACGGCGACCGCTGCCAGCGACATGTTCGACCTGATAAAAGAAACGGACAAGCCGGTAACCGTTCGCATATGGCTCGAAGGAACGGACCCAAATTGCACTAATATGCTAAAGGGAGCTAACTATTCGGTTTCGATGCGCTTTGAGGGCGTCGAGGAACAGTAGATATGCACGGCGGCCACCGGGCCGCGCACGACCTAGAAAGACACGGTAGTAAGGGACATCATGCAATCTGTTAAAAAAGCCGCATCCATCGCACTGAGCGTCGTCATGTGGATCATCATCCTGGTAGCGGCCCTGTACGCGTTTACCACGCTCGCCACGCGCGAGGACGGCAGCGTCTCCGACATCGCCGGCTTCACCCCGCTCGCCGTGCAGTCCGACTCCATGGCGCCCACGTTTAACAAGGGCGACCTCATCGTCATCCAAAAGTGCGACACCTCAAAGCTCGAGGTGGGCGACATCGTGACGTTCCACACTATCATCGACAACGAGTACGCGCTCAACACGCACCGCATCGCCGCCATCGACGAGGTCAACGGCATGCGCAGCTTTACCACCAAGGGCGACAACAACGACGTGGCCGATACGCACATCATCAGCGACGGAGACATCGTTGGTAAGTACCTGTTCGCGTTGCCGCAAATGGGCAAGGTCATGGACTTCCTGTCCAGCTCCATGGGCTTCCTCATCGTGATCGTGCTGCCCATGCTGCTGTTCTTTATCTACCAGGTGTATCACCTCATCGTGGTGGGCATGAACCTTAAGCGCGCCATGGCCGAGGAGGACCGCCTGGCCGCCGCGGCCGCCATCGTGGACGCCGAGGGCAAGGGTGACACTGCCACCGTCACCGCCGATAACGCCGCCGAGCAGCTCGCCCAGGCCGAGGCCAAGCTCGAGGAAGCCCGCCGTCTGAAGGCCGAGGCAGAGGCGGCGATGAACGCGACCAAGCAGGAGGGTACCGACGGTGAGTGAGTTTCTGGGATTTGCCTGGGAGCTGCTGGCAAAGGTCGTCTACAACGTCGTTGCCGTCGTGAGCTCTATCCTTAACCTGCTGGTGTTTGGCTGGGTTGAGTACTTCAACATCTTTATGACCTACTTCACCACGTTTGACCTGGTGGGCAAGATCGGTGCGGTCATTCTGTTTGCCATGCTCATCGCGGTTCCCGTGCTGATCGTGGCCATTCTGATCCACCGCTACCGCATCAACCGTCGCCTGCATCGCGACGATACGTCCAACAAGGCACTCTATCGCGAGATCGGCCGCCTGAACAAGCAGGTGCTCGACCTGATGGATGAGAAGAACAAACTGCTGGCGCTCAAGGTTAATGCCATGGGCGGCACCAAGCAGATCCCGTACGTGGGCGCCTCGGCCCTGGCCAACGATCACCTGCCCACGGTGGGCAACGTGGTGGGCGCCGCTGCGGGTGCCGGTGCGCCTGCGGGCGAGGGCGCCACGGCGACGGCCGTCATGTCGGGCAATGCGTCGCTTGCGCTCGATGGCGAGGGCGTCAAGGACGCCGCGGCCGCCATGGCCAAGGCCACCGTCGAGGCCAAGACCCTTGCCGAGGAAAAAGAAATTGCCCAGGCCAACCGCTTCCCCAAGCTGTCCCTTGTGGACCTTAAGTACCGCGATTGGGAATCGCCGGTCTATGACGATGCCATCTCGCTGGAGGACTTTGTCGACAGTTTCCGCGCGTTCGCCTGCAGCCAAATGAAGCTCTACTACACGCCCGAGATCATCCGCCGCTTTGTGGCCGGCATGGCCGCCTCCAAGCTGCTGATCCTGGAGGGCATCTCGGGTACCGGTAAGACCTCGCTGCCCTACAGCTTTAGCCGCTACCTGGACAACCCCGCGACCATCGTGTCGGTGCAGCCGAGCTTCCGCGACCGCACCGAGGTACTGGGCTACTTTAACGAGTTTTCCAAGCGCTTTAACGAGACCGAGTTCCTCCGCGCCGTGTACGAGGCGGGCCTGCGCCAGGACCCGTCCATGATCGTGCTCGACGAGATGAACCTGGCCCGCGTGGAGTACTACTTTGCCGAGATCCTGTCGGTGCTCGAGATGCCCAGTCACGACGAGTGGGTACTCGATCTGGTCCCCACCCAGTGGGCCGCCGACTCCAAGGGCCTGCACGACGGCAAGCTCACCATCCCCGACAGCCTGTGGTTTATCGGCACGGCCAACAACGACGACTCCACCTTTACCATCACGGACAAGGTGTACGACCGCGCGATCCCTATCGAGCTCAACGAGCGCGCCGACGCGTTTGAGTGCGAGCCGCACGAGCGCGTGCACGTGACGGCCGACCACCTGCAGTATCTGTTCCAAAAGGCCAAGGTCGAGTACGTGATCGACGACGAGCTGCTCCAGAAGATGCACAAGCTGGACCAGTACCTGCAGACCCGCTTTAAGCTGGCCTTTGGCAACCGTATCATCAAGCAGATGTACGACTTTATCCCCGTGTACGTGGCGTGCGGCGGCACCGAGCTGGGCGGCATGGACTACATCATCGCCCGCAAGGTGCTCAAGAAGTTTGAGTCCATGAACGTAAGCTTTGTGCGCGACGAGATGAAGGGCCTAATCGAGTACATCGAGAAGACCTTTGGCGAGGGCGGTCTGCCCGATTCCGTCATGTACCTGCAGCGGATCCAGAACTTCTACTAATGGCGTAAGTGCGGGGCGGCGTGATGTCGCCCCGCCTCTTTCCGATCGATCCAACCTATGGAGTAACCCATGTCCGAGACTATTCAGGACCTCTATACCAGCTTCTCCGAGCAGATGGAGCCCATCCAGGAGGACAGCCGCTACTTCCGCTATCTGTTTGAGATGGCGCAGGCCTCGGGCACCACGATCGAGCAGCAGCGCGAGGAGCTCGTCAAGGTGGTGGACGAGGAATGGATCAGCATGATCGAGGACTCGCTCGACGCCATCAACACCATTATCGAAAAGCCGCGCCGCTTCATCACCACCGAGGAAGAGGTGGTGCCGGTCTCGCTCGCCAAGAAGATCAGCGCCGACAGTGTCCGTCACCTGAGCCAGAACACGCAGTTTCTGGCGCCGAGCGACGATGGCAGCGTCCACCCCACGCGCATCCTCAACGTCAATACCGTCGAGACGTACGACCTGTACGAGAACCGCTTTATCTACCATCTGATTCAGCGCCTGCTGACGTTTGTGGATAAGCGTACCGACGTGATCTTTTGGTCGACGGGCAACGAGATCCGCAACCGCTTTAAGATGCACAGCAAGATCGACGATGCGTACGAGGAGATCGAGTACAACGTCGAGATGACGGTCAAAAACCGCCAGAGCTTTGCCGAGAACGACGCCGATAACATGGACGTCTTTATGCGCATCGACCGCGTGCGCCGCCTGGTCATGGCGCTGCGCGGTGCGTCGTTCTGCCAGATCATGAACGGCTGCAGCGCGGTCCGCAGCCCCATCCAGCGCACCAACCTCATCATGAAGGACCCCAACTACCGCAAGTGCTACCAGCTGTGGCAGTTTATGGAGCGCTACGACAAGGTGGGCTACAACATCGACGTGCAGCAGCAGGCGCTGGCGTTCGACGACGAGTACATGGTGCAGATGTACACCAACCTCATCAACAACTACACCGTCTTTAAGAGCCTGACCGATGACGAGCGCAACCTGCAGGAGCTCGAGAGCGTGCATCCCGAGCCAGTGGCGCCCAAGTTTATCAAGGAGATTAAGGAGGTGCAGGTCGATAGCCCCGACCTGCCCGACGTCGAGGTCCGTCGCGTGTTTGTGGAGGAGGTCACGCAGGCTCAGCTCGATGCCGAGCAGGCGCTGGCCGAGGCCCGCGAGCAGATCGAGGAGCTGCAGGGGCAGCTTACGTCCTGGAAGGTGCAGGCGCATGCATTGACCGACGAGCGCGACGACTTGGCCGACGAGCTGGACGAGGCCAAGACGCGCGAGCTGGCGCTGACACAGCGTGCTCAGATGGCCGAGGCCGATGCCGAGGAGCTGCAGGGTTCACTGGAGGATGTCGAAGCGGGCAAGAAGGCCGCCGAGGACGCTGCCGTTGAGGCGCGCTCGACCGCCGCGGCCGAGCTCGCCGGCATGTGTGAGACCTCTGCCAAGGAGGCGGCCGAGCTGCATGCCAAGCTGGACGCCGCCCAGCTGCAGATCGAGGAAGTGCAGCTGACGGCCGAGCGCGATGCCCGTGCCGCGGCCGAGGCGGCCGACGCCGCTGCTGCTGTGGCGGAGCAGAAACTCGCCGACACCGTCGCCGCGGCCGAGGAGAAGGTTTCCGCTGCTCAGCAGGCAGCCGATGCCGCGATTGATGCCGCCCGTGCGGCCGCCGATTCTGCCGTCGAGCAGGCTACGGTGGACGCCGGCGAGAAGGTCGCCGCAGCCGCTGCCGAGCGCGATGCCGCCACACGCGCCGCCGAGAAGGCCCGTGCCGACGCCGACGCGCGTATCGCCGCGGCCGAGCTCGAGGCAGGGAAGCGCATTGAGCAGGAGGTCGCCGCCGTCAAGGCCGCGCACGAGCGCGAGCTCCAGGCCGCCCGCGTGGAGATGCAGCAACGCTTGGACTCGTTGGCGCACGAGCTGGAGCTGGCCCAGCGCGATCGCGCCCGCGCCGAGCGCCGTGCCGAGGGCAACAGCCTGTCGCGCTATCTGCTGGCCCGCCTGCGCGGCGAGGACGCCGAGCTGGCTGCGGGTGCCGATGAGCCTGCCGCGGGTGCCGAGGGCGAGGCTTCGCCTTCTGCAAAGGACGCTACCGAGGCCACTGACGCCGCCGACACTGCGCTTTCCGCAAAGGACGACGACAAGTGATGAAGCACGTGCTCCGCGTGATCAACGTGCTGTCGACCGTGGTGATCCTGGTCGCCTTTGTGGTGCTGCTACGCACGGTGTTCACGCCCGCCGGCGAGATTCCCACCATTATGGGCTACGGCTTTATGCGTACGCTGACCGGCTCGATGGAACCGGCGATTCCCGTGCATTCGTTTATCGTCGTCGATACCGACAACAGCCAGGTCTACCAGGTGGGTGACATCATCACCTTCCATTCGTCCGACGACGCGCTGGAGGGTTCGCTCAACACGCACCGCATCGTATCCGTGGAGGCCGCGTCCGACGGCTCGCCGGTCTACCACACCAAGGGCGACGCCAATCCGGTCGAGGACGCCGCGCCCGTGCCCGCCGCCGATGTGGTGGGCCGCGTGGTCTTTGTCTCGGCAGGCCTGGGCGTGGCGGTGTCGCTGCTCACCAATCCGCTGCTGTTCTTCCCGCTTATCGTGGTGCCGCTGATCGTGCTGCTGGTGCTCGAGATTCGCCATATGGTCAAAACCACGCAAGAGGTGGCGCGCGCCGAGGACGAGGCCGCCCTGCGCGCAGCCGTGGAGCAGATTCGCGAAAAACGTCGCCGCGAGCAGGAAGGCCGGGACAGCGCCAAGGAGCAGAGCGACGGTGACCATACCGATGAAAGTGCGGAAGCCGCCCCAGGCGCCCTAGACGATTCCAACCGCTCGGCATAGCGCGTCCGTGCCTTTCGTCCTTGCAATCTGGACGCTCGTAGATGTTCCGAATCGTCTGCTTTTTCATGCCGATATTCGTGCTACAGTTTGAGCGCTTTGTTGCCAATTGATTTCGGGGGAGTGGAATGGAGCAGGAGCGCACAGCTCAGCGTGCACGCGAAAGGGCTTCGGTACCGATGACGGCGGCGTCCGATTTTGTAGTGCCCGAGGGGACTGACGAGCTCAGCCGCAACACCCGTCGCGCCTGGCGCGACCGTCTCAACGACGCCCAGACGCGCAAGATGATCACGGGTGTTTTAGCCACGCTGGTGGGCGGTTCATTTTGGGGTTTCTCGGGTACCAGCGCGAGTTTTTTGTTCGATACCTACCATGTCGATACGCTGTGGCTTATGAGCATACGGCAGATTCTCGCCGGCCTGCTCTTTATGGCTGTGGTTGTCACGCGCGACCGCGCACGCCTGGTCAAGCTTTGGACGACGCCCGCTGATCGCAAGCAGCTGCTGCTCTTTACCGCTTTTGGCCTGCTCTTTAACCAGTTTTGTTATCTTTCGGCCGTGCGCCTGACCAATGCCGGAACTGCGACGGTGCTCCAGTGCCTGCAACTGGTTATCATTATGGGCTACACTTGCGTGATCGACCATCGCATGCCTCGCGTGCGTGAGGCCGTTGGCATTGGGTTGGCCCTGGGCGGCACCTTTTTAATCGCTACCGGCGGCGACCCTACCAGTCTGAGCATATCGCCGCTTGGCCTGGTCGCAGGCCTTATGTGTGCGGTTAGCGCCGCCTGTATGGCGGTGATTCCCGCCAAGATTCTGTCCGAATACGGCAGCCCTATTGTTACGGGCTCGGCTATGCTTACGGCGGGTGTCGTTTCGAGCGTCTTTGTACAGCCGTGGGCTCATATGCCGACCCTCGATACTGCTGCCGTCGAAGCGCTCGCGGTGTTTGTGATCGTGGGCTCTTTCCTGGCGTATATGCTCTATATGCAGGGCGTCAAGGATATTGGCTCCGTACGTGCGAGTCTCATCGGAACTGTGGAGCCGATCTCGGCAACCATTACCAGCGCCGTTATGCTGGGCACGGTGTTTTTGCCGACCGACTTGATTGGCTTTGTCATGATCATCGTGATGATGTTCCTGACGGTATAGCTTACGCCGCTGCCTAGACGGACACGGTGTTGCACCACAATTCCGCGAACTGGAGCCTGCGTCTGGAGTTTAACTGACGATGCCAAATATGTCATAAACTAATAGCGTTATTGACTTTTAGTATTGCGAGGACTCCTCTATGGCTGGTAACCACTTTAAGAACGGCGACGGCGAGCGCCCTGCAGTTCCGCCGCGTTCAAATGGGACTGGAAACGCTGGCGTACCGAGTGGATCCAGCCAAAACGGTGCTGGCAACCGTACGTCTCCGGGCGAAACGGCGATGTTTGCCGCTCTGTACGAGCAGTCTCAAAAGGCAAAACAGGCTGGTCGCGTAGGCAGGCAGGCATTTCCGGGCGGGGCGGGCTCTGCGGCTTCGTCGGCCGGGGTCCGTCCGGCGCCAACGGGCGGTGCAAATGTCGCCGGCCCCACTGGCCCCGCTAACAACGCTCATAGCGCCCACAACGCCAGCCCCATCAACTCTGCCAATCCCGCCAATAGTGCTTCTTCTGCTGAAGACGCAGGGCTTACGGGTAACCTAGGCACTATCTATACGGGCACTTCCGAAACCGGCACGTTTGCCCGTCTCAATGACGACGGTGCCGAGTTTAAGGGCTCGGGCTCTAAAGAAGATTATTACGATTTTGGATTGAACTACGGCGGTGATTCCTCGACGAGCACGACCTCGAACGGCCTGGTTCGCCATCGCCATCGCAAGGGCGAGCGCAAGAAGCGCCGCGTTGCAGCCGTTGTCGCCGCCATCGTCGCGGTGGTTCTTGTCGTGTTTGGCGTGGGTGGCTTCATGCTGCTTAACTCGGCAAAAACCGTGAAGAGCCAGGCAAAGGAAACTGTCGAGATCGTCGGCGGCCTTAAGGACAAGGTCACGTCGGGCGATTTTTCGACCCTGCCCGACGATGCGAAAAAGATCGACGAGCTCTGCAGCAGCATGAAGAAGGAGACCTCGAGCCCGGTGTGGACGATGGCTTCGTTCATTCCGGTGTACGGCAGTGATATTAACGCCGCCCGCACCATGGTCGACGCTCTGTCCGATGTTTCGAGCGGCGCGCTGGTTCCCATGGCCGATAATCTCGCTCAGGCAACGCCCGGCAAGCTGTTCCAGGACGGGACAATCAACGTGTCCGCGCTGCAGGCGGTCGCCGATTCGCTCTCCGATAGCTCGAAGGCGTTTAAGAGCGCCAACAAAAAGGTGCAGGGTATTGGCGATACGCATATCGCCCAGGTGACCGAGCTGGTCGATAAGGCAAAGGACGGCTTTGCCACCCTGGACGGTGCAGTCGACGCGGCAGAGAAGATCGCCCCCGTTCTGCCCCAGATGCTCGGCGCTAACGGCCAGACGCGTCATTATCTTGTGCTCGCGATGAGCAATGTCGAGATCCGCGCCTGCGGCGGTTTCCCGGGTTCTCGCGGCGTGATGTCAGTGACTGACGGTAAGCTTGAGCTGGGAGATTTTGTCAAAGTCGACATGATGAAAGAGCCTTTGAGCCCGCTTCCCATCACCGATGAAGAGGCAAACCTGTTCACGACCGGATGGGGGCTGACCGGATTCAACACGCTCGGATACACGATGGGCGACGTTACGATGACGCCCGATTATCCGCGTGCGGCTCAGCTTGCCAGCGATATGCAAAAGGCCATTGTTGGAGATGACATCGACGGCGTATTTGCAGTCGATCCGGTATTTTTGCAGTATATGCTCGGCATTGTGGGCAGCACGCAGCTTCCCGACGGCACCGTCGTCGACGGAAGCAACGCTGCAAAGGTGCTGCTGCACGATATTTATTGGAATTACCCGGTAGAGGAACAGGACGCCATTTTTGCGGCCGTCGCCGGATCGGCTTTTAACAAGATCGTGGACGAACTGGGCTCCAGCGATATTACTAAGATCGCTGCCGCCATCGAAAAGGGTGCTTCCGAGGGTCGCATCCTCATGTATTCGAGAAACGATGACGAGGAAAAGGCCGCGAAGGCTCTTGGAATATCGGGCGCCCTCCAAACCGATACGTCGGAGGCTCCGATCTTGGGCGTCTATGTGAACAACTACAGCTATTCAAAGATGGATTGGTTCCTCGATAAGCGAGTCACCATCGATTCTTCGGTTGAAAATGCCGATGGCTCGACAACGTATCGAGTGACCACCACGCTCAAGAACACGATGACCCCTCAGGAGAAGGCCGAGATGCCTGGTTATTTCCAGGGCCATAACGGCATTAGCCAGGATATTGATGACGAGGTGCTGAGGCTCTATCTCTACGCTCCTGCGGAGGGCAGCATTTCGGACATTAAGACTTCGGGCTCCGGTTCTATCGAGATGAACGAAGCGACGCACGATGGCTTGAAGGTCGCATGGGGCGGCGTCCACATGCTTCTTGGACAAGACATAAAGGTCGAGTACACGGTCACGACTTCGAAGGACTCTGGGCACAAAGCGCTTAAGGTTCGCACCACGCCAACCGCTCAAACGTTTGAACGGGATAAGTAAGGTATGAAGTACTTTGGCACCGACGGCTTTCGCGGTGAGGCCAACGTTGGACTGACGGTAGAGCACGCTTATAAGATCGGCCGCTTTGTGGGCTGGTATTACGGCGCCAACCGCGGGACCAAAGCGCGCGTGATCGTGGGCAAGGACACGCGTCGCTCGAGCTATATGTTCGAGGCGGCGCTGGTGAGCGGCCTGGTCGCGAGCGGTGCGGACGCCTACATGTTGCACGTGATCCCGACGCCGGGCGTGGCGCATCAGACCGTGGAGGGCTGCTTCGATTGCGGCATCATGATCAGTGCGAGCCACAACCCGTTTTGCGATAACGGCATTAAGCTCGTCAACAGCGACGGCTTTAAGATGGACGAGGACGTGCTGGAGCTCATCGAGGACTACATCGATGGCAAGAGCGAGGTGCCGCTGGCAACGGGCAACCACATTGGCGCCACAGTGGACTACATGCAGGGCCGCAACCGCTATATTGCCTCGCTCATCGCGAGCGCGAACTTTTCGCTGCAGGGCGTCAAGATCGGCATCGACTGCGCCAACGGCTCGGCATCCTCGGTGGCCAAGCCGGTGTTCGATGCGCTGGGTGCCGACGTGCGCGTGATCAACGCCGCGCCCGATGGCTTTAACATCAACGTCGACTGTGGCTCTACGCACCTGGAGCGCCTGCAGCGCCATGTGGTGGAGCAGGGCCTGGACGTGGGCTTTGCCTATGACGGCGATGCCGACCGCTGCCTGGCCGTGGACGAGCGCGGCCGCGTGGTCGACGGCGACCAGATCCTGTACGTGTGCGGTGTGTACCTGAACAAGCACGGTCGCCTTTCGGGCGGTACCGTGGTGCCGACAATCGCCAGCAACTTTGGCCTGGTCAAGTCGCTGGAGCTTGCCGGCCTGAGCGCCGTGACCAGCGGCGTGGGCGACCGTCACGTGTATGCCAAGATGCGCGAGGGCGGCTACAGCCTGGGCGGCGAGCAGACGGGCCACACGATTTTTGGCGATATCGAGCGCACGGGCGACGGCATTATGACCTCGCTGCGCGTGATGGAAGTGATTCGCGCCGAGCGCGAGACACTCTCGCAGCTCACGGCTCCGTGCAAGCTACTGCCGCAGGCGCAGGTTGCCGTGCGCGTGGCGGATAAGGACGCCGCGCTGGGCAACATGGGCGTGCAGGCCGCCATTGCCGAGGCCGAGGCGTCGCTGGCGGGCGAGGGCCGCGTGCTCGTGCGCAAGAGCGGAACCGAGTCGGTGATTCGCGTTTTGGCTGAGGCTCCGGACCAATCGGCCGCCGGCGCCGCCATGAAGCGCATCGCCAACGCGCTGGAAGCTCTGTAGTTACGCTGTTTTACTAAACCGCGTAACTGCTCGACGCTGCAAACGTCCCCAATGACTAGGTGAAAAAGGGGGCGCCGCGGGATAGATCCCGCGGCGCCCCCTTTGCGTTGACGTGTTGCCTAAGCTTTACAGCTGGTACAGCGTGGTGAACTTGTCCTGCAGGTAGCTGCAGTAGTAGCGGGCGTCAAAGTCCATGCCGCAGGCGCCCTTGATGAGCTCCGGCGCGTCTTTGGCGCGGCCCCACTGCCAAATGTGCTCGCCCAGCCAGGCGCGAACGGGCGCCAAATCGCCGCTCGCACAGGCGCCGTTGAGGTCGACACCGTCGCGGCACATGGCCGGCACAAACATGGCATCGTAGGCGCTACCCAGCGCATACGTGGGGAAGTAGCCAAACGAGCCGCCGCTCCAGTGCGTATCCTGCAGGCAGCCGTGCGTGTCGTCGGGAACGGGAATGCCAAGGTACTCGTCCATAAAGCGGTTCCAAAGCGCGGGGATATCCTTGGCCGTGGCCACGCCGGCAAACAGCATGCGCTCGATCTGGTAGCGCACCATAATATGTAGCGGATAGGTGAGCTCGTCGGCCTCGGTGCGGATCAACGACGGCTGCGCGATGTTCACGGCGCGGTAGAGCGTGTCCTCGTCCACGCTGCCGTAGACCTCGGGCGCGTGGCGGCGCAGCACCTCGAGCAGCGGTCCCATAAAGGCGCGGCTGCGACCCACGGTGTTCTCAAAAAAGCGGCTCTGGCTCTCGTGGATGCCCATGGAGGTGCCGCCTTCCAGGCAGGTGCGCGCATAGGCGGGATTGACGCCCAGCTCGTACATGGTGTGCCCCGCCTCGTGGATGATGCTGTAGACGTTGGAGATACAGTCGTCCTCGTAGATGTGCGTCGCGATGCGCGCATCGCCCACGGCAAAGCCCTCGCTAAACGGATGCTCGGTAAAAGCAAGCGTGGTGTCGTCCAGGTCCAGGCCGACAAGCTTCATAAGGTCAAAGCTCATGGCGCGCTGGGCGGCCTCGGGCACGCGGGCGTGCAAAAAGTCGGCAGCGGGTTGCTGGCCGCGTTCGCCGATGGCGTGCACGAGCGGCACGACCGTGGCCTTGACCTCATCGCAAAACGCGTCGAAGCTCTCGGTGGAAAGGCCACGCTCGTACTGGTCGAGCCACACGTCGTATGGGTCGCGCTTGGGGTCCATGAGCTCGGCTTGATGCTTAAGCTGGGCGACGATTCTATCCACATAGGGCTCAAAGCTCGCCCAGTCATTGGCCGTCTTGGCCTTGTGCCACACGGCGTCTGCCTCGCAGGTGAGCCTGGTCCAGGTCTCGGCTTCTTCGATGGGAATGGCGCTTGCCTCGCGCTGGTCGCGGCCGAGCACGCGGATCTCGTCGAGCAGTTGCGGGTCATTGATCTTGCCGCCGGCGACGGTTTCGCGTGCCAGCGAGCGCACAAGCTCAATGGACTTTTCGCTGGTCAGGAGCTTATGGTGCTCGCCGGCAAGGGTGCCCATGGCGTCGGCACGGGCGGCGGCACCGTTGGCGGGAGCAATGGTCGCGCCGTCAAACTCGGCAATCTTGAGCAGGTACTCGCGAGTCCACAGCTTGCCCTCGAGCTTGCGGAATTTTTTGACGGCCTTATCGACCTTCATGCCTTTGGATGTCTTGCCCACTACAGGCTCGGCCTTCTTATCGAGTTTCTTTCCCATACCATATCCTTGATCTCGCAGGTCGAGCGCCACGGGTGGGCGCGCGGCCAGTTTGCACAGCTACTCGCCTTGTACCCAGCGCGAACAAAACGGAACGCGGCGATACGCCCACATGATGTGCTATCCTATAGCCCAATGCGTTGACGGAGAGGGTTTTGCCCGCCGCGTCGCCGGCAAGAGAGGGAAGGTCATGGGCTGCAAACCTTCCTGCGGTGGCAAGGGCCAAGCGTTCACTCCCGAGCAGCGACCTCAACGGGCGCGCGGCCAGCGGCGGCGATGTCCCCAGTAGGGAAGCCGCGAGCCTCGCGACAAGGGGCGAAGAGTGGGCACGGCGGGCCAGACATCCGCCGGGTCAAACAAGGTGGTACCGCGGAATTCAACCGTCCTTGGGCAATGCACATGCCCGAGGGCGGTTTTTTGTTACCGAACCGGGCCGCGCGTCCGCAGCATCGGGCGGCGTCAGCCGTCCCGGAGCGCGGATGCGCGAGAGACGAAAGGGAAGACATGAGTCTGATTGATGATCTGGTCAAACTCGAGGAAGAGGCCAAGGAGCTCGTCGCAGGCGCCGACGACGCCGCCAAGCTCGAGGCTGCACGCGTTGAGTTGCTCGGTCGCAAGGGCCGCATCACCGGCCTGATGCGCATGATGGGCAAGCTCGCCCCCGAGGATCGTCCCGTGATGGGCAAGCGCGCCAACGAGATGCGCCAGCTGATCGAGGGCATGCTCGACGAGCGTACCACCGAGATGAAGGCCGCCGCCCTCAAGCACGCACTCGAGCACGAGGCCGTCGACATCACGCTGCCGGGTATCCGTCCGCAGATCGGTCACCAGCACCTGATCAAGCAGATCATCGAGGAGGCCGAGGACATCTTCTGCGGCATCGGCTACACCGTCGAGTCCGGCCCCATGGTCGACACCTCCTACTACAACTTCACCGCGCTCAACGCCCCCATGGATCACCCGAGCCGCTCGGCACGCGACACCTTCTACGTGGTCGACAACAACCCCGGCAGCGTCGCGCACCCTGAGGCTCACGCCCACGGCGAGTCCGACGTGCTGCTGCGCACCCAGACTTCGGGCGTGCAGATCCACACTATGGAGTCGCAAAAGCCGCCCATCTACATGATCTGCCCGGGCACCGTCTATCGTCCCGACACGGCCGACGCCTGCCACCTGCCGCAGTTCAACCAGATCGAGGGCCTGGTCGTTGACGAGGGCATCACCTTTGGCGACCTCAAGGGCACGCTCGACTACTTTGTTAAGTGCATGTTTGGCGAGGATCGCAAGACGCGTTACCGCCCGCACTTCTTCCCCTTCACCGAGCCTAGCTGCGAGGTGGACGTGAGCTGCCACGTCTGCGGCGGCAAGGGCTGCAACTTCTGCAAGCACAGCGGCTGGATCGAGATCCTGGGCTGCGGCATGGTCGACCCCAACGTCCTGATCAACTGCGGCATCGACCCCGAGAAGTACACCGGCTTCGCCTTTGGTATTGGCGCCGAGCGCGTCGCGGCCCTGCGCTACGACCTGCCCGACCTCAGAACTCTCATGACGGGCGATATGAGGTTCCTCAATCAGTTCTAAATCACCCGTTTTATCAGGCATTTCTTTCTCATAAGGAGTAATCAAGTGAGAGTTTCTTACGACTGGCTCAAGACCATGATCGATATTCCGGAGGATCCCAAGACCCTTTCGGACGAATATATCCGTACCGGTACCGAGGTCGAGGCGATCGACACCGTGGGCGAGTCCTTCGACCACGTGGTGACTGCCAAGGTGCTCACCAAGACCCCGCACCCCGATAGCGACCACATGTATGTGTGCTCGGTCGACGTGGGCGACAAGAACCTCGACGCCGACGGCAACCCCGCCCCGCTGCAGATCGTCTGCGGCGCGCAGAACTTCGAGGCCGGCGACCATATCGTCACGGCCATGATTGGCGCTGTGCTTCCCGGCGACGTCAAGATCAAGAAGAGCAAGCTTCGCGGCGTCGTGTCCATGGGCATGAACTGCTCCGCGCGCGAGCTCGGCCTGGGCGGCGACCACTCCGGCATCATGATCCTGCCCGAGGATACGCCCTGCGGCATGCCGTTTGCCGAGTACGTGGGCTCGAGTGATACCGTGCTCGACTGCGAGATCACGCCCAACCGTCCCGACTGCCTGTCCATGATCGGCATGGCCCGCGAGACCGGCGCCATCTTCGACCGCGATTTCCACGTTGAGCTGCCCGCCATCAAGGTCGAGACCGGCCGCGCGACCGACGACGAGCTTTCGGTCGAGATCGCCGACGAGGGCCTGTGCGACCGCTATGTCGCCCGCATCGTGCGCAACGTGAAGGTCGGCCCCTCGCCCGACTGGATGGTCAAGCGCCTCAACGCCCTGGGCGTGCGCCCGCACAACAACATCGTCGACATCACCAACTACGTGATGATGCTCACCGGTCAGCCGCTGCACGCCTTTGACCTGGACACCTTTTCCGAGCGCGACGGCCACCGCCGCGTGGTGGTTCGCGCCGCCCAGCAGGACGAGAGGTTTACGACGCTCGACGGCGAGGAGCGCACGCTCGACGCCGGCATGGGTCTCATCACCGACGGCGAGCGCCCCGTGGCGCTGGCCGGCGTTATGGGCGGCATGGATTCCGAGATCGAGGACGACACCGTCGACGTGATGGTCGAGAGCGCCTGCTTCAACGCCGGTCGCACCTCGCACACCAGCCGCGATCTGTCGCTGATCTCCGACGCCTCCATTCGCTTTGAGCGCCAGGTTGACGAGACCGGCTGCGTGGACGTCGCCAACGTCACGTGCGCGCTCATCGAGGAGATCGCCGGCGGCGAGGTTGCTCCCGGCTATGTCGACGTTTTCCCCGCGCCCAAGACCATCGACAGCATTAAGCTGCGCCTGGCCCGCGTGCACGCCATCTGCGGTGCCGACATCGAGCCTGACTTTATCGAGCGTTCGCTCACCCGTCTGGGCTGCACCGTCGAGCGCGACGGCGAGGACTTTATGGTCACCCCGCCGAGCTTCCGTCCCGACCTGCCGCGCGAGATCGACCTGATCGAGGAGGTCCTGCGCCTGTGGGGTATGGGCCGCGTGACGGCGACCATCCCGGCTGCCAAGAACCATATCGGCGGTCTGACCCGCGAGCAGAAGCTCACCCGCAAGGTCGGCGAGATCCTGCGCGCCTGCGGCCTCAACGAGACCACGACCTTTGGCTTTGCCGCCCCGGGCGACCTGGAGAAGATCGGTATGTCCACCGAGGGCCGCGGCTGCCCCGTGGTGCTCATGAACCCGCTGGTAGCCGAGCAGACCGAGATGCGTCGTTCGCTGTTGCCGGGCCTGCTGCAGTCCGTGGCCTATAACGAGGCCCACGGCACGCCCAACGTGCACCTGTACGAGGTCGGCAGCCTGTTCCACGGTCGCGAGAACGCCAGCCTGCCCAAGGAGACCAAGTCCGTGGCGGGTGTGCTCTCGGGCCAGTGGAGCGAGCAGTCCTGGAACATGAAGTACCGCAAGCTGCGCTTCTTCTTTGGCAAGGGCATTGTCGAGGAGCTGCTTGCCCAGCTGCGCATCGAGAAGGTCCGCTTCCGTCCCGTCGAGGGCGAGGGCTACGCCTTCTTGCAGCCGGGTCGCGCCGCCGAGGTTCTGTCCGGCGGTACCGTGCTGGGCTGGGTCGGCGAGATTCACCCCGAGGCGCGCGAGGCGATGGGCATCGATGAGGTCGTCGTTGCCTTTGAGCTCGATCTGGACAAGCTGATCAAGGGCGCTCGCAATCAGGAGAACTACCGTGAGTTCTCTCAGTACCCTGCCGTTGAGCACGACCTTGCTATCGTGGTCGACAACGCTGTGACCTGCGAGGATCTTGAGCGCCGTATTACCAGCGCCGGCGGCAAACTGCTCGAGGGCGTGCGTCTGTTCGACGTCTACCGCGATCCCATCCGCATCGGAGCGGGCAAGAAGTCCATGGCCTTTGCGCTTACGTATCGCTCCGACGATCACACGCTCACCAGCGAAGAGGTCGAGAAGGCGCACCAGAAGATCGTCACCAAGGTGTGCAAGGGCGTAAACGGCGAGGTCCGCGGCTAGGTCCTGCACTGGAGTATAGGTCAGCGGCGGTTGCCGCCGAGCCCTACGAGACCGCTGTGTTCGGAATAAGGCACCGCTGACCAATCATATGTGACGGAAGTATTACAAAACGGTGCACTGCTTTGTCGGCAGTGTGCCGTTTTGCTATCATGGCCCGCGGCGTGTTACGAATCGGTTGAAGCGTAACACCGGCAAAGTGGTTCAACCGGCGCTGCAATTCCGTGCGCCGACAACCGGGAGGCGTTTATGCACATTCCAGATAATTACCTGTCCCCGCAGACCGATGCCGTCATGGCGGTGGCGATGGTGCCCGTGTGGGTCCACTGCATCAAGAAGGTGCGCGCCACGCTCGACCGCGAGCACATGGCTTTCTTAGGAATCTGCGCCGCATTCTCCTTCCTGCTCATGATGTTCAACGTGCCTCTGCCCGGTGGTACCACGGGTCACGCCGTCGGCGGCGCGCTCATCGCACTGTTGCTGGGGCCGGAGCCTGCATGCATCGCGGTTTCGGTCGCGCTGGCGCTGCAGGCGCTGCTGTTTGGCGACGGCGGCATCCTGTCCTTTGGCGCCAACTGCTTTAACATGGCCTTTGTGCTGCCGTTTGTCGCAGCTATCGTGTTCCGCGCGCTCAATAGCCGCCTGCACGACAAGAGCTGGGGCACCGCGGTCTCGGCCGTAGTTGCCGGCTGGGTCGGTCTGTGCGTGGCGGCCCTATGCGCGGCGATCGAGTTCGGTATCCAGCCGATGCTCTTCACGAACGCCTCGGGCGCCCCTCTGTACTGTCCCTTCCCGCTGTCGGTCTCCATTCCCGCCATGCTGATTCCGCATATGCTGGTTGCCGGCGTGGTCGAGGGCGTCGCGTCTGCCGCTATCTACGGCTTTATCAAGAAGACGGCCCCCAGCATCATCGTTGGACCCGAGGCGACTGACGGCCTGCTTTCTGCCAAGACCGTGACTGCCAAGAAGACTTCGCTGATCCCGACGATTATCCTCGTCGTGGCCCTGGTGGTCGCTACGCCGCTCGGCCTGCTTGCAACCGGTGACGCCTGGGGTGAGTGGGATGCCGAGGGCGCAGCGACTGCGGTCCAGGAGGCTGGTGACACGAGCCTCAAGGCTTCGGTCGGTCTCGACGCCCCGACCTTTGCCGATATGCTGCCCACGGGTGATTACCTGCAGGCGTATTCCGAGGCGAACAACCTTGACTTTGCCGGTCAGGCTGCGATGTATATCCTCTCGGGTGTGATCGGCGTGGCGGTGCTCACCATCGTCTTCCGTTTGATTTCGCTGACGGCAAAGGAAAGCCTGCCCCATGGCAACGGTCGAGCTGCCTAGCTGGCTGGCGACATCCGAGAACTATGAGCCCGCGGGGGCTCGGCATCGCGTGATGCAAAAGAACGTCCTACACCTGGCGAGCCTGCTTGAGCGGGTTCGCCTGGGTGGTGGCGCACACAAGGGCGGGTCGATGATTGACCGCGCCCTTTCTTGCGTTTCGGCACCGGTGCGTCTGGTGGGGATGTTCGTCTGCGTTCTGTGCGTGTGCCTGACGCAGAGCCCGCTGTACCTGATGCTGATGGCGGCGATCGCGTTGGTGCTGGTCGCGGTGCGCCCCGTACGCGGGCTGGGCGCTACCTTTATGCCGGCGTTGGCTGCTGCGGGGTTTGCCGTGGTTCTGGCACTGCCTGCCCTGCTGCTGGGCACTTCTGCCACGGGTGCCATGCTCAAGATTGCGCTTAAGACCTTCATTAATGTGTCGCTGGTGCTGGGCGTTTCGTGGACGCTCACGTGGAGTCGCATGTCGGCGGCGCTTAAGATGCTGCGCCTGCCCGACGAGGTTATCTTTACCTTTGATATGGCGCTCAAGCATATCGAGGTGCTGGGACGCACAGCGCACGATCTGTGCGAATCGGTCATGCTGCGCAGCGTCGGTTCCGCGCCTGCGGGGTTTTCGCGTACCGACTCGGTGGCGGGTATCATGGGCATGACGTTTATCAAGGCTATGGAATGCAGCCGCGCGATGGACGAGGCCATGCTCTGCCGCGGCTTTGCCGGCGCGTATCCGGCTCCCGCGCGGAGCGGCTTTGGCTGGCGCGATGCGGTTTACACGGCCGTTGTGGTGCTGCTCGTCGTGTTGTGCGCGGTGCTGTAGCGCGGGCGGTTTAACCGTCGATGTGAATAGGGAAGGGCGACGTTTTGGCAAACGATACGAATGGCGCGATGGGTGCGAGCGGTGCTGCCGGTGCCGAGGCCACGCCGCTCATCGAGTTTCGCGACGTGGTGTTTTCCTATGCGGGCCATACGGTGGTCGATGGCGTTTCGCTGCAGGTGGACCGTGGGGAGCTCGTTGCCCTGCTAGGTCCCAACGGCTGCGGCAAGACGACGATCATGCGCCTTATCAACGGCCTTGAGCTCGCGGACGCGGGCACGTATCTGTTTGACGGGCATGCGGTCGATGCGGCATATCTTAAGGATTCCGCGGTTGCCCAGCGGTTCCATCAGCGCGTGGGCTTTGTGTTCCAGAATGCCGATGCGCAGCTCTTTTGCGCCACGGTCGGCGAGGAAGTCGCGTTTGGCCCGGCTCAAATGGGGCTGCCGGCAGACGAGCTCGAGCGCCGCGTCCGCGATGCCATGGAGTTGTTCCAGGTTGCCGATCTGGTCGATGCCTCGCCTTATCAGCTTTCGGGCGGGCAAAAGAAGCGCGTGGCGCTGGCTGCCGTCGTGTCGATGAACCCCGATATCCTGGTGCTCGACGAGCCTACCAATGGACTTGACGAGGACTCTTGCGACATCGTGGTCAACTTCTTGCTGGCCTATGTTGCTGCCGGCAAGACGGTCTTGATGAGCACACATCATCAGGATTTGGTGCAGCGCCTGGGTGCCCGCGCCATCTATATCGATCGATATCACCATGTGGTCGAGGCGCCTGTGTCGTCATATGGAACCGAGAGCGGCGCTGCGGAATAGTTGCTGCGTAGTAGGGGTGCGGCCGCGCGCGTGGCTTGCCGTGAATGGTATAGTTATCCAGGTTTTTATGGGGGTGGCTATGCCAAGCTGGAACATTCATATCGCTCAGACGGAGCGTTTGCTGGAGCGCACCGGTGCGCTTGCCAATAGCGTGCGCGACCGCAATGCCTTTTTGTTTGGCTGCGTGGTTCCGGATATCTTCGTGGGCTATATGGTCCCTGGCATCGCTGATCCCATTCCGTATCGCATCACGCATTTTGCCAAGCCTGAGCCTATCCCTAAGCCGCGCGAGCATGAGTTTTGGGACACCTATGTGGCGCCGCTGCTCAAAGGGGCGCCTGCTGGTACGTCGGCTGCCGCGACCTCGATTGTCGAGGAGCGCGAGCGACTCAATCGGGTGCATTATCCCCAACGTTACAAGGACGCCGAGCCGGTTGCCGGTCCCGGTGCTAGCGAGCTTTCGCTCGCGCCCGATGACGTGGCGCAGTCGCTGCTCGATCTGACGCTGGGCGTTTGGTCTCACCTCGTGGCCGATACCGTGTGGAATACGCGCGTGAACCAGTACCTGGAGGCGCACGGCGGCAAGCCGTGCGAGGAATTCCGCATTAAAAAGCAAGGCGACTTTGACTGGTTTGGCAAGACGCTCGGCATTGTTTCGATTCCGCGCGCGACCGATCGCCTGTATACTGCGGCGACGCGTTTTGGTCAGTATCCCATCCATAAGGAGTATGTGCTCAAGACCATCGGCGTTATGCACGAGATTGTACGTGAAAACCCCGGAGAGCCCGATCATCCGCCGTATCGCTTGCTAACCGAGGAATTTTTCGATGCAACGTTTACCGAGGTCATCGAGCTGACCGAGGCGGGATTTGCCGCCCGCGTCGCATCACCCGGTGTTCCTGCTCTGCCCCTGATCGCTAGCTGCTAGCTGGCCGGCCCGGCAGTGAACAGCTCATCCCAATCGACAAGTAGCTCTTGCCGCAGGGCATCTTCGGCAGTGCGCTCCTGTTTAGTCTTTGGGGTGTAGGGAAGCCCAGCCTTTTTATGGATGAGCTCGGCTATGTGGTTGAAGCTCTTCTTCTCCTTGATCTGGTCATAGGTAATTTGGATGACGTCGTAGCCCATGCTTGTGAGTGCGGTGGCGCGCTCGGCATCGGAGAGGCTCGCGGCTTCGCTGTCGTGGGCGGAGCGGCCTTGGCATTCAAGGATGACGCCCATGCTGTCGGTGGCGCTTTCGATGAGGATATCGGCGTAGCAGCAGGTTTTGTCATACAGCGAACGCGCGGCTTCGCTGAGCGGGATGCGCGCGTTATTGGTGATGTCGATGCCCAGACCGCCCTCATCGCGGGGGAGCGAGATGAGAATTGACGTCTGGACTTCAAAGGGCGAGGCGGTCTGTCCTGTCATGCGTTCGGCGGCCCAGCGGAGCTGCTTAACGCCGCGCAGGCCTGCGGCCTGCTTGGCGAACGCGGCGATATCCGCTGCGGTAAGAAGCGGCGTGCGCTTCCACAAGTTGGTGTCATTGCCCTTGGTGTCGTTAGCTCGCTCCCAGCCGCAGCTGGGCGGAATGAGCTTAAGCGAAATAGCTTCATCGAGTTGTTGTTGCGTTCGCTCGCAGGGCTTAAACACTGCAAAGGAGCCGCACATCTCGTAGCAAGCCATGAGTAACTGGCTGCGTGAGACCTGCGTGGCAAGGCTGAGCAGCGTGAACTCCGGTGAAGTGACATCAAACCCATGCTCAGTCTGCCTAAACGACCCAGGAGGCGGCTCTTGGGTTAGCAGACGGCTATGAAATAGCTTTCCGTTCGCGCGCTGTTTTCTTTCGCCCACGAATCTCCAAACTGGTGTGCCGAGCAAGTCTTTAAATACTGGTTGTTTTGAGTAGTGTACCAAGCGATGGTCATGGTCGGGCGGCAGGATTGCCGGATAGAGTCCCAGTATCTGGGGCGGGATGCGATAGTACTGAAAAGCCGTGGGTCCGCAGGCAAGAAATGACATAGCGATCCGATCGTTTGAGCGTAGTTTGGGCTAGAAAAGCTATCGGTTTCGGAAGTGCGGGGAAAAAGACAAACAGGCAAAGCACAAGCGGTATTTGAGCCAACTTTATCAGGGGTTTTGTTGAAATAAAAGGGCTTGTACTCGGAGGTAAGCAATTTTTCCCCGCACTTCCGAAAACCAGGTCGATCTGACTCTTGCTAAAACGATTTAGCAGTGTCGGTTAAGGTGTGGGTTTGCCACCGGGCGAACACTTTTAGCGCTTGGGACTTTATTTTATGGGCCTCGAAGGGTGGATTTCGCACTTTTGGTAAAGAAATGAGTGCGTGTTTTGCTGTGCGCCGGCATTGGCACAGAAAAAGGGCCCGGAAGGCGAAGCCTTCCGGGCCCTTTGCAATGCAAGTGTGTTTGCAAGTGTGATTTAACGCACCTGAGCGACGTAAGCGACGTTGGTCGAGGAGACCTTGTCCTCGAGCTGGACGCTCATGCGGGGATCGCCAGCGGTGGCGACGGTCAGGTCGCCGGCCTCGACGTAGCCGAGCTCCTTAGCGGTCTCGATCGCCTTGACGATCGTGCCGTTGACGGTGCCCTGGGTAATCTCGGCCTGGTGCGGGATAACGCCCCAGTACATGATCATCTGCTGGACGGCCCACTCGTGGCGGGAGAACGCGCAGATCGGCATGTTGGGACGGAAGTGCGAGATCAGACGAGCGGTACGACCGGTGGTCGTCGGCACGGTGATGCACTTGGCGCCAACGGTGGTGGCCATGTTCACAGCGGACATACCCACAACGTTGTTGACAACGCGGGTGCCGTGAGCGTCAGCCGGAACCTCGAGCGGAGCGTGAGCCGGGAGGTACTTTTCGGTCTCGAGAGCAATGCTGGCCTGCATCTTAACGGCCTCGACCGGGTACTTACCGGCAGCGGACTCGCCAGAGAGCATAACGGCGTCGGTGCCGTCGTAGATGGCGTTAGCAACGTCGGCAACCTCGGCGCGCGTCGGGCGCGGGTTCTGCTGCATGGAGTCGAGCATCTGCGTAGCGGTGATAACGGGCTTGTAGGCCGCGTTGCACTTGGCGATAATCTCCTTCTGGATGTGGGGAACGAGCTCGGGCTTGATCTCGATGCCCAGGTCGCCACGGGCGACCATAATGCCGTCGGAAGCCTCGAGGATCTCGTCGAAGTTCTCGACGCCCAGGGCGCACTCGATCTTCGGGAAGATCGTCACGTGCTCGCCACCGTTCTCGCGGCAAAGCTTGCGGATGCCGCGGACGGACTCGCCGTCACGGATGAAGGAAGCGGCGATGTAGTCGATGTTCTCGGTCAGGCCAAAGAGGATGTCCTGACGATCGCGCTCGGTGATAGCGGGCAGCGAGATGTTGACGTTGGGCATGTTGACGCCCTTGCGCTCGCCGATCAGGCCGTCGTTCTTGACGACGCAGGTCATGTCCTGGCCGTCGACGGACTCGACCTCGAGGGCAACCAGGCCGTCATCGATCAGGATGAGGGAGCCCTTCTCGACCTCGGAGGGCAGAGCCAGGTAGTCGAGGGAGATGTGCTCAGCGGTGCCGTGGAAATCCTCGGTCGTGGGCTGAGCGGTGACGACGATCTTGTCGCCGGTCTTGACGGCAACCTTCTTGCCATCGACCAGAAGGCCGGTGCGGACCTCGGGGCCCTTGGTGTCGAGCAGGATGCCGACGGGCATACCGAGCTCCTTGGAAATACGACGGACGCGCTCGATGCGACCGTGGTGCTCGTCGTAGGATCCGTGCGAGAAGTTAAAACGGGCGACGTTCATGCCCGCCTTGATCATCTCGCGGATGGTCTCGTCGCTATCGCAGGCGGGACCCATGGTGCATACAATCTTAGTGCGCTTGTACATTCAGACCTCCATCTGACATCGTCTTGCGCTGATAGATAAACCATAAGAAATAAAACCGTGTTGATTATAACGAAATGCCGACCGAATACCCCAAAAAATCGACCGTATGCCGAATTAGAAGTTCATTTTTTGCGGAAAAACGGTATATGCAAAAACTTTACCAACCGTTCTAACCGCTGTTATCTGGGCGATATTTCAGTTTGATGATGCGCCGAAGAAAAAACGTTTTATCAATGTTGAGCATCACACGGCCTGCACCGTTGCTTATGGACCATATTTCCAAATGGATTGTTTTGGCTAGACGCGTTGCTTTGGGGTACCATAGCTCCACTATCAACTGCCGCTCAGCACGGCAGCCTTGATGAGCCCTTGCCCTTCTCCTGGGAATTATGATCGGGCATCAATCTGCTGAGTGGCCCGAATCCCAGGAGGGGACTCTATATGCAAAAGGAATACCTGTCCGCCGCGGCGGAGGTGCTCAGCGACCAAGGTGTCGATGAGAACCTCGGCCTGAGCAACGGCGAGGCGTCGGCGCGCCTTGCCAAGACAGGCCCTAACAAGCTCGAGGAAGCCGAGAAGACGCCGCTGTGGAAGCGTTTCTTTGAGCAGATGGCCGATCCCATGGTCATCATGCTGATCGTTGCCGCCGTCATCAGTGCGCTCACGGGCATGGTCAAGGGCGAGCCCGACTTTGCCGATGTCGTCATTATCATGTTCGTCGTTATCGTCAACTCGGTGCTGGGCGTGGTCCAGGAAGCCAAGAGCGAAGAAGCCCTCGAGGCCCTGCAGGAGATGAGCGCGGCGCAGTCCAAGGTACTGCGCGACGGCAAGCTCGTGCACCTGCCGAGCGCCGAGCTCGTGCCCGGTGACGTGATCATGCTCGAGGCGGGCGACTCCGTTCCGGCCGACTGCCGCGTCCTCGAGAGCGCCACGATGAAGATCGAAGAGGCCGCCCTTACCGGCGAGTCCGTGCCCGTCGAGAAGCATACCAACGTGATCGAGCTCGCCGCGGGCACCGATGACGTGCCGCTCGGCGACCGCAAGAACATGTGCTATATGGGTTCCACCGTTGTGTACGGCCGTGGTCGCGCCGTCGTGGTCGGCACCGGCATGGACACCGAGATGGGCAAGATTGCCGGCGCCCTGGCCGAGGCCAAGGAAGAGCTCACGCCGCTGCAAGTGAAGCTCGCCGAGCTCAGCCGCATCCTCACCATCATGGTGATTATCATCTGCGTCGTGATCTTTGGCGTTGACATCCTCCGCCACGGCGTGGGCAACGTCCTTACCGACCCGACCGCCCTGCTCGACACCTTTATGGTCGCTGTCTCGCTCGCCGTCGCTGCCATCCCCGAGGGCCTGGTCGCCGTCGTGACCATCGTGCTGTCGCTCGGCGTGACCAAGATGGCCAAGCGCCAGGCGATTATCCGCAAGCTTTCTGCCGTCGAGACCCTCGGCTGCACGCAGACCATCTGCTCCGACAAGACCGGCACCCTTACCCAGAACAAGATGACCGTCGTCAAGCACGAGCTCGCTGCGCCCAAGGAGAAGTTCCTGGCCGGTATGGCACTGTGCTCCGATGCCCAGTGGGACGAGGAGTTGGGCGAGGCCGTGGGCGAGCCGACTGAGTGTGCGCTCGTCAACGATGCCGGCAAGGCGGGCCTCACCGGCCTGACTGCCGAGCACCCGCGCGTGGGCGAGGCCCCGTTCGACTCGGGCCGTAAGATGATGTCTGTGGTCGTCGAGACCCTGGACGGCGAGTACGAGCAGTACACCAAGGGCGCGCCCGACGTGGTGATCGGCCTGTGCACCCATATCTACGAGGGCGAAAAGGTCGTCCCGCTGACCGAGGAGCGTCGCGCCGAGCTCGTGGCCGCCAACAAGGCCATGGCCGACGAGGCCCTGCGCGTGCTGGCGCTGGCAAGCCGCACTTACACCGAGGTCCCGAGCGACTGCAGCCCCGCTGCGCTCGAGCACGACCTGGTCTTCTGCGGCCTATCCGGCATGATTGATCCTGTCCGCCCCGAGGTCGCCGACGCCATCCGCGAGGCCCACGATGCCGGTATTCGTACCGTCATGATCACGGGTGACCATATCGACACCGCCGTGGCCATTGCCAAACAGCTGGGAATCGTCACCGATCGCAGCCATGCCATCACCGGTGTCGATCTTGATCGCATGAGCGACGAGGAGCTCGACGCGCACATCGAGGACTACGGCGTGTACGCTCGCGTCCAGCCCGAGCACAAGACCCGCATCGTCGAGGCTTGGAAGTCGCGTGACCAGATCGTGGCCATGACGGGCGACGGCGTCAACGATGCCCCGTCCATCAAGCGCGCCGACATCGGCGTTGGCATGGGCATCACCGGCACCGACGTCACCAAGAACGTCGCCGACATGGTGCTCGCCGACGACAACTTCGCCACCATCATCGGTGCCTGCGAAGAGGGCCGTCGCATCTACGACAACATCCGCAAGGTCATCCAGTTCCTGCTTTCGGCTAACCTTGCCGAGGTGTTCTCGGTGTTTATCGCCACGCTCATCGGCTTCACCATCTTCCAGCCGGTGCAGCTGCTGTGGGTGAACCTGGTCACCGACTGCTTCCCCGCGCTCGCGCTGGGCATGGAGGATGCCGAGGGCGACATCATGAAGCGCAAGCCGCGCAACGCCAAGGACGGCGTCTTTGCCGGCAATATGGGTCTGGACTGCGTTGTCCAGGGCCTGATCATCACCGTGCTGGTGCTGGCGAGCTTCTTTGTGGGCGTGTACTTTGACATGGGCTACATCCACATCGCCGATATGATCGCCGGCAATGCCGACGAGGAAGGCGTGATGATGGCTTTCATCACGCTCAACATGGTCGAGATTTTCCACTGCTTCAATATGCGCAGCCGTCGTGCGTCGCTGTTTAGCATGAAGAAGCAGAACAAGTGGCTGTGGGCCTCTGCCGCGCTGGCGCTGGTGCTGACGGTGATCGTAACCGTGCAGCCGACGCTTGCCGAGATGTTCTTTGGCCCCGTGACGCTTGAGCTCAAGGGCGTTATCGCCGCGCTGGGCCTTGCCTTCCTGATCATCCCGCTGATGGAGATCTACAAGGCGATCATGCGCGCGGTCGAGAAGGAGTAGGTCGAAAGGTCAACCTTCCCACCGGTCCGACCGCCTGCGGGGTTTCTTCTTCGCTGGTCCTCGCGCTTCGCGCTGCGGGATCGCTCAGAAGAAACCCCTCCCGGCGGGCGGGCCTTCGGATAACCTCTCGGGACCATTGGCTAAGGGAAAGTATGTGAGCTGGTCGAGCGTTTGCTCGACCAGCTCTTTTTTGTGGGTAAAATACCTGCTCAGTTGTGATTTGTGGTGCTGGGAGGCGCTTGTGGGCAAGGCGAAGGCTAAGGCGAAGAAAAAGACGACGGGGGCGCGGGCTAAGCGCGATCGTCGTCGGAAGCTCGCGACCGAAGCCCCCGCGTCTGCCGAGGAACTGCTGGCAAGCGTGCCGGGGCTCGACGCGCTGCAGGATGTTCCGGCGTTCGACGACCTGCCGATCGATGGGGCTCAGCAGGCTGCCTTCGATGATTTTTGTGCCCAGGCCGAGGAGCCCGAGCAGATGCAACTTGGTGCCGTGGTGCGCTTGGATCGCGGGTTTCCGCTGGTGGCGACTGCCGACGACACCTTTCGTGCCGAGCATGCCGTGGGGTTTGCCAAGTCGCGTGGCGAGGATGAGGTTCTGCTGCCCGCCGTGGGCGACCGCGTGGCGGTGCGCCGTGCGCCCGGGCATGACATGGGCGTGATCGAGTGCGTGCTGCCGCGCCGCACGAGTTTTGAGCGCTGGCGCGGACGCGCTCGCGGTGAGCGTCAGGTGCTTTGCTCCAACGTGGATAGCGTGCTGATCGTGCAGGCGCTCGGCGCCGGCGAGGTGCTGCTCGACCGCGTGGCGCGCTCGCTGGTGCTGGCACTCGACTGCGATGCCGAGCCGGTGGTGGTACTCACCAAGGCCGACCGCTGCGACACCGATGAGCTCGAGCGCGATTTGGACCGCGTACACCGCCTGGTGGGTCCGGACGTGCGCGTAATCGTGACATCTTCTGCCGAGGGCCGTGGCCTGGACGAGGTGCGCGTCTGCGTGCCCGCCGGGAGCTGCGCCATGATCCTGGGCGAGTCGGGTGCCGGCAAATCGACGCTGCTCAACGCGCTGCTGGGTCACGATACATTGGCGACCGGCGGCGTGCGTGAGCGCGATGACCAGGGTCGTCACACCACGGTCGCGCGCGTGATGGTGGCGCTGCCGGGCGAAGCCGGCGTTATTGCTGACGCGCCGGGCCTTCGCAGCCTGCCGCTCGTGGGGCATGAGCGGGGCTTGGCACGCGCGTTTCCCGAGATCGTCGAGGCGTCGCGTGCGTGCCGGTTTGGCGACTGCACGCATACCCACGAACCGGGCTGCGCCGTTCGCGAGGCCGAGGATGCCGGGCAGATCGACAGCCTGCGCCTGGAGACGTTCCAAAATCTGGCGTCATCCATGCGTGTGAGTGCGCAGATGCTCGATCCCGATGTCCATCTGTAATCGAATCTACCTATGACAGCCGTCTCCCAATGGTACGGGAGGCGGTTTTTTTTCTTGCCGATGTGTCTTTAAACGTGCGTTTTGCCGACGTGCTGACCAAAACCTTGCCACGAGCTTGACGGACCGGTCAGCTTTTGGTCGGCAATTGGTTTGACACTCAAAACCAAGATCGCGATCGCGTCGTTTTGCTGCTTGCCCGCTCGGACAATGGTGGTACGGGCATCCGCCCGGTGCTACCTTGAGAGGAGCGGCCGTGAACAAGAGCAAGCGCATCGCCATCAGTCTGATCGCGGGCGTGCTCGCCGCGTTGCTCTGCATGGTCTACGCATCGTCGATCCGCTCGCGGGCTGAGCAGGCCCAGGCCGAGACGCTGGCCAAGTATGGCGGCGATCGCGTCGAGGTGTGCGTCGCGGCACGCGATATCGATGCGGGCGAGACGCTTGACGAGACCAATGTCATAACCCAGGAATGGCTGGCGAGCCTACTGCCGCGCGATGCGGCGACCGAGTTGCGCCAGGTGCGCGGCGACGTGACGACCTCACGCATCCCTAAAAATGCCGTGATTTGCGATGTCTACACCAAGGCCGAAAGCCACACGTTCGAGGTGCCCAAAGGCAAGGTCGCCGTTTCGGTGGCGGTCGATGCCGAGCATTCGGTCGGGGGCGCCACGGGCGTGGGCAGCTACGTGGACGTGTACGTGCAAAAGGACGGCGTGACCGATCGGCTGTGCGGCGCGCGCGTAATCGATACCAGCGAAGATGCCGGCGCCACGCGTGAAGGCAAGATCGAATGGGTGACGCTGGCGGCCGACCCCGAAGACGTTAAGGAATTGCTGGGGGCCTCGGGTAAGGGGACGGTCAGTTTGACGATTCCCGCCACGGTGCGCGACAAAAAGAGCGGAGGCGACGAGTGATGAAAGCGATCTGGCTTGCATGCTGCGCGTGCGGTGATTACGGATTGCTGCAGCGGGAAGTCGAGGGCCGCGATGCGGGCGCGCAAGTGCTTCGCGTGGGCGACCTGGATGGGCTGGTGTCCATGGCACGGGCGTTTCCGTCGCGTCGCGGGGCGGCGATTATCGCGGCAGCCCTGTTCGATGCCGAAGACGTGCGAAAGACCGTTGCGCGCCTGACGGCCGAGGGCCGCGTGAGCCGCGTGGTCGTACTGATAGAGACGCTCGATCCTTCGGATATCGAGGGGCTGTTTCGCGCAGGGGCGACCGAGGTTATCGCTGCGCGCAGCATATGCGGCAACGGGCGCGCGGGCGAGGGAACGGTTGATTACGGCCGGTGTATGACGATTGAGCCCGATGCTTTTGTTGATAGGGAACCCGGGGCGCCTCGCGCTACAAGAGGCCCGCGTGTTGATGATTGTGGAAAAGCGGAAGCCGAGCATGGTCGGTGTCCCCGGGACCCCCTTGCATACGATGAAGTCGGAGAGCCGGTGCCGTATGGCGAGGATCTTTTTGCTGTAGATATGGGATACGTGCATGGCGTGAGCCTGGTCGATGAGCTCGACGGGGTTGAGGGACTTGCCGGGAACGACAATGTTCGTGTCGATGCGACCGTGAAGTCCCCAGATTCGGCCCCGCGGACCGAGCAGCCTGCCATGCCGGCTTGGGCGCAGCATATGAGCGCTGCCGGGGAGACAGGGACGTTGCCGCCCGTGCCGGCGCCGCCTGCCCCCACGCCGTCGGCGGATGCCGCCGCTTCGTCGCATCGAGCCCCGGTTGTCTGCGCCGTCTCGGGTTCGGGCGGTTGCGGCAAGTCGACGATCGTCGCCGCCATGGCGCACGCGGCGTCGCTGCTGGGCCTGCGCGCTGCCGTGCTCGACTTGGACCTGATGTTTGGAAACCTCTACGACCTGTTGGGTGCCGATGCCCCGCATGACATGGCGACGCTTATCGAGCCATCGGCTGCGGGCGCACTTGCCGAATCGGACATCGTGGCCGCCTCGATGCGCGTGGCTCCGGGCGTCACGCTTTGGGGCCCGGTCGCCGCGCCCGAACAGGCCGAGCTCATGGCGCGTCCGGTAGAGCTGCTGCTCGACGTCTTGCGCCGCGAATCCGACGTGGTTCTTGTCGACACCTCGGTCTTTTGGGGTGACGCCGTGGCGGCCGCGGTGGCGGCAAGCGACCGTTGTCTGGTCGTGGGCGACCCATCGGTGTCGTCTGCGACGTCCGCGGCACGCGTCATCGAGTTGGCGAGCCGTGTGGGCGTGCCGCGCACGCGCATGAGCGCCGTATTCAACCGGTTTGGCGCGCGCGGCGCCGACGAGGATGTCGCCATGCGCTTTGAGATTACCTGCGCGTTGAGCTCCAAGATCCGCATCGCCGACGGCGGGCAGGACTTGGCGGCGCTCATGGCATTCGGCCGTGCTGACGAGGCAGTGGGCCAGACCAGCGCTTTTGCCACCAGCGTGCGCGAAGCCGCGCGCAAGATGCTCGTGGAGCTGGGCTGCGCCGTCGGTCCCTGGAGCGATATGGTCACCGACCGTGCGACGCGTACCGAGCGCCCGCGCATCCGTCTTCCCTGGTCGCGCGAGGGTGATTCGCGATGAGTTTGCAAACAAGGATTAAGGAAGCCGGTGCGGCCGCGGCGACAGTGCCTGTTGATGCGGGACGCCACCGTGCCGTCAAGCGCCGCACCAAACGCGCCGTGATGGACCGCATGGGCTATGACGAGGTGGCGCGTATCAGCGCATACATCGATCCGGCGCGCGCCCGCTCGGAATTGCGTCCTGCGGTGGAGGCGGCGCTCAACGTGGAGGAGGCGATCGACCTGGCGACGCCCGAGCGCGAGACCATCATTGACGAGATTTTGGATGACGTGGTGGGCCTGGGCCCGCTGCAGCCGCTCATCGAGGACGACACCGTCACCGAGATCATGGTCAACGGTTGTCGCTCGGCTTTCTTTGAGCGCGGCGGCGTCTTATATCCCATCGAGCATGCGTTTGAGGACGATGAGCAGATCCGCGTGCTCATCGACCGCATCATCTCGCCGCTGGGTAGGCGCATCGACGAGCGCAGCCCCATCGTCAACGCTCGCCTCAAGACGGGCTATCGCGTCAACGCGGTGATCCCGCCTGTGGCGATCGATGGGCCAATCCTCACCATCCGCAAGTTCTCAGACCGCATCTGTTCGTTGGACGAGCTTGTGGGCCTGGGGTCGCTACCGCTTTGGTATGCGCAGCTGCTGTCGTGTGCGGTGTCGCTGCGTCAAGATCTGGCGGTTGCGGGTGGCACGGGATCGGGTAAGACCACGCTGCTCAACGCGTTGTCGTGCGAGATATCCACCGGCGAGCGCATCGTGACGATCGAGGATTCCGCCGAGCTCAAGTTTGCGCATCACCCGCATGTGGTTCGCCTGGAGGCGCGCGAGGCTTCAATTGAGGGCGAGGGCGCGGTGACAATTCGCGACCTGGTGACCAACGCCCTGCGCATGCGTCCTGACCGTATTGTGGTGGGCGAGGTGCGCGGCGCGGAATGCTGCGACATGTTGCAGGCCATGAACACCGGGCACGATGGGTCGCTCACCACGCTTCATGCGGGCACCGAGCAGGAGACCGTGGTGCGTTTGACGCTGCTTGCGCGCTATGGCATCGACCTGCCGAGCGAGCTTATCGAGGAGCAGATTGCCATGGCGCTCGACGGCATCGTGATGTCCGAGCGCCATGCGGACGGCAGGCGTTTCGTGTCCTCCTATTCGGGGGTGCGACGCGGCACATCAGGCGGCGTGGAGCTTGAGCGCTACGTGACGTTCGATGCCGCCACGCGCGCCTGGACGCTCGATCGCGAGCCTCCGTTTATCGCAGAGGGCCTGCGCTCGGGAACGCTCACGCAAGAGGAGGTGGACGAGTGGAGATCGTTGTGCCCCTCGTCGTAGGGGGTTTGACAGGACTTTCTGCCGCGGTGGCGTGCGGGGCGGAGCCTCGTGCGCCGCGCGTGCCGCCGGCGGAGCTGGTCAGCCATGCGCTTGAGTTGGTTGCCGAGAAGCTGCCGCGCGAGTTGGTAGAAAACGACCTGCTAAAAAAGATCGCCCGCTCCTGGGCGGCGCTGGTTCCAGCACATCGCGTTGGCCTTGTTATCGAGGATGACGAGGCGCGCCTGGCATGCTTGCTGCTATCGAGTGGTGTCTGCGGCATTGCCCTGACTGCCGTATCGCTGTCGCCTATCGGCTTTGTTCTGGGGCTGCTCGCGCCGTTTGGCGTAGGCGCCGCTCGCGACACTTTCGACCGTCGCCGCGAGCAACACGATGTGGAAGAAGCCATGCCCGAGGCCTTTACGGCGCTCTCCATGTCGCTCGCCTCGGGTCATTCACTGGCCCAGGGCATGAGGTTTGTGGGAACTCACGCGCAAGAGCCGGTGCATACCGAGTTTTTGCGGGTGGCGGCGGCAATCGATTGCGGTATCTCGGCGACCGACGCACTTGATGACTTGCTCGTGCGCATCGATGCCCCCGGCCTTTCGCTTGTCACCTTGGCGCTCAAAGTATCGCAGCGTACCGGGGCTCCGCTTGCCGGCTTGCTGTCCGAGGCGTCGGGCATGGTGGGTGAGCGCATTGA
>JAXJPE010000142.1:0-40885 GCA_036426035.1 Collinsella sp.
GTCCAGAACAACGTCTCCTACAACGACAGCCGCGGCGTCACCCGCGGCATCCACGCCGAGCCCTGGGACAAGTTCATCTCCGTGGCCCGCGGCAGCGTCTTCGGCGCATGGGTCGACCTGCGCGAGGGCAGCGAGACCTACGGCAAGGTGTTCACCTGCACGCTCGACCCGAGCAGGGCCATCTACGTCCCGCGCGGCGTGGGCAACTCCTTCCAGGCCCTGGAGGACGGCACCGCCTACACCTACCTGGTGGACGCCCACTGGTCCCTTGAGCTGAAGAGGACCTACACCTTCGTGAACCTCGCCGACCCGGAGCTTAACATCCAGTGGCCCATCCCGTTGGACCAGGCCACCGTCTCCGAGGCCGACCTCAACCACCCGATGCTCGCCGACGTCGTCCCCATGGCGCCGAAGCGCACCCTCGTCACCGGCTGCAACGGCCAGCTGGGCCGCGCGGTCCGCGCGCTGGCCGAGGAGCGCGGCGTGGCCAAGGACTTCGACTTCTGCGACATCGACACCTTCGACATGTCCGACCCGGACGCCTATTCGCAGTACGACTGGTCGCTCTACGGCACCGTGGTCAACTGCGGCGCCTACACGGCGGTCGACAGGGCCGAGACCCCCGAGGGCCGCGTGACCGCCTGGAAGGCCAACGCGACCGGCCCGGCGCTGCTCGCACGCACCTGCGCCGGGCACGGTATCACCCTGGTCCACGTGTCCTCCGACTACGTCTTCGACGGCACCGCGGAGGTCCATACCGAGGACGAGCCCTTCTCCCCGCTTTCCGTCTACGGCCAGACCAAGGCCGCCGGCGACATCGCCGTGGCCGGGTGCCCGCGCCACTACATCATGCGCAGCTCCTGGGTCATCGGCGAGGGCCGCAACTTCGTCAAGACCATGAAGGGCCTCTCTGACCGCGTAGCCGACCCCGAGGACGGGCTCACGCAGGTCACGGTCGTGGACGACCAGCTGGGACGCCTGACCTTCACGCGAGACATGGCCGAGGCCATCTTCCACGTGCTGGGGACGCACGCCCCCTACGGCACCTACGACTGCACCGGATCCGGCGCCGTGAAGTCCTGGGCGGACATCGCCCGCGCCGTCTTCGAGGCCGCCAATGGCAACGGCGACAGGGTCGTGCCGGTCAGCACCGCCGACTACTACGCGAATGCCGCCGGCCCCGTCGCCCCGCGCCCGGTCTACTCCGCGCTCGATCTTTCTAAGCTCGAGTCGGTCGGCTTTCACATGCCCGACTGGGAGGAAGAACTGGGGGAGTACCTCAAGACGCTCGTGTAATGAATCGGTCCCTCGAGGAATCTCGAGGGACCGTTTTTTGCATTTGAAGCATTGACGGTTGGTTTATAAGCATCGCACACGATATCTTGGATTGTTTGCGCGCGGCGTTGTCGCCCGCTTCGATATCAGGCGCTTTGGCGCCTAGGGCGCGCGTCCGTCGATTTCGAGCGCGTGGACGCGTTGTTGTTGCGGACGATTCTCCCAGCTATGGCTTCGAGCTCGGCGGCTTTCGCCTCAGTATCGATTTGTCCCGATGTGCGCCATGGTCGATAGCAAGTGCACCGGTGAATCGATGGTCTCGCCCTCTTGTCGCATTACTCTGCTCTTTATTCTGGACATCAACACATCCGGATTTGCAGCAGGGCGTTATTCACTGCGTGAGTCTATTTCTCTTAATCTGTTTAATCGACCAAAGAATGGGGAACAAAGCTAGCTGCCCATCGCGAATTGGCGATGGGGTACGCTACTGCTGTCAATATAGCAAACGACGAAATCGCAATTCCGACGTTCGCAACATTGACACCAGCGTTGCCTGCGGCTAGCTGGATAAGGGCTTCGATGGTCATAAGTACCAATTCCTCGCTTTCGTCTAGTATGGCATAGGCAATCATTGTTTTAGGTGGCCGCGATAGCGTTGGTTGCACTTGATGCGCCTTTAATTAGCCTGTCCGGGTAGGGTTAGCCACCGCTCGCTGATCCGGACAGGTTGATTTATTTGGGGGGGGGTATTTTGGCCGAGTTCGATATCACTCGTATTCCTCGATATAGTTCCAAAAGCTCATATGCCCACTTTGATCATAGGGTCTCTTTTGCCGAAGCTCAGACCAAGATCTTAGATTCAGAGTACGTTTCCCATCACGCGTTCTACCCTCTAATTTCCAACGAGATCATTACTGTTCGGTATCGTGGAGGTAAGCGAAGCTGCAAGGTTCGCAATATCGCTTATGCCTCGCATTTCGATCATCGCGTCTTCCAGTACTACTCTTATCTATGGTCGGACCTATATAACAAGAAGGCTATTGCCGAGGAGTTTAATGAGGTTGCCGTAGCTTACCGTTCTTCGCTTTCATCAGGCAGCGCCGTAACTGCTGTCAGCAATATTTCCTCAGCTAAAAAGGCCTTCGATTATATACGCGAGCAAGATTCGGCTTTTGTGCTTACGGGTGATTTCGAGAGCTTCTTCGATAACTTAAATCATGTCCATCTAATGACGTCGTTGCGTTCGTTGTTTCCCAGTGGACGCTTGCCGGACGATCACTATCAAGTCATTAAAAACATCCTCCACTATTCGTGCTGGCCTATTGCTGATTTGGCTGCTCGACATGAATTGCCATGGCCAGCAATCGATTCTACTCGGGAGAAAATGATCAGCGATGCAGCTATCGAGCTTCGGTTCAGGTCTATTCGCGAACTTAATATGCTGGATGTTATCTTGCCAAAGTCTGAGTTTCTTGCAAACAAAAGTAAGGTCATTACCAGACCGTGGAAGCGAACAGGTATTGGGCTGGGAATTCCTCAGGGTCTTGCCGCAAGCGGAGTGCTCGCTAACATCTATATGGCCGATATCGACATGAAGGTCAGGCTTGCCGTTGAACGGGTTGGCGGCTTGTATCTTCGTTATTGCGATGACTTTATTATTGCCGTTCCAAAGTCTGGCTTTGATGCACTTGTAGAGGCCATCAATCTAATGGCCGATGTTGATTCCGTTAAACTTCAGCCTGAGAAAACCAAGGCGTTCCGGGTTGATATCAGCGGGGTTGCTCAGCTTGATTTTGAAAGCGTTTGTACGGGTAAGGTCCTTTCGTACTCCGGTGCACATCCGGCACAGAAAGTCAGCTTCTTGGGGTTTGACTTTGACGGTCGCGTTGTAAGACTTCGACAGTCTACGATTGGAAGGTACCACAAGCGTCTCAATGAGGCTGCCGCAGCTATTGCGCGTTCTAATCAGGGGGAGGGAAGGCACGCATCAAAAAAGCGCGTCTCCGCTCTGTATCAACATTATTCACCGCTTGGTATTATGGGAAGAAGGTTATGCCTATCGGCTGACGCTGACTCTTCTGCATTTTTCCGCTACGGGAACTTTCTTTCCTACGCAGCGAGAGCCCAAAAGGCGTTTCCAAATGATCCGATTGCCCCTGTTGAGGCTAAGATTTACAGGAAGATAAAGCGCCTGAGTGCTCTTTAGACGATAGTTATAATGCCAGATCACTCATAGTCAGAAATACTTAGTCGATATCGGCCAATTCCAATCATCAGGTAATAACCGATGTGTCTTCTTCCCGTCGCGACACGATGTCTCTGGAGCTCGTGTCCATGACATCAGAATGATATGACAAGAGACGCTCCTCGTATCCAGTCAACGATGCTGACGCCGTCATTTTTTATACGAGCATTAGTTATCATCTAGAGAGATTTTTTGGCATGCTTGTTGAATTTCCTCATCGCCTTTTTGTAAGCCTTTGGATGATTGAGATAATAAGTTGCTTTAGCTTTTATTTTCTCTTGATCGGGCTCGTAAGGTAATACTGCTCCGCATCGAGAGCAAAACCAGTTCGGGGTTCCGAACGGCGTGTAAAAGAGTGAATTAACTTGAAAGCTATTATCGCGACGAGGTATTAAATCCATATGTGGGCAGTAGCTCTGTGCTAACTTTCGGTGTCGTTTTTTGCGGCTTTCAATAAATTCGTTGATATCGAATTTAACGCCAAAATGTAAGATTGCGATTATTGCAAGAGCGAGTATTACAAAGAGAAAGAATGGCACTCCGCATTTCTCTATCAATAATTTTGAAACAGAGTCGCTCATTTCATACTCCTTTTGTTGCACAGATCGCGTCGAAAATGCTGGTGTTAAGGTGGCACCCTAGCACAGTTTAATGAAAGAACGGCCTTCGTCCTGGAATCTGAAATCACCACAACAACAGGTTCAAGGAAAGGGATGAAGACCGTTACGGAAACCTTACCAGATCTGACACCGGACATGCTCGCCATGCCCCGGTCCGAAGACGGCGCAATCGACATGCAGGAGTTGCTGTGCAGGCTCGCCGATTAGGTCGTGAACGTCGTGATGGACGCCGAGGCCGACCGAGTGTGCGGCGTCGGAGCGAACAGCCGCGACGGCTACTGCGAGCGCAGCCTCCCAACCTGCATCAGCACGCTGACACTGCGCATCCCGAAACTGCGCTCCAGCAGCATCTTCACTGGGGACGTGCTCGAGCGCTACTGGTGCAACGACAGTGCCCTTGTGGCCGTCGTGGCCGAGATGTGCGCCACCGGCACGAGCGCCCGCAAAATTTGTTTCAGTTGCGGCGTATCAAAAGAGTCTCTTTTGATAGAGGAGGCTGTTGGCAAGATCCAGGCGGCCTTTAGTCTACACATGTCGCGCCGGGGCAGCGTACTGGTTATCTTTGAAGACCCGTTCACTTTGGTGATGTGCGGGTACATATTTCAGCAATAGACTTTAATCGTTAGCATTTGGTTGGTTCCCAGCTGTTTTGGAGGTTGCTTATGGATTTGTCATCCATGTTCGATGGCTTTGGCTCTTCGGTGATTGCGGCTATTGCCGGAGCCGTCGTGACCGCCCTGTTTAGTATTCCAATCAGTTATAAGGCTGGACAGAGGTCTGTCAAACAGTCTCAGAAGGCCGGTAAAAGCTCAAAGCAGATTCAGATTGGTGTCGTAAATGAACGCAACGACAACTAAGCAAATCCAAAAGGGTGGAGACAATTCGAATCAGGTGCAAGCGCAGACGGTTGTTCAGAACATCGGGATATCTGAAGAGCGAGTTCATTGCATTGTGAGCGATGAATGTGATAAGACTATTGAATCTTGCATGCAAGAGTCAAAGCTCCTTGTTGAACAAAGGCTGAGTAGTTTTAAAGACGAGCTGTATCGCGTCTTCGGGGAACAATTGCGACTATTTGACTCGCTTCGTGAGCCCTCGTGTGTGGCAACATTAGGTGCGGCCACAAATGTAGCTGCTAGGACAAGCGCTGCTTCCGATTATCAGATGCTGGCTGAGCTATTAGTCAAACGCTTCGAGTCACCATCAGATCGCCATATCGCCACCGGAATAACTAAGGCAATCGAAATAGTCGAGTTTCTTACTGATGAGGAGCTCGCGGGGTTGACGACACTGCATGCTGCGAGAGCCTTCACGCCAACGAGTGGCAATATTAAGATTGGTATTGAGTCTTTAGCTGGCCTGTTTGACGCTCTCCCGTTGGACCATCTTCCTAGCGGTCAAGATTGGATAGATGACTTGGATATCCTTGGTGCCGCTAGATTCTCATCAATCGCGTCATTGGTGCCGTATCTCGAGTTTCAGTTTAGCCAGCTGGAGGGATATACCGTTTGCGGTGTTAAAGCTGGTTCTGGTGAAGAAGCCGATGCGCTGGATAAACTTTCAGGAGCAGGTTTGTCCGCCGAATTGCTTGTTGAACATGAATTGAATCCTGGATATAAACGTTTGCCTCTTAGGTATATAGACAATTTTGAAAACCTAACTCTTTATTCACCCTCCGACCCCTCGGTACCGAGTGAGGGTCTCAATGATGGTCAAATTGAAGTATTCCGCTATGTTTGTAATTTGAGTCGAGATCATTCTCATGATGAGATGATTAAGGAGAATCTTAAGAAGGAGATGCTCCGGCATCCATCACTGGCTACTCTTATCGATTGGTGGGATTCGATTCGGTTGGCCCCGAGACTCACGTCTGTTGGCAGGTGCCTCGCGAACGCAAATGTAAGAAGGTTAAAGCCTGAGCTGCCGGATGTTTAGCGATCGATTTCCCTACACCGTTTGACCACTCATTGCGTTGGTTTGTCAAAGGTGCCTTCAAATTAATCCTTTATAAGCAAATGCATCCAGTCGGATTGTCGCTAATCATTATGCTTGGTCTCTTTCTTGCGGTTGTGGTATTTGCGGGCGGAGCAGCCCGATGGTTTTGTGATTAACGCGTTGGGTTTCCAATTTATGTGCAAGGAGTTTGATATGGATCTTGAGATGGTAAATGAAATTGTCGCAACACCGGTGCTTGAAAAGGCATATGACGACCTTTTCCACCCCTCCGCGGAGTCGATAGGCAAAACGGTTAGCCTGGTTCCAAGGACCGTTGCCATTTGGCTCTCGTCGTGGAATCGCTGGGTCGTTAACAGAGAGGAAAGTATCAAGCTGACTATCGATGCTGTGGGGTCTCGTGTTGATAAGATTCCTGAGGAGCATCTTACTGAACCTCCAGCGCATATCGCAGTTCCAGCAATTCAACAACTCGCATATTGCTATGACAGCAAGGAATTGCGTGAGATGTATGCAAATCTGTTACTTTCCTCAATGGATGATCGGACGGCAGAGTACGTCCACCCTAGTTTTGTTCAGCTGCTTAAAGAGGTTAGTCCCGACGAGGCTAAGTTGCTGAGTACATTGACCGGCTCTGATGATGCTGAACATGTTTCTATTCCGCTCGTTGACTTAAGAATTGTCAGCGCAGACGAGCTAGTTCCAATTAAATGGACGCTAATCGTAGAAGGCTATAACGAGTGCTGTAAGGGTGTTTGCGAGTACCCTGATCAATCGCTGGTGTATCTGGGAAACCTGGATCGACTTGGCATCCTCAAGCGTTGTGATTACTACACTGATGATGTTAAAGCTACGCTTGAAAGGTTCGAATCAAGTGAGGCTATCCAAAATGCGAAGGCGAAGGTTAGGCTTGAAGATGACAAGAAATTTGTTTTCCATCGCTGGAGCTACCAGGTAACCGATTTTGGGGCCAACTTTATTAAAACGTGTGTTTCGTGAAATGAGTTTGGTTGGAATGCGTTCGGGCAAGAGGAAGCCTTCGGTATTCGATTTAATTAAAGCGTTTATTGCTTGCGTTGTGGTGCTCTCTGTATTTCTACTGATAGTCATCCAGATTGCGTTTTCAATTGACGTACCAGTTCCATGGCTGCATCCCGTATGGGATGCCAACGGCCTGCTTGGGTATCTTGGCGCGTTAGCGGGCTCAATTTCGGCGGTCGCGGTGCTGTATTTCTCGCTGTTAGCTGGTAGGGAAGACCGGAATCATTCTGATGTGATGAACGTTCTCCCTTGTATTGCCTTAACCCGTTTGTCGGAAAAGCAACTACGTATGCCGAAGAACGGTTTCGCTCACGGTGTGTTTACCGAGGCTGATCCCAGGGACGATGAATACAAATCGGGTGCTTTGGACTGCGTTGATCGTCTACTGATTGATGGCGGAGCCCCAGCCATTCCTTGCGACGAGAGTCCTGTGGACGAGCATGCCGCTAATCGTTATGCAATATCAAGTATGGGAGCTGGGCCCGCGGTTAATGTAAGGGTTGGGATTGCCAATAGAAATGAGTGGGTCCATTTTGGAACTCCGCGGGTCGCTTGGTGCCAGACTCGGCAGCTTCCAGTGGGAGGGGAGAGCGAGCTGGTTATCTATTTTGGGGGTGAAGCGAAGCCGGTGATGGAGGCCGGCTATCGCATCCTCGTCACGTACTCGGACATACTTGGCAACCGCTACCTGCAGTATTTTCCAATGACTTTTGATGGACAGGATGATGTTCTCAAATGTACGGTGAAAAATTCCATTAATCGGATTGGTATTCCTTAGTTTCAGAGTTTTCGGGTTATTGCGCTAAGGGGTATTTGACGTAAGAGTCATATCCTGACGGCTCTCCCAGCTAAACGCGCTAACATAGATGCTCGAGCCAATCATCGCGAACGGAAATCTGATGACCGACGCTAATAGAAAGCCGTGGCTTACGGCGTCCGAGCAGATTGATCATCTCAAATCGAGGGGTGTTCATTTCTCGTTGATGAGCGAAGACGATGCCAGAGCTTATCTTGAGAAGAGCAGCAACTATTTTCGTTTGCGTGCTTATCGACTTGGGTTTCCTAAAGTTGAAGAAGGAGCCCGCAAGGGAGAGTATGCAAATCTAGACTTCAAGATGCTGGTCGATTTGTCGATTGTCGACATGCTCCTTCGTTATGAAATGCTGCCGCTTGCGCTCGATGCAAGATTTTCTAAAAGAACTGCAAGCTTCGTTTGACGAAGCTTTTGCGAGGCGATTTTTTATAAAGAAGGGCGTTCTGTCAAATTGCTGCAACTGTTCGTTCAGATTGGATGAGGGTCGATAGATGTACGACTTGGATAGTCGAAAAGACATAATGCGCCTATATTCAGATTATCACCAACGCTTGACTGGGTCTTACGGGTCGGAAAGGGCCATTCTCGCTGAACTGCTAGAAGAAGAAACGATAACTGGATGGCATGCTACCAGAGTGCTCTCTGCGGATGATATTGCGGAAATGGGTTTGAAGGCTTTCTCTAGGGAAGAGGCATTTGACCAATTTCGCTATCTTTCCGGGGTTGTTGGGTTGAACTTGGGCCAAACTGAGACTGTTCTTCAGAAGGCAAATCATTATTTTGCTGAACATCCACGCAGGACTGGCTGTGTTTGCTTCTACCTGCTTAAATCCATGGCCGGGCAATATTCAAAATATTCAGCAACGTTGGGTGGGGAAACTCAGCAACGTTGGGTGGGGAAACATTTGCGTGGTCTTTAGAGGATGCTGCGGGAGCCGAAGCAGTTGAGGCATTGAAAAGCCTGGGGGTTTCAATCAGGGTCAAATTTGCCTTCTCTTTTGATCGCATTCAGCCTTATGCCCATGATTCAATATTGTCGAGCTTCATTGATGTACTCAGCAGTAATACGTCGACGGATTACTGCCTGCCCAAGATTGACGGAGCGATTGTTGGCTCGATTCCCCCTCATGATATTTTGAGAATTGAGAAAATATCGTAAAGGGTAGCGCATTGACAAGGCTTTCGTTTCTCTATCTGAGGGATCCGGTCGCGGTTTTCAAAAGAGCCGTTTTGGCTGAGTCATCGATTCGAAACCATGACCGAGTGGCCTGGCGGCACGTACGCTATTCTTCGAGCCCCTTTTTCTGTTCTAGTTCGCTCATCGATTGTGCTCACTGCATGTCCCCGCAGTTTGTAATAATCGACTAAAGCAGCGGTCGAGGAGTATGAATATGGCTGGATATTCTTTTAAAGTCAATGAGCTGGTCACGGTGGACGGTACGACAGTAAAGCCTAAGAAGATTACTGTATTCATTGGACCAAATTATTCTGGTAAAAGTAAATCACTTAAAGAAATTCGTTCTGAGATTTTGGGTAATCCAGAGGTGGGCTATTCCGGAGGGGAGTCGACCAAGCGCGTTGTCTTTAATGAAATCCACCTCAATTTCCCAGCAAACAGCAATGAAATAATCGATACATATGGTCTCGATGATAAAGTTGTTCGTTGTAATGGGGGATGGCGTCTCCGCGATTACTGCAACACCGGCATAAATTGGACTCCGGGTGGAATAGCATTTTCTCCGAATTATCGTACCCCTTGCTTTTCCCCGACCGATGATTGGCGCAAGAGTTTTTCTCGGTGTTTTGATGACGACAACTATGAAGGGCCAGAACAAGCTCGCCGCGAGGCGCTGCGCTTTTTTGGACCTGCGATGGTTGACTATGTGGGTACCGAGGATCGCCTGTTGATGTCGATTGGCGATCAAGCTTATGGCATAAACGACGATAACTACAACAGCCTTAGCTCGGCATACGACACCGATCCGGACTGCAAGACGATAGCGTCCGAAATTACTCCACTATTTAACAGGGACGTTGTTCTAGATGCGAGCACGAGTCGCCAAAGGATTGTCCCCGTCGTTAGCGATTCATTTGAGGAATATCGTGGTGCAACACATGATATGCCACGTCGTCTGACTATCTTGTCTAAGGCTACGCCGCTGCGCGAAGAGGGCGATGGCTTGCGTAGTTTTGTTTCCGTTCTTTTGAGTTTGATGGGAAGGCGCAAGCCGGTGTTTCTTTTGGATGAGCCTGAAGCTTTTCTTCATCCTCCATATGCGCGCAGGATGGGGGAAATCCTGGGCAAAAACTTTATTGAGAACGAAAGTCTCAACAATGTGTTTATTTCCACGCATAGCTCCTTCTTACTCCAGGGGCTCATCTCGTCTTGTTCTGAGGAACTTACCATCGTGCGTCTTAACCGAGATGGCGACATGCGCTGCGCAAAAGTGCTCTCCAATAAGGAAATCCTGAGCTTAATTGACCGCTCAGATTTTTCAGCCGAGTATCTGGATGCATTATTTTCGAGTGAGGCCGTCCTTGTCGAAGGCCCGAGAGATGCCGCCGTATATCGTAAACTGATTTCTAAATTTGATACCAATTACAGCGGCCTATTTGTTTCTGTTAACGGTAAGCCGGGTTTTGAGAGCATTAAGAAGTTTTATGATTCGGCTGGAATTAGATGCAAAGTAATTACGGATTTTGATTTATTGGATAATAACGATATTTTTAAGTGCGTATCCAATCTATTTATCACTACCAATGATAAACGGAATGAAATTCGAGAAGTGAGGAATTCCCTCGAGCGATTTTATCGAGAGCTTGAAGGCTGTCCGGGCGGGCAGCGGGACAAAATGCCAGAAATAGTGAAAAGTCATTATAAACACCAAGTTTATGAAAACCTTCCAGATGATCTGGGCGTGAGCGTTGAAGAGATGCTTCGGCTTCTTGCGCGCGAGGGATTGGTAGTTTTGAGTTCTGGAGAACTCGAATCTTTGTTTGAAGCCTATGGGGTGGAATACGTTCACGGTTCGAATAAATGGCTAACTAATGCGTTCAGTTACATGGCGAACCATAGCTGTGACGAGCTGCGAGATATTGCTGCCGTCGCTATACTATTGCAAGCATTTATTCCGGAGGAGCAGCGGGAATAATAGTCAGGTTCTGATGCGGGACTTCGGCTCTTCTATGTCGCGTTGAGGTTGGTCCATTATGGCGCTGAATAAATAATGGGATGTATTGCCAATCAAGGGTTAAAGAATGATTTGGAAGATTCATGGCATTAGATTGTCGGCCGCCGAGTCCGCTCTACGTGATCATGCTTCTCGATTTTTCGGCCAGGGTTCTTCTCGTCGGGCTTAAAGCGCTGCTCGACCGGTTGCGACCCGATGATTCGATACTCGCGGCGATACGCATATTTGAGCGTTTTGATAACGAGGCTTCACGGGATACCTTGGAATGCCTTGTTAGCCACGCTTGAATCTGGGGCACCGTAAAAGACGAGTTCGTGCGAGGAAATGTCGCTTCCGGAATCAGTCTTCCTATTTACGGCTGTCCAAAGCAGTCATTTCGCATGATAGAAGACGAGCCGTTATTTCGGTTGAATAAGCTGCAGCGATCCGTTCGCGATGCCATCAAATGATCCGGTGGCGTAGTCGTGTTATATGCTGCAGCTTTAGGGGAATGAGGACTGTACCGATTGGGATAATGCTCTAGTGGTGTCCGGTAGCGGATATAATTAATTCAATTTCGGCTCCGCACTTAAGGACCCATAATGAAAACTCTCAATGGCCTCATGAAACATCTTAGGGATAAGGGGATAGAGACGCACGGCTCTGTCCATAAAAGAAAGATGAAGAATTACGGCTATTATCATGGCTACAAGGGTCATCGTTTTGTGGGCAATTCTTCCAACTGCTTGGATTTAACGAGCTTTGACGAGGTAATTGCCTTAAATGAGTTTGATATGGCGGTCAAGGCGCTCTTATATCCAAGCGTAATGTTTATTGAAACTGCGTTAAAGAACTATACGCTAGAAGCCGTGCTTGAGGATTCTCACTCGTTCGTGCTAGAGGATATTTTCTCTCGAACGCTCGTGGCGTACCGTGATTACCCTAGAAAAAGTAAAGACTATAGCGCTGCTATGAAAAAGCGCCTGGGTCTGCGCGCGGAAATCAATAGATTGATTCAGTACAATTATTCCAAGAACCCTGTTGTTAGGCATTTTTATGACAGTGATAAACCCTTACCTATTTGGGCGCTATTCGAGGTCATGACTCTAGGAAACTTCGGTGTTTTCTATTCGTGCTTAAAGGGCTCGGTTAGACAGAGCATATCCGATGACCTAAAGCTTCCGAACAATTACGACGGTCCCGGGCTTCTCGAACGTACTATCTTTGTGCTCAAGGATCTCCGTAACGCGGTTGCTCATAACAGTGCCGTTTATGACGTTAGGTTTAAGAGGGCAAAAGTGGGAAATCAGCTTGGCCAGATGCTGTCATCCGAGGTTGGCGTTCCTTCGATAGACTTTTCAACTATTACTGATTATGTCGTCCTAATTGTCTATCTGCTCAGAAAGATGATGGTTTCCAAAACTGAGTGCTATCAGTTAATTCGAAACTACTCTAGCGTGCTGGAAGACTTGCACGGCTCTCTGTCTTCCTCTGATTTTCATAAAATAGTAAAGACTGGGGCCAGGAGCAAGATGGATGCACTTCGTAGCTATATAGCTGCTTCTTAAGAAGCAGCAGCTAAGATGAATGCTAAAGATGGAGATGGCATTCTTTGGAGCTGGGCCCGTAGACAAACATAGGATATCGACTAAAATATAGTCAATTGCGGTGGAAGCCTTCGGGCGACACCTGAAGAGGGTTGATGCGTCGGCCCTCTTTTTTTGGCGATATTTTACAGTATGCTTGACATGGCCGCGCGAGGCCCTGCGGGGAATGTCACCTCCAGAATTGATCTTGCGATTCAACAGCCGCTCGACGCGGTCATATCGCAAGATGCCGATTCGGTGTCGGCGCACCTGAACTCATCGATCATTCGCCTGGTAATCACGACGGTGTTATTTACGATGTCGCTCTCTCGTACCGTGAACATGCAGTAGATCGGTAAGAGCCAGTTGGCGTGGATGTCCATCCCGTACACTAAAGACGCTCCCAATGAATCGCCCTGCTCGCTGAGTAGACCATGGTAGATATGGAGGCGCCTGTCCATCTGGTCGTCGATATGAGCCTCTTTGGGTGTGAGCTTCAGTACCTTCTCTGCTCTTTCGCTTTGGTTTGTAGGGCTGCCAGAAGGCCAAGAAGATCAACGTGCTCGTTGTGCGCGCTTCATTTAATGTCCGCGCCAGTGGCTACACTTTTGAAAAACCGCATGAAGGCGTCTGTCGCATATCTCATGCTGTAGACATATCGGCGAGTTCAGAGTTGAAGTCGAGGTGAGTATGAAAGGCAGAAATCAGCACGTTACGAAGCGTTCGGATGGCAATGGGCAGGTTAAGGGCGAAGGGGCAAGTCGCGCTTCTTTCGTTACGACGACCCAGAGCGAGGCGATAAAGCTCGGTCGACGCATTTGCTCTAATCAGGAGTCGGAGTTGATTATCCATCGTTGCGATGGAAGAATCCGCGCAAGGGATTCCCATGGCCACGATCCCTACCCACCGAGGGGATAGGGATTCGGCTCCATGCCGACAGCGGTCCGTAATAGCGTGTGCGTTGTCGCTAAATGACTTCTTCATTGTGACGAACGAAATACGAGCTTGGGGTTATTTCATCTGAAATGGTTGTTTGGTCCCTTCAAAGGGCTGATTTGGGGATTCGTGGTATCGGATTGACGGACCCCGAGTTCTCTCTTAAAGCAATCATTGTGATGAGGCCTTGCGACGGTACGTCCGGCTTGGTCCGTAGGAACCGCCGAAAGGCGGTTTTCGCGTTTAAGGGATCCAAATGGATAAACCATTTAAATCTATAGGCGAGCAGATTGCTATTCTTGAAAGCCGTGGACTCGAATGCGATAGCAATACTCGGTTAGTTTTGGAGCGCAAGGGATACTATCCGGCTATTTCAAGTTTTACGAGTTTCAACCAGAAAGCATGAGAAATTCCATTGCCAAGTCGTTTTCTGATCTCTATTCCGTGACGCATGAAATCGATAAGCGCATCAGCCCCCGAAGGCTTAGGCTCGCATACGATTACATCAAAGATTTTCGAAATATCTGCGCGCATGACGAGCGCCTTTTCTGTGCAAGGGTGTCGCCGTCTCACGATGTCAATCTAGTAGGGGTTTTAAGCGATCTTGAGCTAGTGCTGACGTGCCCTACCTTCGTCTTCCTAGGCATGTTGTTGGCCACCATAAAAGTTCGGGCACTTCGCTGGGGGCTTTATTTGCCAATGTAGTTTCTGCCGCTTCTTTCCCACATTTCTCTGAGTTAAATAATGCAGATTGCTTGAACTCGGCATGGGGCTTGCCCTGTATTTGAATTTGACTAAACTTAACTTATAAGTTAACCACATTTGGTTTTATCTGAGGCGGAGGGGGTGGCCTTTGGTTAGTGACTATGAACTTGTCGAATATGCTGATCCCGAGGGACGACCTTTTTGGGAACTAACCACCTCCCCTGAGAACTCTCAGTTTCAGAAGATGATGTCTGATCCTAAAACGAAGTTTACCGCCCGTAAAATGATCAATCAGATTTCAAAAATCTATGACTACGGGCTAAAGGATGTCAGTGGAACGTCAAAGCTTCGATGTATCGAGCCTAAGATTGGACTATACGAACTCAAGGGTTTTGATGGGGTTAATCGAGAAATGGTCTACGCGATTTGCCAAGGCGTGGACAAGATTGTTTTGCTTTTTTGGTTTAAGGGCCATCAAGGCTCGGGAAATATTTCCAAAGAAATTAAACGCGCAAAAAAGTTGGCCCCGATAGCAAAGCAGCTTTTGGAGTCATAGCGTCGGCTTTTTTGCCCGCTTACGAAACGGAGACTTGTAATGGTTAAGGTCGATTTATCAGACTTTTACGCGGAAACGGAAACGAGCGAAACCCGTGCCTATGAGCACGCACTAGATATTGAGTTTATCGTTCATCGCGAGATGCAGCGCTCGGGCTTGAGTAAAAGCGAGCTGGCAAAACGTATGGGCGTGAGTCTTCAGTCGCTTTCGAAATTGTTGAATTCTCAGCCCAACATGACGCTGAAAACAATCGCAAAGTTTGAGCTTGCGTTGGGTATCAAAATCATTCCTCAGGTCATTTCCAGTTATTCGAATGAGGCGCCATTATCTTCTCTCTAATGCGATTTCCATGGCGTATGGTCACGCTAAGAGCTATCTGATGGTCGTTACTGGACTTTCGCCCATGGGGGCTTTGACGCTGCCGGCAATTCTTCCTTCGGAATTGGCAGCGGACAGCGATGCGTCTTTCCAAAGTGAGTAAGTTGTTCTCGAGTTGGATTTTGCCTGCCACTGTGTGCAAATATAACGAGGTGCCGAATCGGTAGTTTGACCGATTCGGCATTTAAATTTCGAAGTTTCTAGTTGAAGCCCTGCGATGCCCGTACTACGACAGCTAAATTGACCGTGACGTCCTGTCTTGCGATATGCATGTAGCTCCACACGGGTATCATGGTGAAAGCGATTTCAATGACAGGGGTACTCGTGGTAAAGATGAAAGATGTGGCCGAGCTGGCCGGCGTTTCGAGCGCCGCCGTCTCGCGCTACCTCAACGGTGGGTATATCTCGACGGACAAGGCCGAGCGCATTAGGCAAGCTATTGAACTGACCGGATACGTGCGGTCCAGCCAGGCTCGCGCGCTGCGCACCGGCTCTACCAAGCTCATCGGCGTCATCGTGCCCAAGATCAACTCGGAATCCGTGAGCCGCATTACCGCCGGTATAGGTCAGGTGCTTGGCCGCCGTGGCTACCAGATGCTACTTGCCAACACCGACAACGCGGCCGATCGTGAGCTCGAATACCTTGATTTATTCCAAAACCACCCGGTAGATGGCATTGTGCTGGTGGCAACCATGATCACCGACGAGCACCGTCGGGCGATTGAGTCGTGCCGCGTTCCCATCGTGCTGATTGGCCAGAATGTTGAGGGCACGGCGTGCGTCTATCACGACGATTACGAGGCTGCCTTTGAGCTGGGCCATACGCTTGCGGGCCGTGTGGACGGCAAGATCGCCTACATTGGAGTTACCGAAGAGGACCGCGCGGCCGGCTATGACCGCCGTCGCGGTTTTGAGGCCGGCTTGCGCGCCGCGGGCGTGGCGCTTGATCCGAGCCTGATTCGCCTGGGCTCGTTTACGCTCGACTCGGGCTATGGTGCGGCGAGTGAGCTGCTTTCCGTCGCTCCCGATGTTTCGTTTATCGCCTGCGCGACCGACACCATGGCGGCGGGCGCGCTGCGCGCCATCGACGAGGTTCGAGGCATGGGCGAGGGCATACACCGCGTAAGCGGTTTTGGCGACAACGCGTTTTTGCGCGCGCTGACGGGCGGCATTCCCACCGTGCACTATGGCTACCTGACCAGTGGCGTCGAGGCGACCAACATGTTGCTCAACACGCTCGATGGCGTGGAGGGGGAGAGCGGTCTCAAGACGCTTAAGCTCGGCTATCAGCTTATGAATGTCTAGTCCTTGATCGTGCCTGCCTACCTTTGAGTCCCCCGTTTTTGTCCCAAAACTACCATTCGCCGGCTTTTTCCTACCGTTCACCCTACAATGAAAACGATTACAGACATATGAAACTGAAAACGATTACAGTGTAAGTGTCAAAGATGGCCGGGTGAAATGCGCCCGTTGGAGGAAAGGGAAGTCATGGACTACCGTAAATCAGCCCAAGAGGTGCTCGACAACATCGGTGGCGCCGACAACGTTGTTTCGGCCGCACACTGCGCCACGCGTCTGCGACTGGTGATCGCCGATAACACCAAGGTTAACAAGGAGGCCATCGAGAACGTCGATGGCGCCAAGGGCGTCTTTGAGGCCCAGGGCCAGCCCCAGATTATTTTTGGCACCGGCACCGTCAACAAGGTCTACGAAGAGTTCATCGCGCTCAGTGGCGTCGAGGCTGCCACCAAGGCCGAGGTCAAGGAGGCCGCGGCGCAGCAGCAGAACATCTTTATGCGCGCCATTAAGGTACTCGGCGACGTCTTTGTCCCCATCATCCCCGCCATCGTGGCTTCGGGCCTGCTGCTGGGCATTATGAGCGCCCTCAACTTTATGGCTTCCAACGGCTTTATCGCGCTCGATACCAATAACTTTATCTACAAGATCGCCGACCTGGTCTCGGGCACGTCCTTCGGCATTCTGCAGATCCTGATCGGCTACTCCGCCGCCAAGGCCTTTGGCGCCAACCCGTATCTGGGTGCCGTCGTCGGCGGTGCGTTTATCAACTCCTCGCTGCAGAGCGCCTACACGGTTGCCTCCGAGGGCGTGCAGACCATGGTCACCGTCATCCCCGGCGTGTACAGTTTTGAGTGGGTCGGCTATCAGGGCCATGTGATCCCCATCGTTATCGCCTGCGCCATTCTGGCCTTCCTTGAGAAGCGCCTGCACAAGATCGTTCCCGAGATGTTCGACCTCTTTGTGACCCCGCTCGTCTCCGTGTTCGTGACCGTGCTCGTGACGCTCGTTGCCGTCGGCCCCATCTTCGTGTGGGCCGAGAATGCCATTCTCGGTCTGATCCAGACCCTGCTGACCCTGCCCTTCGGCATCGGTTCCTTTATCGTCGGCCTGTTCTATGCCCCCACGGTCGTTACCGGTATCCACCAGATGTACACCGCCATCGACCTGGGCCAGCTCGCCCAGTACGGTGTGACCTATTGGCTGCCCATCGCCAGTGCCGCCAACATCGCCCAGGGTGGCGCCGCGCTCGCCGTTGCCTTTAAGACCCGCGATGCCAAGATCAAGGGTTTGGCACTTCCTTCGGCCCTGTCCGCCTTCATGGGTATTACCGAGCCTGCCATCTTTGGTGTGAACCTGCGCTTCTTTAAGCCCTTCATCGCCGGCTGCATCGGTGGCGGTTGCGGCGCCCTGGTCTGCGCGCTCACCTCGCTTGCCGCTTCCGGCACGGGCGTTACCGGTATCTTCGGTATCCTGCTGTGCCTGGCCCAGCCCGTGCAGTACGCGATCATGTTTGCGGTCGCCGCGCTGGTTTCCTTTGGCGTCTCGTTTGTCCTGTACAAGGACGAGCCCAAGGCTTCCGAGCAGGCCTAAGAGCTTTTGATTGAAGGGTGCTCGCGGGTTGTATGCTCGCGGGCGTTTCCCGTATCTGGTGTCGATCTCTGGCGCCTTGTTACTTTCGATCCGTTAGGACTTTGATATGTCTAATGCACTTGGCCGCGACCTTGCAAAGCTGGTCGCCGCTGTTGACGCTGCCGCCTCTGAGTGCGGCCATGGCGCGTATGGCCAGCGCTTTCATATTATGCCGCCGGCGGGCTGGCTCAACGACCCCAACGGTCTTTGCCAAGCGGGCGGCGTGTTCCACGCTTATTTTCAATATGCGCCCTTTGATGTCGAGGGTGGCGTTAAGGTCTGGGGCCATGCGATGAGTCGCGATCTTATGACGTGGGACTACGTTGGCGCCCCACTGCTGCCCGACGAGCCGTTCGATTGCCATGGCGTATATTCGGGCTCCGCGCTTGCCGAGAACGGCCGCATTCGCGTGCTGTACACAGGCAACGTTAAGCTTTCCGATGCAGACGGCACGTACGACTACGTCAATACCGGCCGCCGCGCCGATACCGTCTATGTGGAGAGCGTTGATGGCCTTGCCGGTCGGGAGTTCAACCAAAAGCGCGTGGTGCTGGCGTCCGAGGATTATCCCGAGGATTTGACCTGCCACGTGCGCGATCCCAAGGTGTGGCGTGACGCGGACGGGCGTTATCACATGGTGCTGGGCGCCCGTCGTCGCGTGGATGGTCCGCATGTCGATAGTCGATTTTGCGCCATGCACGGCGAGGGCGCCGGTCGCGATGTGGGCGAGATCTTGGTGTATGGCTCGGCCGATATGCTGAGCTGGGAGCTCGAGAGCCGTGTCTCTACGCCCGAGCGTTTTGGCTTTATGTGGGAGTGCCCTGGCTATATTGAGCTCGATACGAATGGCGATACCGCTGCATTTTTGTCGTTCTCGCCCCAGGGCCTTGAGGGCGGTCGTTGGGATCGCGGCAATGTGTATGCCGCTGGCTACATGCCTGTATCGGGCGACATTACGGGTGGCAAGGACGCTTATGAGCTGGGCGATTTCCGCCTGTGGGACGCCGGTTTTGACTTCTATGCTCCGCAGGAGTTCACGGCCGAGGACGGTCGCCACATTCTGATCGGCTGGATGGGCATGCCCGATGAGCCGACCTATGGCAACGCACCAACCGTGGTGTGCGGCTGGCAGCACTGCATGACGGTGCCGCGCGAGCTTACGGCCGGTGACGGCGGCGTGGTGCTGCAGCAGCCGGCGCGCGAGATCGAGCGCCATTATGTCTCGGTGCGTGTGGGGGAGGGCTCGTTGGAGGTTGCCGGCGATACCTGCTTTGACGTTGTTGCCGACAGTGTCGACGGCGCGTTTACCGCGATCGTTGATGGCGATCTGAAGCTGTCGTTTGCGCCCGCCGAGGGCGAACTGCCCGCGCGCTTTGAGATGCGATTTACCGATGAGGATCGCGCTTCTGCCGGCTGCGGTCGTACCGTGCGCTGGGAGCCCGTCGACGAGGTTCGTAACGTGCGCATTGTCGGCGATGTTTCGTCGGTCGAGGTGTTTGTTAACGATGGCGCGCTCGTGTTCTCGACGCGCATCTATCCCGATACCTATGGCGTGACCGTTGACGCTCCGGGTGCGAGCGTGACCTATCATACGCTCAACATCTAGGCGATTCGTCGCATATCGGCGCTATACTGCAGCCGTTGCCCACGATGCGGGGAACATCCGCATCGTGGGTTTTTGCTTTTGAAGGGACGGTGCCTTGTGGATGTACAGCAACTAGAAGATGCCTGGACTGCAAGGGTCGGCGCGCGTGAGGCGCGTCTTGTTGCGGCCTCGCATGTGCCGGCGGCGCTGTCGCTGTTGGGGATTGTGCGTCCCGGCGATCGCCTGGTGGCCTTTGCGGATGACTTTGCTGGTGCGTTTGCGCGCGGCTTTGATGGCTGCGATGTTGTGCTGGTGGGCTCACCGTCCGCCGATGTGTTTACCGCCGCGTCCGAGGGTTTTGATGCTTCGTTTGATGCCGAGGGGCCGCACCTGTGGTGGTTCGTCAACTCTATCGGCGGATTTGGTCTGCGCGTGCCCGACCTTCGCGCTCTGGGCCGCGCAGCGCGTGAGGCCCATGCGCTGCTGGTTGTGGACAACACCGTGGCGTCGGCTTTTGGCTGCGATCCGCTGCGGCTGGGTGCTGTGCTGTCCCTCGAAGCGCTCGATCGCGTGTGCGCAGGTAGGGCTCCGCGCAAGCTCGTTGCCGCTTCGGTGGCGCGCTCTCAGCTCAAGCACCATCGTGTGGATGCCGCGGCTGAGTGCGCGCACGTGTTGTTTGCAGGCTGCGGTTCTTTGGCACTCGACCTTTCTGCCGAGGAGGCCGACGTGCTGGAGCGCGGGCTTTCCTCGCTTAACGCCCGCATGCAGGCGCATTTCGACCGCGCCCGTGCGCTGGCCGAGTATCTGGCCGCCAACGAGATGGTGCGCAACGTGTGCTATCCCGGGCTGAACTCGCATCCCGACCATGCGGTTGCAACGGGAATCCTCGAGCATGGTTTTGGCCCGGCAGTTGAGTTTGACCTTATCAAGCTTAGCGCAGGAGAGCTGTTCGACGCTTTGCCGGGGGAGTTTCGCACATCGCCTGCCGGCGGCGCAACGACGCGTCTTTCGGCCCCACGCGGCAAGCAGGGGAGCACCATCCGCCTCTTCGCCGGTACCGACAACCCACTGGTTGTAGCGTCAACCCTAGACAACGCCCTTCGCAACTAGCTAAATCATCCTCAACTCCATAAGTTGCGGTGAAATAGGGATTGATTTACGGCTTTATCGGCATAAACAGCCCCTATTTCACCGCAACTTATGAGAAGGGGTTGTGCAGCTAAAAAAGCCCCGTCCCAAATTAGCTACTTTTTGATGCTGGCGATGAGGTCGTTGGCTTTGGTGGCGATGACGTTGTTGATCTCGCCCTGCAACGTCTCGTAGACTTCGATGGCTCGCTCGCCGGCGGGGGTGAGCGTGGATCCGCGGGCTCCGTCTCGCTCGATGAGCTTGCATCCCAGCTGGCCTTCTGCCTCGTTTACGATACGCCAGGCCTTGGAATACGCCATGCCCATGCTCTTGGCGGCACGGTTGAGCGAGTGTTCGCGGGCGATACCTTGCAGCAGCAAGACACAGCCGTGGCCGAAGACGCCCGGCAAATCCTTGTCGCACGCTTGAATGACCAGCTTTGCCGTCGTCCTGTACTTCATACGCTCCACGTCTCCCCGCTAAAGTGTTTGCTGGGCAAACGCAATGCCAGCGTCAAACCCTCGTGTGCTCTTCTTAAATCATGCATTGTAGCAGTCAAAGTGCGTTAAGATACTTCCCCAGTATTGGGCGCCCAAGGTTGGGCTGGGTCCTACGAGGCCTGCAGCCGACCGGTCGCATGGAAAAAGGAGAAACATGGCTACGTTCTTTCCCGGTGAGTCCCACACGTTTTCGGAGTATCTGCTGGTCCCTGGTTACTCGTCCTCGCAGTGCATCCCCAACAACGTCTCTCTTAAGACGCCGCTAACCCGCTTTAAGCGCGGTGAGAAGCCGGCAATCACCCTGAACATCCCCATGGTTTCCGCTATCATGCAGTCCGTCTCGGGCGTCGACATGGGTGTCGCGCTCGCTACCGAGGGTGGCCTGTCCTTCATTTACGGTTCCCAGAGCGCCGAGTCCGAGGCCGCTATGGTCAAGGCCGTCAAGGATCACAAGGCTGGCTTCGTTCAGTCCGATTCCACGCTGACCCCCGACATGACCATGGAGCAGGTCATCGAGCTCAAGGAGAAGACCGGTCATTCCACCATGCCGGTTACCGACGACGGCACTCCCAAGGGTAAGCTCCTGGGCATCGTCACCAGCCGTGACTATCGCCCCAGCCGCGATGACCACCAGACGAAGGTCTCCGAGTTCATGACTCCGCGTGAGCAGCTCATCGTGGGCGACAAGAACATCAGCCTCAAGGTTGCCAACGACGTCATCTGGGACAACAAGCTCAACGCCCTGCCCATCGTCGACGACAACGATCATCTCATGGGCATCGTCTTCCGCAAGGACTACGACAGCCACAAGACCAACCCCAACGAGCTGCTCGACGGCGACAAGCGCTACATGGTCGGCGCCGGTATCAACACCCGCGACTATGCCGAGCGCGTGCCGCTGCTCATCGAGGCCGGCGCCGATGTCCTGTGCATCGACTCTTCTGAGGGCTTCAGCGAGTGGCAGAAGCGCACCATCGAGTGGATCCGCGCCAACTATGGCGAGGACGTCAAGGTCGGTGCCGGTAACGTCGTCGACGCCGAGGGCTTTCGCTTCTTGGCCGACTGCGGTGCCGACTTCATCAAGGTCGGTATCGGCGGCGGTTCCATCTGCATCACCCGCGAGACCAAGGGCATCGGCCGTGGCCAGGCCACCGCGCTGATCGACGTCTGCCGCGCTCGCGACGAGTACTACGAGGAGACCGGCGTCTACGTACCCGTGTGCTCCGACGGTGGCATCGTCTATGACTACCACATGACGCTCGCCCTTGCCATGGGTGCCGACTTTATGATGCTGGGCCGTTACTTCGCTCGCTTTGACGAGAGCCCGACCGAGCGCGTCAACGTCAACGGTCAGTACATGAAGGAGTACTGGGGCGAGGGTTCTGCGCGTGCCCGCAACTGGCAGCGCTACGACCTGGGCGGCGCCGCGAAGCTCAGCTTCGTCGAGGGTGTCGACTCCTACGTTCCCTACGCCGGTTCTCTCAAGGACGGCGTGGGTGGCACGCTCTACAAGGTCAAGTCCACGATGTGCAACTGCGGTGCCCTCTCGATCCCCGAGCTCCAGGAAAAGGCGCGCCTAACGCTGGTCAGCTCCACCTCCATCGTCGAAGGCGGCGCCCACGACGTAGTCGTGAAAGACTCCCAGCAGTCTGTGTCTTACCGATAGGATAAGAGCTGCACATAAAGGTTGAGTATCAACCACGTTATTTAGATAAAGCGAGATGCCTGCAAGTCGCAGGCATCTCGCTTGTCGTATTTGCTATCATCAGTCAAGTTAACCTTAGGGTCGGTCGGCTTGGCTTTGTTCGCTACAAGTTCCGCACGCAAAGAAGAGCACTTAATGTGCTCTTCGTCTTGCGCAGGACTGTTCGCAGTAGCGAACAAAGCCAAGCCGACCGACCCCAGCTAAGATTAAAGGAGCTGATATGTGCGATTGCACAGATCATAAGGACGAGATCCCTGCCTACGACGCGCAGGCCATTGAGTCTAAGTGGATGAAGGCCTGGGAGGACTCCAACCTCTTTGCCGTCGACACCGACGACAGTAAGCCCAAAAAGTATGTGCTCGAGATGTTCCCGTATCCGTCGGGCGACCTGCACATGGGCCACGCTCGCAACTATACCATTGGCGATGCCATGGCCCGTCAGGCCCGCATGCGCGGCTACGACGTGCTGCATCCCATCGGCTTTGACGCCTTTGGTCTGCCTGCCGAGAACGCCGCCATTAAGCACAATACGCAGGCTGCCGCTTGGACGTACAAGAACATGGACCAGGCGCTCGCCACGATGAAGCGCATGGGCTTCTCCTACGATCTGGATCGCATGGTCAAGACCTGCAGCCCCGACTACTACCGCTGGGGTCAGTGGATCTTTGAGAAGCTGTGGGAAAAGGGCCTGGTCTACCGCAAGAAGAACCCGGTCAACTGGTGCCCCACCTGCAAGACCGTTCTGGCCAACGAGCAGGTCACCGAGGGCAAGTGCTGGCGCTGCGGCACCGAGCCCGAGAAGCGCGACCTTGAGCAGTGGTACTTCAAGATCACCGAGTACTCCCAGGAGCTGCTCGACGACCTGGAGAAGCTCCCCGGCTGGCCCGAGCGCGTCAAGCAGATGCAGGCCAACTGGATCGGTCGCTCAGAGGGCGCCGAGGTCGACTTTACCCTGTGCGACCAGGATGGCGAGCCCATCGAGGGCGACGAGGGCAAGATCACCGTCTTCACCACGCGTGCCGATACGCTCTTTGGCGTCTCCTTCTTTGTCCTTGCTCCCGAGTACGCTCGTCTGCACGAGCTCGTCGAGGGCACGGAGTACGAGGAGGCCGTCACCAAGATCGTCGAGGACTCCAAGCATATCTCCGCCGTCGAGCGTGCCCAGGGCACCCTCGAGAAGCGCGGTGCCTTTACGGGCCGCTACGTGGTGAACCCCGTGAACGGCGAGAAGGTCCCCGTGTGGGTTGCCGATTATGTCGTTGCCGACTACGGCACCGGCGCCGTCATGGCCGTTCCCTGCGGCGACCAGCGCGACTTTGAGTTTGCCCGCAAGTACGACCTGCCGATCGTGCCGATTATCCTAGACGATGACGATCGCGCTGCCGTCGAGGCCAGTGGCGAGACCATCGATACCTTCCATGCCGAGACCGTCGACTGGGATTGCGCCCACGCTGCCGAGGGCACGCTCGTCCAGTCCGGCAAGTACACCGGCATGCGCGGTGGTAAGCACTCCGAGGGCGAGGCTGCCATCGTGGCCGACCTCGAGGCCATGGGCTGCGGCCGTCGCAAGGTCGAGTTCCGCCTGCGCGACTGGCTCATCAGCCGCCAGCGCTATTGGGGCAACCCCATCCCGGCCATCCACTGCGAGCACTGCGGCATCGTACCCGTGCCCGAGGACCAGCTGCCGGTGACGCTGCCGGAGAACCTGGACCTGGGCGCCGGCGAGACCCTCGCCGAGTGCAAGGACTTCTACGAGACCACCTGCCCGGTCTGCGGCCGTCCGGCCAAGCGCGAGACCGATACCATGGACACCTTCACCTGCTCCAGCTGGTATTACCTGCGCTATACCGATCCGCACAACACCGAGTTGCCCTTTTCCCGCGAGGCGGCCGACCGTTGGATGCCCGTCGATAACTACATCGGTGGCATCGAGCACGCCATTCTGCACCTGCTCTACAGCCGCTTCTTTACCAAGGCGCTGCGCGACCTGGGCCTGCTGAGCGTTGACGAGCCCTTCACCAACCTGCTGTGCCAGGGCATGGTCAAGGACGAGAACGGCGACACCATGTCCAAGTCCAAGGGCAACGTCGTGCCCCCGAGCTCGGTTATCGAGCCCTACGGCGCCGACACCATGCGTCTGGCGATCCTGTTTATCGCCCCGCCCGAGAAGGACTTCGACTGGGATCCTAAGGCCGTCGAGGGCGCCAACCGCTTTATCAAGCGCGCCTGGCGTATCGTGTGGCAGCTCGTCCAGTCGGGTGACGCCAACGTGGCCTTCGACAAGTCCGTGCTCGACGAGACCGCGATGAAGCTCTACCGCGAGCGTCACCGCACCATCGCCAAGTGCACCGAGGACTTCGATCGCGGCCAGTTCAACACCGCGATCTCGGCCGTCATGGAGCTCGTCAACGCGGCGAGCGCCTACCTCAACGCCACCGAGGGTGCTGACCGCGACAAGGCCCTGTGCTACGGCGTGGCCAAGGATATCGTGAGCGTCCTTGCGCCCATCTGCCCGTTCTGGGCCGACGAGCTGTGGCACGAGGCACTCGGCTGCGAGGGCAACGCCTACACCGCCACCTGGCCCGAGTTCGACCTGGCCGAGTCCATCGAGGACACGGTGCAGATCGTCGTCCAGGTACTCGGCAAGGTCCGTGGCCGCATCGACGTGGCCCGCGATGCCTCCAACGAGGAAATGCAGGCTGCCGCCGAGGCTGCTGTCGCCAAGTGGACCGAGGGCAAGACGGTCGTCAAGGCCATCTGCGTGCCCGGCAAGCTGGTCAACCTGGTGGTCAAGTAAACGCCACGCGCATAGTTGACGCATTAAAGACGAGGGACGATCCAGCTGGGTCGTCCCTCGTCTTGCACTGTGTACCCCGTTTGGCTGGCGCCTAGCGCCACCCTCTACGGAATGTGTACCAGGTCCCTAAAGTAGACATTGCCCGTCTGCTCCTCGAACATCCAGATATTGAGGTAGATGTCGTTGAGGTCGCTGTTCACGTCAAAGTCCGGGTCGTCGAAGGTGCCTACAAAGGTGAGCATCGCGGTCGCTTCTTCGCCTGCGGCGACGGGCTTGCGCATGCGCACGTCGCGAACGACACCGTTGACGTAGGCATAAGCATCGACATCGCCAAACATCATGTCCATATCGGTGTTGTTTGTCACCGCAAAGACCAACACGGCGTCACCGTAGCCATCCGTGTCCTTGCCCACGCAGGCAACATGGACGTTCTCGTCTGCCTCAAGGTCGATGGGGAACTGTTCTTGAGGGTCGGGACCTAAGCCCTGGGGGTCGACTGTATCTTCGTCTATTTTGTCGAAGCGCTCCGAAGGCGTCGTTTTCTCGATGGCTTTGGTGTTGCCGAGGTCCGGCTCGCATTGTCCGGTTTTACCATCGATGTTGTTGCAGCCCGCCAGAGCGAACGAGCAGGCAGCGACGACGAGCGCGGTCGCGCAGAGGGTGCCTAGGCGTTTCATGGTGCCTCCTTGCCGTAGAGATACTGGAAGGTTGTACGGTCAATGCGTGCGGCAGGCTTTCTCGCTACAGAATGCCTCTCAGCTTCAGTCTGGCCGATGTGTGCTCAGGGACGGAATGCCCATAGGGCCCGATTCGGTCGGCGCGCTGGGACGCATGGCCCGTTTTGGGGCTTTTGGGGAGCACCGCACAGGCGTCCTCGCCTAATTGTCCTATTCTTGTGGAGAAGCTGTGGGCGCGCTGACCTGCGAATTTCTTTAACGCTTGCACGTTTTCGCAGGTATTGGTATAGTTTGCTTGCAAATGAAGTTGTAATTGAAAGAAGTGGGGTTTCGGCCCCGCTTCTTTTTTGTATGGATGGAGGTGCCGCAATGGTCAAGACCAAGACCGAGCAGGCGATCATCGACGCGCTCGAGGCCGTCGCTCCCCAGCACGATGTCGATATTGTCGACGTTGAGCTCGTGGGCGCCACCAAGGCCCCCTGCGTGCGTGTGCGTATCGAGGGTGCCGAGGGTCAGAGCCTGTCGCTCAACGACGTCACGGCCAATACCAAGTGGGTCGGCGACGTGATCGAGGAGCTCGACCCGATTTCTTCGAGCTACACGCTCGAGGTGTCGAGCCCGGGTATGGCGCGCCCGCTGCGCCGCCCGCGCGACTTTGCCCGCTTTGTGGGCGAGGACTGCGAGCTCACCTCCACCGCCACCGAGGGCCGTCGCAAGTACTCCGGCAAGATTGCCGCCGCGACCGAGACGAACGTGACTCTCGAGCTCGAGGACGGCGAGTCCGTCACCCTCGATTTCTCTGATGTTAAAAAGTGCAAGTTGAAGCCAACCTATGACTTCAAGCCCGCGAAGGAAGGAAAGTAAGATGGCAGCATCCGACATGATGTCCGCCCTGATGGAGCTTTGCCAGGAGAGGCACATCGACCAGCTCTACCTGATCGATCGCCTGGAGCAGTCGCTCGCCAAGAGCTATGCCGAGATCCTGCATCTTGAGTGGGGCGCCAAGGTGACCATCGACCGCACCACCGGCAAGATTTACGTTTACCGTCTGGAGCCGATTGACGATTCCATGGACGAGGAGGGCAACTTCACCGAGTTCGAGGAGATCGACGTCACCCCCAAGAACACGAGCCGCATCGCCGCTCAGCACGCCAAGGCCGAGATCAACGCCATCGTGCGCAACTCCGCCCGCGAGCAGATCTACGAGGAGTTCTCCGGCCGTATCGGTGACCTCATCAGCGGTACCGTGCTGCAGTCCACGCCCGACTTCGCGATCGTCAAGATCCGCGATGGCGTCGAGGCCGAGCTGCCGCATTTTGACCAGCGTCGTTACGAGAACGAGCGCAACGAGCGTCCGATGGGCGAGCGCTATCTGCACAACCAGCACATCAAGGCCGTGATCATCGACGTTCGCGATCCCAACTCCAACCTGCAGCCGGTTCGCGGAGAGCACAGCCGTCCGCCGATCGTCATCTCCCGCACCCACCCCGAGCTCATGCGTCGTCTGTTTGAGCAGGAGGTGCCCGAGATCTATGAGGGCACCGTCCAGATCAAGTCGATCGCCCGCGAGCCCGGCCAGCGCTCCAAGGTCGCCGTCCACTCGCTCGACGATCGCCTGGATCCCGTGGGCGCCTGCGTCGGCCCCAAGGGCAGCCGTGTTCGCGCTGTCGTGGGCGAGCTCCGTGGCGAGCGCGTCGACGTCATCCTGTGGGATGCCGATCCGGCCGTCTACGTCGCCAACGCCCTGTCGCCCGCCAAGGTCACCCGCGTCCTCATCGACGAGGAGAAGGCCTACGCCGGCGTGATCGTGCCCGACGACCAGCTTTCGCTCGCCATCGGCAAGGAGGGTCAGAACGCCCGCCTCGCCGCCCGTCTGACCGGCTGGCACATCGACATCAAGTCCGAGACCCTTGCCGCCGACATCCTCAAGAACGTCCCCGTTCACGAGGAGCCCGCCGCCGACCTGATCGGTGACGAGGAGGACGACGACGTCCGTCGCTGCGAGTACGTGTCCGAGGACGGCGTCCAGTGCCGCAACCAGGCCCGCCCCGGCTCCCGTTTCTGCGGTGTCCACGACACCGACGCCTTCGATGATGCGGAGGACCTGATCTAGCGCGCGGTCGCGCCGGGCGGGTCCCGGCGCATCTCCCACGCTCGTTCAGTCTCTAGGCACCCAAGGTGCCAGAAAGGGTAGGTGAAGTCATATGGCAAAAGTCCGTGTGTCCACCCTGGCCAAAGAGTTCGGCATGACCTCCAAGGAACTGATGGGTCATCTCGCCGAAATGAAGATTCCCGCTAAGTCCGCTTCCTCCGCCCTGGAGGACGCCTACGTCGCCATGGTCCGCAAGCAGCTCGCCTCGGTGATCGAGGCCCGCGCCAAGGAAGTCGAGGCTGCCAAGCAGGCCGAGGAGGAAGCAGCCGCCGCCGAGGAGGCAGCTCGCGCTGCCGAGGCCGAGCGCGAGCGCATCGCCGCCGAGAAGGCACGCGAGGAGGAGCGCCGCCAGTTCGCCGCCGCCCAGGCTGCCGAGGAGGCCGCCCGTGCCGAGGCCGAGGCCAAGAAGAAGGCCGAGCAGGAGCGCCTTGCCCGCGAGAAGGAGGAGGCTGCCCGCGAGGCCCAGCGCCGCGCCGTCCCCGCTTCCGACTCCGGTTCGCGCTTCCGCTCGCTGCTCGACCAGATCGCCGCACAGGAGACCGTGCTCAAGGAGAAGAAGGACGCCGAGGCGAAGGCCAAGGCCGAGCGCGCCTCCGAGCGCGGCAACCGTCGTGGCGGCAACAACGACCGTCGCGGTGGCCGTCGTAACGATCGCAACGCCTCCGACAACAACTCCGAGCGCAACGCCTCCGAGAGCCGTCCGCACAGCCATCGCACCAACGCCAGCAACAACGTCGCTGCCGGCATGGACTTCCCCAACCCCGACAAGCAGGGCAAGGGCAAGAAGCGCAAGGGCGGTCACGGCAACGATGAGGACCACTACAGCCGCATGGCGCGTGAGGCCGAGGAGTACAGCCGCGAGAAGGTGCTCGAGGAGGCCCGCGCCGCCGTCGAGGAGGCCTCTCGCGAGTCCACCGGTCGCCGCAAGAAGCGCAAGGAGAAGCGCGAGCGCGAGGCTGCTAAGGCTCAGGAGGAGCGCAAGATTGAGGAGGCGCTGGCCCAGGGCGTGAACCCCGAGGAACTCGACGCCATCAAGGTCTCCCAGGGCGTTACCGTCCAGGAGCTCGCCGAGGCGCTCGACGTTCCGGCCAACGACATCATCAAGCGCCTGTTCCTGCTAGGCACGCCGCTCACCATGACGCAGTCCATGTCCGACGACCTCGTCGAGCTCGTTGCCGACGACCTTGGCCGTCAGATCAAGATCATCACCCCCGAGGAGGAGAACACCTTCTCGTTCTACGACGATCCCGCCGACCTTAAGCCCCGCGCCCCGGTCGTCACCGTCATGGGTCACGTCGACCACGGCAAGACGAGCCTGCTCGACGCCATCCGTCACACCGGCGTCGCTGCCGGCGAGGCGGGCGGCATTACCCAGGCCATCGGCGCTTCGCAGGTCATGATCAACGATCGCAAGATCACCTTCATCGATACCCCGGGCCACGCTACCTTTACGGCTATGCGTGCCCGCGGCGCCAAGGTGACCGACATCGTCATCCTGATCGTGGCTGCCGACGACGGCGTCATGCCTCAGACCATCGAGTCGATCAACCACGCCAAGGCCGCCGGCGTACCCATCGTCGTTGCCGTCAACAAGATCGATAAGCCGGGCGCCAACCCCGACCGCGTGCGCCAGGAGCTCACCGAGTACGGCATCATCCCCGAGGAGTGGGGCGGACAGAACATGTTCGTCAACATCTCGGCCAAGCAGAAGATCGGTATCGACGACCTGCTCGAGACCGTGCTGCTCCAGGCCGACGTGCTCGAGCTCAAGGCCAACCCCGACACTTTTGCCTCCGGTAACGTCCTCGAGGCCAAGCTCGACAAGGGCCGCGGCTCGGTTGCCACGGTGCTCGTGACCCGCGGTACCCTGCACGTGGGCGATACGCTGGTCGCCGGCCTTACCTACGGCCGCGTCCGCGCCATGCTCGATCCCAAGGGCAACGCCGTCACCGAGGCCGGTCCCTCCGACGCCGTCGAGATCCTGGGTCTGCAATCCGTGCCCAACGCCGGCGACGAGTTCCGTGTGTTCGAGGACGAGCGCGAGGCTCGCGCCCTGGCCGATGAGCGTTCGCTCAAGGCCCGTATCGAGGAGCAGAGCCGCGTGAAGCACGTCACGCTCGAGAACCTCTTCGAGACCATCGCCGACGCCGAGGTCAAGGAGCTCAACCTGATCATCAAGGCCGACGTCCAGGGTTCCATCGAGGCCCTTCAGGACTCGCTCGACAAGATGGATCAGTCCGAGGTCCGCATCAACACGATCCACTCCGCCGTCGGTGCCATCAACGAGACCGACGTCGTCTTGGCCGACGCCTCCAACGCCATCATCATCGGCTTTGGCGTGCGTCCCGACGGCAAGGCCCGCTCCGCCGCCGAGCGCGAGGGCGTCGAGATCCGTTGCTACGACGTCATCTACAAGTGCCTCGAAGAGCTCGACGCTGCCCGTATCGGCATGCTCAAGCCCACCGAGGTCGAGGTCTCCACGGGTACCGCGACCGTCCTGGACACCTTCAAGGTGCCCAAAGTCGGTATCGCCGCCGGTGTCCGCGTGGAGGAGGGCGAGATCGCCGCGACCGATTCCGTGCGCCTGGTGCGTGACGGCATTGTGGTCTTCAACGGCAAGATCGCCTCGATGCGCCACTACAAGGACGAGGCCAAGAGCCTCAAGAGCGGTTCCGAGGGCGGCATTGGCCTGGAGAACTTCCAGGACATCAAGCCCGGCGACCAGATCGAGGGTTACCGCATCGACCAGGTTGCCCGTACCGAGTAGGGGGTAGCGCTATGAAGCAAACGCAGGCAACCCGCCGTTTGGGCGAGCAGCTCCGCGAGAAGCTCGGTTATATCCTGCTCTTTGAGGTTTCCGATCCGCGTCTCGACCTGGTCACCCTGACCGCGGTCGAGGTTGCGGTGGACCGTTCGTTCGCGCGCGTGTACGTGTCGTGCGATGCGAGCCGCTACGATGAGGTCATGGAGGCGCTTGCCAGCGCCAAGGGCCGTATTCGCAGCCTGTTGGCTCGCTCGCTCGATTGGCGTGTCACGCCCGAGCTCGATTTTCGCATCGATCGCTCGACCGATGAGGCCGAGCGCATCACGCGTGCGCTGGAAAACGTTCCGGCCACGCTTGCGATCGAAAAGGACGAGGACGGCTACCCCATAGCGGATGCCGCCCAGGAGGCAGCTTTAGATGACTAATTCCGCCGACCTCGCCTCGTGCGAGTCTGCAGATATTAAACGACGCATCCTCGAGCTTATCGAGGGTGCGTCCTCCATTGCGATTTCGGGTCACACCTCTCCCGACGGTGATGCCCTGGGCTCCGTGTTGGGCCTGGGCCTTTCGCTTATGAAGGTGTTCCCCGACAAGGACATCGCCCTGCTGCTGGCAGATGACGATCCCGTTCCTCGCATCTACCGTTTTATGGAGGGCGCCGATCTGCTGGTGCCGGCATCTACCTACACCGGCAACCCGGACCTGTTCATCTCGGTGGACGTGCCGGTCGTCGAGCGCCTCAATAATTCAGCCGAGGTGTTGCGTCGTTCGGCCCACGTGGCGTGCTTTGACCATCACCCGGCGCGCGAGGAGTTTGCCGAGGTCAGCCTTAGGTGTGTCAATGCCGCTGCTTGCGCCATGATTATCGATCGCTTTTTGGCCGATTGCGGCATTACCGCAAGCGACGGCATCGCGACCTGCCTGCTGTGCGGCCTGGTCACCGACACGGGTCGTTTTCAGTATCAGAATGCTGACGCTGCCGCGTTTCATGCCGCCTCACGTCTGGTGGCGCACGGTGCCGATCCGGCGCGCGTCGCGCTCGAGGTCTATCAGAGCATGCGTGTCGAGTTCTTGCACCTCAAGTCCATCGTCATGGGGCGCATCAAGACAGTCGCGCACGGGCGCGTGGCGTATAGCTACGCGTACGAAAGTGACCTTAAGGAATGCGGCGTCACCTCTGATGAGTGCGACGGCCTGGTCGATGTGGTGCGCTCGGTGATGGGTGTCGAGGTCTGCCTGTTCCTTAAGGGTATCGAGGGCGATACCAAGGTGCGCGGTAACCTGCGCTCCAAGGGCGAACTTGATGTTTCCGAGATTGCGGCCAACTTTGGCGGAGGTGGGCATCACGCTGCCGCCGGCTTTACCAACGCTGGAACGATTTCCGAGACGCTCACCGCGGCACTTCCCATGCTGGCCGAGCTGGTAGGGGAGGATCCCGCTTCGGTGACCGTCGAGCTCTAACTTTTTGGATGGTACATGGCTCGTCGTACACCTTCTCAACTTAATATGCTGCTCGCCGTCGATAAGCCGGTGGGCTGCACGTCCCACGACGTGGTTTCGCAATGCCGACGCGCCCTCCATGAGCGGCGCGTCGGTCATGCCGGAACGCTCGACCCCATGGCATCGGGTGTCATGGTGGTGGGCGTGGGCCAGGCAACGCGTCTGCTGGGCATGCTCACGCTCGATACCAAAAGCTACGTCGCCGACATCTCGTTTGGCGTCGAGACAAATACCGATGATGCGGAAGGCGAGGCCGTCCGCACGGTGCCCATTGCCGCCGACTTGCGCGATCCGGCCTATGCCCGCGAGCACCTGTGCGCCATGCTGGGCCCGCAGATGCAGGTGCCGCCGGCGTTTTCGGCCATTTCGGTTAACGGCGTGCGCGCCTATAAGTCTGCGCGCGAGGGCAATGCCGTGTCGCTGCCCGCGCGTCCGATCGAGGTGTATTCCGCCGACCTGATTGCCGTGAGCGGCGAGGGCGATGCGTGTGTTTGGACCGTGGCGTTTTCGGTGAGCAAGGGCACCTATATCCGTGCGCTCGCTCGCGACCTGGGTCGTGTCTGCGACAACGCGGCACATATTTCCGCGCTGCGCCGCACAGCCTCCGGCGTTGTTTCCATCGGTGCCTGTCATACGGTCGAGGAGCTTTCTGCCGAGTCCGCTGCCGGCTTTGCCTTAGATCCCATTGCGGCACTGGGCGCCACGCGCGTCGACTTGCCGGGCGATCTTGCCGACGACCTGCTGTGCGGACGTCGTATTCCTATTGAGCGCGCGCTTGCGGACTTCGATGCCTCGAAGGCGCCGTTTGCGCTGGTGCTCGATGGCGCCCTCAAGGCGCTGGCACGCATTGAGGGCGGTCGCTTTGTTATGGAGCACGTCTTTCCGCAGGCGATCGGTGGTGTTCGATGATGCTGGCCTCCCACGAGCTCGCGCGTATTTTTTTCGCGGGCGAGTCGGATGAGGCCCGCATCGTCGCCGCCGATGCATTTGATGATTGCGCGTGCCTGGGCGCCGCGTCGATCGCCGTCGGCGTGTTCGATGGCGTACATCGGGGACATCACGAACTGATCGACGCGGTCGTTCGCGATGCACGGGCCCACGGCTGCAAGGCGATCGTGGTCACCTTTGATCCCGACCCGGACGTAGTGGTGAGCCCCGCGCCTGCTCAAAAACTGATGACGACGGCCGACCGTCTGCATGCCCTGGCTCAAACCGGGGTCGATGCGGTGGTGGCCGTTCCCTTTACGCCCGCCGTGGCAGCACTGGACCATGTTGGCTTTCTTAAGCTGCTGTCGCGTGCCGTCGATATCCGCTCAATTCGCGTGGGTAGCGACTTTAGGTTGGGTCGCGGCGGCGCCTCGGGCGTTGCCGAGATGCAGGCATGGGGTACCGAGCGCGGCGTTGACGTCTATGGCCACGAGCTGCTGCGCGTCGATGGGCAGACGATCTGCGCCACCCGTATTCGCCAGGAGCTCAGCCAGGGTCATGTTGAGTTTGCCGCCGAACTGCTCGGCCGCCCGTACATGCTGCGCGGTATTGTTGCCAGCGGTCGCCACCAAGGCACCGACATGGGTTTTCCCACGGCAAACATCCAGGTGCCCGAGGGCATTCAGGTTCCTGCCGATGGCGTCTATGAGGGCCTGGTGCTGGTCGATGATACCGTGTGGCCTGCCGCCGTCAACGTGGGCCTGCCGCCGACGTATGCCGACGATGCCGCCTCGGCGCATCTCGAGGCCAACTTGATCGGGTATGCGGGCGACCTGTACGGCGCCTCGGTGTCGCTGGCGTTTACGCGCCGGCTGCGCCCGTCGCGGGTGTTCGATTCGCTGGACGAGCTTATCGCGACCGTCGTGGGTAATATTGACGATATTCGTCATCATTTGGGTGAGCAGGGGGTGAGCATCCGTGATTAGCGATGAGGAAAAAGACCAGGTACGCGCTGCGTCCGATCTGGTTGCCATCGTGCAGGAAACGGTTGAGCTCAAGCCCCGCGGCCATGAGTTTTGGGGTTGCTGCCCCTTCCATGGCGAAAAGACCCCGTCGTTCCACATTATCCCCGCTACGCAGGTGTGGCACTGCTTTGGCTGTGGCGAGGGCGGCGACGTCTTCACCTACATTATGAAGCGCGAGAACCTGAGCTTCCCCGAGTCGATTCGCTACCTGGCCGACCGTGCCGGTATTGAGCTGCACGATACCGGTGCTTATCGCGAGCGCGGCACAAAGCGCGCCCGTATCTATGACCTGTGCGCCGAGACCGCCCAGTTCTATCACACCATGCTTATGCGCGGTAAGGACAGCCGTCCGCGCGAGTACTTTGCCAGCCGCGGTATGGGCGGCGACGTCTGCCGCCGCTACTGCCTGGGCTTTGCGCCGGGTCGCAACGCGCTGGTGTCGCATCTGTCGCAGGCGGGCTTTACCCCGCAGGAGATGATCGACGCCAACGTGGCCGTGAGCCGTGGGCGCGGGCAGCTTGCCGATCGTTTTTACGACCGTGTGATGTTTCCCATTTTTGACGAGCAGGGTCATAACATCGCCTTTGGCGGGCGCATTATGGGCGACGGCCAGCCTAAGTACCTCAACACCGCCGAGACGAGCGTGTTCCATAAAAAGCGAAACCTCTACGGCTTTAACTGGGCCAAAGAGTTTATCGTCGCGCAGGATACCGCCATCGTGGTGGAGGGATATACCGATTGCATCGCCTGCTGGGAGGCGGGGATTAAAAACGTCGTCGCCACGCTGGGCACGGCGCTGACGGAACATCATGTAAAGACGCTCACCCGTTTTGCCAAGCGCATCGTGTATATGTTCGACGGCGATGCCGCCGGGCAAAAGGCCGCACGCCGCGCGATTCAGTTTATCGAGCAGGATTCGATGGACCTGCGCTGCGTGGTGCTTCCCGACGGCAACGACCCCATGGAGTTCATCACCGCGCATGGTGGCGAGGCACTGCAGGCGCGCATCGATGCCGCTGAGCCCCTCATGGACTTTGTCTACCGCTCACTGCAGGAGTCGAGCGACATTACCACGCCGGGCGGTCGCGCCAAGGCGCTCGAGGATGCGCTGACGCTTATCTATCCGCTGCGCGATAGTTACATGATCGATACGTACTTTATCCAGATTGCCGATCTGCTGGGGTTGGACTTGGAGACGGTGCGTTCGAGCTCGGGCCGTGTGTTTCGCGATGTCGCCAAGCGCGAGGACGCCGAGCGTCGTCGCGAGCAAAACTACGAGCGCCAGCGGGCGCAGGCCGAGCGTGCAGGCAGCGCGGGCGGTCGGGCGCCTGTTTCGCAAGGGACGTCTCGCGGCACCTGGGCATCGGGGGCGACGCCGCCGGTATCCTCGCCGGTCGAGGAAGAACCGTACGACTACGTGCCGCTCGAGGCCTACGGGGCCGCGCCGGTCGAGGTCGTCGACGGTATGCCACCGATCGATGTGCCGGCTGGGTTGGATGGCGCGGCGCCGGTTTCCGATGCAACGGGCGCGCCCGCGGCACCGACGATGCCGATCGTGCTGACCGATCTGGAGCGGAAGTCTTTGGCGGGGGAGCGCGAACTGCTGACAATGCTCACGAGCTACCCCGACCTGTTCCGCACCTATGCCGACCGCATCTGCTCGATCGAGTGGGTGGATCCTCGCCACGAGTCCATCGCGTGGGCTGTGTTGGCAACGCCGCCGGGCACCGATCCATCCGTATGCATGGATGCTGCGCGCGCGGTGTGTCCCGAGGCAGCGTCGCTTGTCAGCGCCGGGCGTATTTCGTCGACGAGTAAGCATCCCACCGAGACGAACATCGTGTTTATGCTCGATACCCTCGAGCTCTACACCATCAAGCGCCGCATGCGCGCCGCACAGGCCAAGCTTCGCCAGGACCGGTCGCTCGACGATGAGGCGCGCCGTGTGTTAACGATGCAGGCGATGCAAGATTCTCAGCGCCAGCGTGAGCTCCAAAAGTCGATCGGTGGCGTGGCGGATCCGTTCCGTTTGATCGGTTTGGAGACGGCGGACGCCGACCAGGCCTAGATGTTGTGGTCAACCAGCGTATTTGCGCCTATATCCAGTCTGAATTTTGGGTATAGACGTCAATGTGTGTGCTAAAGTAATGAGTCCTGTGGACTATGAAGGGAGAATCTGTGCCAAATAAGAGTGAGAGCACGGGTACTGGACTGGAATCCTACGTTGCAAAGCTCATGGGCAACGGCTCAAACAGGACTTCGGTAACCGAGGACGAGATTCAGGTCGCCCTGAAGGATATCGATGTATCTGATGAGCAGCTCAACGCGGTGTATTCCGCGCTGCGCAACAGCGGCATCCAGATTATCTCCGCGAGCGGCAACGATGACGCCCCCATGGACGTCGACGATGACGATAACGATAGCGATACCGACGATTTCGATGACGACGAGCATGATTCCGGCTCGCTCGACGATCACGAGCTTAAGATGGCCCGTCAGGCCGACGCCGAGATGGGTTCTTCCAAGAGCAAGAAGAAGCGCACCGTGCGCACGTCCCGCTCGCGTTCGCGCGTGCGTGGCATCGATGCCTCCACGGTGATGCTGACCGGCGACCCGGTTCGTATGTACCTTAAGGAGATCGGCAAGGTCGACCTGTTGACCGCCTCCGAAGAGGTCGATCTGGCCATGAAGATCGAGGCCGGTCTTGACGCCACCGAGAAGCTCGAGGCCGCCGAGGCGGGCGAGATCGAGCTCACCCGCGCCGAGATGCGTCGCCTGACCCGTATTGAGAACGTCGGTCTCGAGGCCAAGCAGGCACTCATCAGCGCCAACCTGCGTCTGGTCGTCTCCATCGCCAAGCGCTATGTCGGCCGCGGCATGCTGTTCCTGGACCTGATCCAGGAGGGCAACCTCGGCCTGATTCGCGCCGTCGAGAAGTTCGACTACCAGAAGGGCTTCAAGTTCTCCACGTACGCCACGTGGTGGATCCGTCAGGCCATTACGCGCGCCATCGCCGATCAGGCCCGTACCATCCGTATTCCCGTGCACATGGTCGAGACCATCAACAAGCTCGTCCGCGTGCAGCGCCAGCTCCTTCAGGACCTGGGTCGCGACCCGACCCCCGAGGAGATCGGTGCCGAGATGGACATGAGCGCCGACCGCGTCCGCGAGATCCAGAAGATTTCGCAGGAGCCCGTGTCGCTCGAGACCCCTATCGGCGAGGAAGAGGATTCCCAGCTTGGCGACTTCATCGAGGACTCCCAGGCTATCGTTCCGCCCGATGCCGCCAGCTTCTCCATGCTGCAGGAGCAGCTCACCCAGGTGCTCGATTCGCTTGCCGATCGCGAGCGCAAGGTTATCGAGCTGCGCTTTGGTCTCGTTGACGGACATCCCCGCACGCTCGAGGAAGTCGGTCGCGAGTTTGGCGTCACGCGCGAGCGCATCCGCCAGATCGAGTCCAAGACCCTGGCCAAGCTCCGCCACCCCAGCCGTTCCAGCAAGCTGAAGGATTACATCGAGTCTTAGTAGTTACGGCGTTTCCGTTCCGGCAGTTAGGGACGTTCCTTTTCTGCCGGCACTTGGGGGCAGTCCTAGTCATTGGGGACGTTCTTGAATGACTAGTCGTTTAAGAACGTCCCCAATGACTAGGTGGTTGATTTTCAATCTCAACGCAACAGCTTGAACGGACCCCGCGTTTCCGCAGCTAGCGCAACGCGGAACTAGCTCCCGGCACCTGGCCGTCGCCTCGTTTCCGCAGGTGGAGAGGCTGTGGAGGCCGGCGTCCCCGCCCTGCCGCGGCATGCTCCGCCAGCCCGCCGCGCAGCCGCTCCGGACTCAGCGCAACGGGCCCTCCGGCCCATGCCCCGGCGCGCCGGCTATCCCGCCAGCGGCCCCTCGCCCCTCGCGGCCCTGGCCCTGTCGATGCAGCCGGGCGTGAGGTCGAGCTCGCCGGGCGCCAGCTCCTCCACCTCGAACGCGTCCATGAGGGCGGAGGCATCCTCCCCGAGGGCCATCCGCAGCACGCGCGCCGGCGTCAGGAACCCGAGCGCCCCCCTCGGTTCGGAGTTCACCTGCGACATGGGCAGCGCGCAGTCCGCCGCCGTCAGCCGGTCGAACCTGACCCCGGCGCCCTTGGGCAGCAGCTTTCTGATCTCCACGTGGTTCTTCTCGCACGCGCCCTTCTGTTGGCTCTGCCGGGGGTCGCAGTAGAAGAGCCTGGTCTCGCCGTCGCGCTCGCCGAGCAGCGCCGCGATGGCGCCCTCGTCGGCGAACTCGCTCCCGTTGTCGGTGAGCACGGCGCCGAAGGCGCGCCTCGCGCCGTCCTCGCCGAGGACCCCGCGCAGGGACGAGAGCGCCGCGAGGACCGAGGCGCACGAGCCGTCCGGCAGCGGCAGCGCCAGCTGGAAGCGGCTCGGGCGGTGCAGGAGCGTGAGGAGCCTGGCGGAGTCGCCCCTGGCGCCCTCGACGGTGTCCATCTCCCAGGGCGCGGCGCAGGCGTCCTCGCCGAGCGCGAGGAACGCCGCGTGCGACCTGCGGGCCGAGTGGTGCGTCGCCCTCTTCGGGGCCCGGTGCGACCTCGGCCTGTAGCCGACCTTGCGCCTGAGCTCCATGTTCGTCATGCCGTCGTAGCCGGCGTCCACCCACCTGTATACGGTGGAGGCGCTGAGGCCGGGGGTCGTCGCCGCTATCTGCTGCGGGGAGAGCCCGCGCGCGAGGCCGCCCCTGATGGCCGCGAGCTTGGCGGCGGCGCCCTCCTCGGTCTCGTCTATCCCGGATCTGCTCGACGAGAGCTCGGCGTCGGCTGCCTCCTGCGCCCTCCTGGCGCTGTAGAACACCCTGGGCCTCCTCGAGCAGCCGTAGCCCTTCCTGTGCGAGCAGCCGTTGCAGCACCTCGGCCATGCGGCGAGCCTGGGGCAGGCCCCCGAGAGGTCCTCGGGCGCGGGCTCGCCGTAGCGCGAGCGCGGCGCGGTGACGTAGCGGTGCGCCGCCACCTCCCTGGTCACGGTCGAGGGCGACCTGCCGAGCTCCGCGGCGATCTCGCGGGCGCTTCGGTTGCGGTCGAGCATTCTCTCGATCGCGTTCCTCTCGTGCCTCGTGAGCCTCCCGTACGACCTTCCGGACGGTCTCGGTCTGGACATGCCGGCCTCCCTCCATCGAGGGCCGGGGGATTCCGGCCCCTCTGGGGTTGCCTACCCGGATTCGCGCCTCAGGACTCAGCGCAACGCGTTGCGCTGAGTCCTGAGGCTGTTGCAATGAAAATGATAATCAAGGGGCCTGATTTATTTGGGGAATCGGGTAAAATAATTTCTTGTTTTTTAGAGCGTACTATGATATACTGCTATTAACCTGATTTGAGGAGTCTACCAAATATGCGGCAAGGTATTCTTAAATAAAATTTGATAATGGGCGCAAAAATGATTGCCCCTTGCAGGGGCTTAGTTTTTGTACCCAATTTAAGAATACTTTTGCCTTTTTGGTAAATATCGTGACGGAGAGCGGCTCATGTAAGCCGTGCATACTTCTGTGTGTCCGAAGTCATGATCCCCAGCGGTAAAAGTATTAGCCGCTGGGGATTTTTGCGCCCATTTGGGCCTTGTACGGAGGATAGACATGAACATTATCAATATCGGGATTCTTGCCCATGTAGACGCTGGAAAGACAACCTTGACGGAGAGCCTGCTATATGCCAGCGGAGCCATTTCAGAACCGGGGAGCGTCGAAAAAGGAACAACGAGGACGGACACCATGCTTTTGGAGCGGCAGCGTGGGATTACCATTCAAGCGGCAGTCACTTCCTTCCAGTGGCACAGATGTAAAGTCAACATTGTGGATACGCCCGGCCACATGGATTTTTTGGCGGAGGTGTACCGCTCTTTGGCTGTTTTAGATGGGGCCATCTTGGTGATCTCCGCTAAAGA
>JAXJPE010000143.1:0-17424 GCA_036426035.1 Collinsella sp.
CGACAAACGTGATGTGCTCGTACAGGGCGATGAGCTCGCCGAGTGCGAACGGGGTCAACGTGTCGCCAAAGATCGAGGTCGTCGGACGGTTGCCCTCAAAGCAGCGGGCCGGGACGATCTGCTCGGGCGTGCCCTCGGCGCGCACCTCATCGGCCGTCTTACCAAAGGCGAGCGCCTTGGTCTGGGCCAGGAAGTTGCCCAGGAACAGCTCGTGCACGTCCTGGCCGCTGTCGGTCGCAGGGTTGGCGGTATTGGCGAAGGCGATGAAATCGGCCGGGACCACCACAGTGCCCTGGTGCAGCAGCTGGTAGAAGGCATGCTGGCCGTTGGTGCCGGGCTCGCCCCAGAAGATCTCACCGGTGTCGGAGGTCACGGCGCTGCCGTCCCAGCGGACATGCTTGCCGTTGGACTCCATGGTGAGCTGCTGCAGGTAGGCCGGGAAACGGTGCAGGTACTGGCAATACGGAAGCACGGCATGGCTCTTGGAACCGAAGAAGTTGACGTACCAGACGTTGAGCAGGCCCATCAGCGCGACGGCGTTGTTCTCGAGCGGCGTGTTGCAGAAGTACTCGTCGATGGCATGGAAGCCCTCAAGGAACTGCTGGAAGCGCTCGGGGCCGAGCACGACAATCAGCGACAGGCCCACGGCGGAGTCGACGGAGTAGCGGCCGCCGACCCAATTCCAGAAACCAAAAGCGTTAGCGGGGTCGATGCCGAAGGCCTCGACCTTCTCGAGTGCGGTGGAAACGGCGACGAAGTGCTTTGCCACGGCCTCGGCGTTCTGCTCATCGGAGCCATCGATGGCGCCCTGAGCCTTGAGCTGCTCGAGCATCCAGGTCTTGACCTCGCGGGCGTTGGTGAGGGTCTCGAGCGTGGTGAAGGTCTTGGAGACGATGATCACGAGCGTGGTCTCGGGATCCAGACCCTTGAGCTTCTCGGCCTGGTCGTTGGGATCGATGTTGGAGATATAGCGGCAGTCGATACCGGCGTCGGCGTAGGGACGCAGGGCCTCGTAGGCCATGACCGGGCCCAGGTCGGAGCCACCGATGCCGATGGACACCAGGTGCTCGATCTTTTTGCCGGTAACACCCTTCCACTCACCGGAGCGCACGCGCTCGGCGAAGGCATACATGCGGTCGAGGACCTCGTGCACGTCGGCGACGACATCCTGGCCGTCAACGATGAGCTGGCCCTTCTCGCTTGCCGGGCGGCGCAGCGCGGTGTGCAGGACGGCGCGGTCCTCGGTGGTGTTGATGTGCTCGCCGGAGAACATGGCGTCGCGGCGCTCCTCGAGCTTCACCTCGCGGGCAAGATCGCACAGCAGCTTGACGGTCTCATCGGTCACAAGGTTCTTGGACAGATCGAGGTGCAGGTCACCAGCGTCAAAGCTCAGCTTGTTCACGCGCTCGGCATCGGCGGCGAACCAGGCCTTGAGGTCGATACCTTCGGCCTCGAGCTTCTCCTGATGAGCCTCGAGCGCCTTCCAAGCGGCAGTCGACGTAGCATCGATAGGTGCGGCAACAGTTGCCATAAAGTCCTCCTCAGCATACGGGCGCACGTCTCCATGCGCCCGGACATTCAGATGCCACTATTCTAGCGCAGGTCAAGACTACAATCAGCGAGCGTTGCCAATCCGCCCTCAAACGGCGACCGACCAAAAAGGGACAGGTTTTGACGATGTCCGCACAAGCGGGTATTATCGAACATGTATTCGATAAGAACATGTGTTTGATGGGAGGACGCGTGGGGCACGAGCGTCACACCTATGTCTGCATCGACCTTAAGACGTTCTACGCTAGCGTCGAGTGCGTTGACCGCGGGCTCAACCCGCTCACCACCAACCTGGTCGTTGCCGACGAATCGCGCGGGCGCACGACCATCTGTCTCGCCATTACCCAGGCCATGAAAGACCTCGGGATACACAACCGCTGCCGTCTGTTCGAGATTCCCGACGGCATCGACTACATCAAGGCCGTACCGCGCATGCAGCACTACATGGAGGTGTCGGCGCAAATCTACGGTATCTACCTGGAATACGTCAGTCCACAAGACGTTCACGTCTATTCAATCGACGAGTGCTTTATCGACGTGACGCCCTATCTTGATCTCTACCATACCGATGCGGAAGGCTTCGCCTGCATGTTGCGCGACGAGGTCCTGGCGCGCACCGGCATCACGGCGACGGTCGGCATCGGCCCCAACCTATTCCAGGCCAAGGTTGCACTCGATATCACCGCCAAGCACGTGCCCAGTCGCATCGGCAAACTCGACGACGAGACCTTTCGCAAGGAGATCTGGCCCCATCGCCCCATCACCGACATCTGGGGCATCGGCCCCGGCGTGGCGGCCCGTCTCGAGAAATACGGCGTCTACGATCTGATGGGCGTCGCGGCGCTCGACGAAAACCTGCTCTACGACGAGCTCGGCGTCAATGCCGAGTATCTCATCGACCACGCCTTTGGGCGCGAGCCGACAACCATCGCCGATATTCAGGCCTATCGCCCGCAGGCAACCTCAACAACCACAGGACAGGTGCTCTCGAAGGGCTATGCCTATGAGCAAGCGTACACCGTGTTGCGCGAGATGGTCGACAACGCTGTGCTGGACTTAGTCGATAAGCACGTGGTGTGCGACAGCATCTCGCTCTTTGTGGGTTATGCGAGCGAACGAGCCGACATACGCCGGCTCGACGCCAGCGGTACAGCGCAATATGTGGACGGATGCGGACACCTACGCTCGAGCACGTCGAGTATCGAACCCACCGCAACCGCCGGCCCCGAGCTCGCGCCCCGTGCGCCCAAGCCCGTCCAGCGCGATGACGAACGGCGCCGCCTGGTGCGCGAGGCGCAGGCAATCGATGGCATCTTTATGGGAGAGCACGGCGGCAAACCGCGTGGTGGCTACACCGCGCTCTTTGCACACTCTAACGCCTCGCGAAAGCTGCCCGAGCGCACCAATTCGTTTAAGAAAATCATGGGCTATTTCGATGAGCTCTGGGCGCAGACTGTCGATCCCAAACGACCGGTCAAGCGCATCAACCTCGGATTTGGCAACCTCGTGCCCGAGGAATTTGCCACTATCGACCTGTTTAGCGATGTTAAGGCCGATGAGCGCGAGCGCGACCTGGCGCGCGCCGTCCTGGCCGTGAAGGGCAAGTACGGCAAGAACGCGCTCGTCAAGGGATTAAGCTTCACCGCCGGCGCCACCGCACGCGAACGCAACGATCAGGTAGGAGGACATCGTGCCTAAGTCCCAACAACAGCCGATGCGGCCACCGACGCCTTTTGAACGTCTAGCGGACCCCGAGGGAAGACGTCGATCCGCCGACCCCAAGCTCACCGCCAACGGCGCCGTCCGCGCCGGCCGTGCCGCGCAGTTTATGCCCTTTGCCGCCCTCACGGGATACTACGAGCTCGTGCGCAAACAAGAGATCACTGTTGAGCCCAAATGCGAACTCACGGAAGAAAAAGCCCTCGAGCTTTCGAAAAAGCTCGAGGGCCTCAAACGCGGCGACCTGGTGCGCGTCACCTATTACGATATGTACGGCTATCGTAGCCGCACGGGCATTCTCGACGAAGTGTTACCCGCATTCAAGCTGCTCAAACTCAGGGATATCGCCATCAACTTCGACGATATCCAGGACATTGAGCTACGCGGTCGGGCCTAGACAAGGACGCGCATCCAAGGCAAGGCCTACAGCTTCATGACGTAGTAGCCTGCATCTCTCACGGCCGTCTCAAGGACACCGCGATCGATCGGCCGCTTGGAGCGCACGCGCGCTGTGTGGTCCGCGTACGTTACCGTTGCCCACACGCCGTCCAGCGCACTGAGGGCATTCTCAACGTTTTGAGCACAGCCATCGCAGCTCATGCCGCCGATGAGCAACTCATCGCTATAGGGGTAGTGGGACGGATCGGTATCCGTCACAACAACCTTTTTGGCCTTCTTGCCGCTCGCGCCATCGCTGCAACAACTCTTCCCGTGTGTCGAAGCGACAATGCGCCGCAGGCCAAAGAACATGCCAACGACAATCACGGCAAGCACAATGAGATTCGCAGGGTTGAGCAAGTCACTCATGCGTTCCCCTTTCAAGTAGCCCTATCTAGATACCCCCATGGGGTGTCCCCATCTTAACCCAAAAACATGTCCGTTCGGTCAATTAGTTTCCCTGTTCAAACTTTTTAGTTGACCAAGGCTTACTTTCGTGTATAAGTTTTCCTAGGCTAACAGTGAGGACCAGAAGGAGCGCCGTGACTCGAACCATAGACATTCCAACGTTTCAGGCAGCGGTCGTGCGCAACTGCTCCCCTACGCTCGCAGGTATCAAGCCGGCTTCGCTCTTTACCTATCCCGGCGTTTACGCCAACCAAAACGGAAAACCCGGCGCCGCCCATATCGAAGGGCGACGCTCTCGCCTGCTCGCCGTCATAGCCCAATGCAACCGCGAGCTCCAGCCACTCGGGATCCATATGAGCGTTTTGGTCTGGCGCCCCTGCGGGGCGCTCATCTATGTGTACCGCCCTGCGGACCTCATGCGATACCTCTCCGACCCCCGCGCCACGACGGCGCTTGCCGCCGAAGGTTACGACGTCCACAACCTGCCCGCATCCCTGGTGCATCTCGCCGCGCGCATCACGCTGGCAAGCAGCAATGCCGCAGAAAGCGCCTATGACGGCAGCGTCTGCGCACTCGCGCGAAATAGGCACTGCGATACGGGGTGCACGTGCGAGTTCCCCCACGAAATTGGCTATTTTTTGGGCTATCCCTACGAAGATGTCCATCAGTTTATCGTCCAGCACGGCGAAAACTATAAGGTCTTTGGCGCATGGAAGGTATACACAAACGTTGAGCAGGCGCTCACGACCTTCGATTCCTATCGCGCATGCACGCAATACCTTACCTACATCTATCAACAGGGCTGCACCCTGGGACAACTTGTCCAGGCAACCCGATAGAGCATACAAAACGCGGCCGCACGCCGCACAACCGAAAGGAAAACATATGAGCAAGATCGCAGTAGTCTACTGGAGTGGCACGGGCAACACCGAGGCCATGGCAAACCTCGTCGCCGAGGGCGCAAGCGGTGCCGGCGCCGAGGCAGAGGTCATCTCCTGCGCCGACTTCTCCGCAGACAAGGCCGCCAGCTATGACGCCATTGCCTTCGGCTGCCCCGCCATGGGTTCCGAGGAGCTTGAGTATGACGAGTTCCAGCCTATGTGGGACGAGGTCAAGGAGACTCTCGGCGACAAGAAGGTCGTCCTCTTTGGCTCCTATTCGTGGGCCGAGGGCGAGTGGATGGACAACTGGAAGGCCGATGCCGACGAGGCGGGCGTCAACGTCGTAGATTCCGTCATCTGCTACGACGCACCCGACGACGAGGGCGAAGCGGCCTGCAAGGCCCTGGGAGCGGAGCTGGCCTAACGAAGCCGTCAGAAAGTCGCAAGGCAACTGACAGCCGAGTACCGCACAACAACAGTCGCTCATGCCCAAACAAAAACGGGGACCGGATATTCACATCCGGTCCCCGTTTGTTATATCGATAACCTCGACGCGCCGCTATGAGATATTGCCCAAGAACGCCTTGGTGCGCTCGCTCTTAGGATGGTCGAAGACCTCGCTCGGCGTGCCCTCTTCCACGATAACGCCACCGTCCATGAAGACGACGCGGTCGGCGACGTCGCGGGCGAAGCCCATCTCGTGCGTCACGACGATCATGGTCATACCGTCGCGTGCCAGGTCGCGCATGACGCCAAGAACGTCGCGGACAAGCTCGGGGTCAAGCGCTGACGTGGCCTCGTCAAAGAGCATCACGTGCGGATTCATCGACAGGGCACGGGCGATGGCCACGCGCTGCTGCTGGCCGCCCGAAAGCTGACTCGGCATAAAATCGATGCGCTCGGCCAGGCCGACCTTGGTCAGCTCCTCGATGGCGATCTTCTCGGCCTCTTCCTTGCTGCGCTTGAGTACCTTTTGCTGCGCAAGCATGACGTTCTTTTTGACTGACAGGTGCGGGAATAAATTGAACTGCTGGAACACCATGCCCAGATGCGTACGTACCTTGTTGAGGTCGACGCCCTTGGCGCACACGTCCACGCCCTCAACGACAATCGATCCGCTCGTGGGATGCTCCAGACGATTGATGCAGCGAAGCATCGTCGACTTGCCCGATCCCGAAGGACCCAGGACTACGACGACCTCGCCCTTGTGCACATCCAGATCGATATCGCGCAGGACCACGTTATCGCCAAAGGCCTTCTGGAGGTTCTTGATGCTGACGACGACCTCGTTCGAGTTATTGATTTCGCTCATAATAGAACCTCCTTACAGACCGGCGATGTGATCGGCGGGCGTCGCGACGACCTGTCCGGCGCTCTTGGTGGGACGCTTCTTTTTGGTTTCGGCCGTACCCAGCAGCCTCGCCTCAAGACCGCTCACCAAGCGCGCAAGCGGCAGGGTGATGACCAGGTAGAACAGGGCGGCAACCACATACGGCGTGATGGAGCCCGTCGTGGCCACGATGGTGCGGGCGTTCATGACGATCTCGACCACGCCCACGGCCGCGAGCAGCGACGTATCCTTGTAAAGCAGGATAAACTCACTGGTCAGCGTAGGCAGGACATTGCGGAACGTCTGCGGAATCATAACGTAGAGCAGTGTCTGGAAGGCATTCATGCCCAGCGAGCGAGCAGCCTCGTTCTGGCCCTTGGGGATCGACTGAATACCGGCACGGAAAATCTCGCACAGGTACGCAGACGAGTTCATGGCCATGACGATAACGCCCAGCACATAGTCGTCCACCTTGACGCCGGCAAGCGGCAGGCCAAAAAATGCAATATAGATCTGCAGGAACGCCGGCGTACCGCGGATGATATTCACATAGATGCCGGCAAGACAACGCAGAATGCGCGACTTGGAGATACGCATGAGCGACAGGGCAAAGCCAAAGGGAATCGCCAACGGAAATGCCACAAGCACGATCGAGAGCGACATAAGGAAGCCCTTAAAGACGATCGGCAGGCTTTGAACCAAAATGACCGGGTTCAAGAACAGGCGCAGGAACATATTGGAGTTCCACGCCTCGACCCACGGCTGCTCCTTAAGATCGGCCAGGAAATTATCGAATGCCGTCACGCCCTTGATCTCGACGGAAGGAATCTTGGAAATCTTCTTGGTCGAACCGTCGGCGAGCGTATAGGTACCGCTGAAGGCCTCATCGCCTCCCTCGACGGGAAACGTCACGCCGTAAACCTCGACACGGAAAAAGCCGCCGGCAGGCGCCGTCTCGCCAAAGTCGATCTTGAGCGTCTGGCCGTCAGCCTTGCACGTGGGCTTCATGGGCGTACGATCCATGAGGTCCTCGCCCGAGAGCATCGTCAATCGCGTGTCATCGGTACCAAACGTCGTGCCGTCGACAAACGTCAGCGAAAGACCGCTCAGCTCCTCGTCGGCGTCGGCCTGAACTTCCCAGGTAATGCGCGTCTCGGTGCCGCCGACCACAGCGCTGCCCGAACCGGTGTTGGGTCGGGCGGTAATCTTTGCGGTCTCAAGCGCCTGGGCGGTCGTGGGCGCATATGCCCCCGCGCACACCAGCGCGAGCGCCACGGCCATGACACAGGCTAGCTTTTGGAGCAAGGCGGGCAGTGGAAAACGCTGCTCCGCGGCCCCTTTGTTCAGTCGAGACAAGGTGGCTCCTATCGTAGAAGTTGCCGGCAAAACGAGACGGAAATGCTCTCCGTCGAGAGAAGCGCAAAGGCCCTCTCCGCCAAAACGGAAAGGGCCCGCGCACAATCAAGTAGATATTTTACTTGATATTGTACTTAGCCATGAGGGCGTCAACGGTACCGTCGTCGGTCAGGTCCTTGATGGCCTGGTTGATGTCGTCCTTGAGCTTGGTGTTGCCCTGGTTGATGGCGATGGCGTACTCCTCGCCGGTGCTGATCTGCTTGATGGTCTGGCAGGTGTTGAACTGCTCGGCGGTCAGCTGGCTGGCAACGGAGCGGTTGGTGACTACGGCGCCGCCCTTATCGGACTGCAGGGCGCTGAAGCACTCGGTAGCGTCCTTGTAGGGGACGATCTTGGCCTTGGGGAAGTTCTCCTGGGCAAAAGCCTCGGCGGTTGAGCCAGACTGGACGATGATGGTAGCGTCGGCGTTGTTGAGCTTCTCGCTGTAGTTGTCGGCCGTGATGTCGGTGTTATCGACCTTGGTCACGATAGCCTGATCGTCCATGTAGTAGGAATCAGAGAAAGCGACTTCCTTCTCACGCTCGGGCGTGTCGGTGATGGCCGCGATGGAGACGTCGTACTTGGCGCCCGAAGCAACGCCGGGGACGAGCGTGTCGAAGTCGTTGTTGACGTACTCGACATCCAGGCCCAGCTTGTCGCCGATAGCCTTGATGAGCTCAAGGTCAAAGCCCTGATAATCGCCGTTGTCATCCTTGTACTCAAACGGAGCGTACTCGGCAGAGGTGCCGACGGTCAGCGTACCGTCCTTGACGAGCGCATACTCCTTGGAGCCGTCGACCTTCTCGACCTTAGCGTCGTCAGAGCTGCTGGAACCGGCATCAGAACCAGAGGTGGCGTTGGACGAACCACAGCCCGTCAGAGCAAGGGCGAGCGCCATAGCACCCGTGGCGGCAAATGCGCCAAGCTTCTTCAGCTTCATAATCAGTCTCCTTCCAATGACCCCACATGATTCAGGGGCCTGCAAAAACTGAGGGTTATTATGCACCCGCTTGGGAGAATCTGCAATTAGAAAACTGATTGAAACAAACCCATAACGTGAATGGAGCACTCCACTTTACGACAGTTATTACTGCTGCAACGACCTTAACAGTTTGATTTCAGCCGCATAACCTGCAAGTTCGTTCGGTGTCTCCAAAATGAATGGCAATGCGCGCAAGCGGCCATTCGATACAATATTCTGCATAACCTGCATACCGCCGCCAAACTCTTCACTACCCAGGTAGCCCTTGCCGATACACTCGTGGCGATCCTTATGGGCGCCGCAGGGATTCTTGGAGTCATTGATATGCACGGCGCGCAGGCGTTCGATACCCACCACACGATCGAACTCGTCAAGCACACCGTCAAGATCGTGGACGATGTCATAGCCGGCGTCATTCACATGGCAGGTGTCCAGGCAAACGCCCAACTTGGCCGACAGCTCGGGGCGCTTGTCGGCAACGCCCTCGATGATGAGCGCCAGCTCCTCAAAGCTGCGGCCCACCTCGGTGCCCTTGCCGGCCATGGTCTCGAGCAGCACCGTCGTCTGCTGCCCCTCAAACATCACCTGGCACAGGGTGTCGACGATCATCTGAATGCCGGCGTCGGAGCCCTGCCCCACATGCGCACCGGGATGGAAGTTGTAGTAGTTGCCGGGCAGCGCCTCCATGCGCCGCAGGTCCTCTGCCATGGCCTCCAGGGCAAACTCGCGCGCCCGCTCTTTGGCTGAGCAGGGGTTATAGGTATACGGGGCATGAGCCACGAGTGGGCCAAAATCATTTTGCGCCATAAGCTCGCGCAGGGCGGCCACGTCATCCATGTCAAGATCTTTCGCCTTGCCGCCGCGCGGGTTGCGCGTAAAGAATGCAAAGGTATTGGCGCCAATTGACAACGCCGTCTCTCCCATCGCCCGATAGCCCTTCGTCGTGGATAGATGACACCCGATCGTCAGCATCCCCAGCTCCCCCTCATCAGTTGCGGTGAAATAGTTCCTGTCGATGCCTTATTCTGCCGCAAACAGGAACTATTCCACCGCAAGTTATAAAAGGGGCATCAGAGATGCGGGGCACCAAGCACTACGGCTACGGGCGCCGGCGTCATGATCCCTCACGCGTCAGCGCCAGGTCCTAGAGGGCTAGACGGATTGCTTCGATAATACGCGCGCAGCGCTGTGTGGCGGCAAGGGGCATGACGGGACTCTCGAGTTTCCCCGCCCGGATGAGCTGGGTCGCATGCTGGATTTCGCCGTAGAAATCATCGACCTCAAACGGGGCATTTATTTCGAGCATTCGTCCGTCGGAGCACTTCACATGGGCGAGTTCGGGGCGATGAAGGCGCTCGATTTCCAACGAGCCCCGCTCGCAGGCAATCGTTAAGCGGCTTTCATATGCTGCTTTGCCGTCGACCACCATATGAATGGGTATACCGCCGACACTCATATGGATCTCATCGGCCCAATCCACGCGGCCGCCCGATACGTCACGCCAGCGAACTTCACGGGACGAAACCTCGCACGCGCCCGCGAGCAAATCCTCAAACCAACCGACCGCATAGCAGCCCATGTCATATAGACAGCCACCCTGCAACGGGTCGAGCAGATAACTCGAAGGAGGCTCACCATAATCGAGTTTTTGCACGCTTTCAATCGAGACAATACGGCCGAGCTCGCCCGACGCAAGCAAGACCTTCACGCGAGTATGCATCGGACAAAACCGATTTTTCATCGCCTCCATAAACGGCACACCGCACTCACGGGAAACGGAGGCGATCGCATGGGCCTCTTCTTCATTCAAAACGGCCGGCTTTTCGCACAGCACGGCCTTTCCCGCGCGCAGTGCCCGACAGACCCAATGCGCATGCATGCCATGTGGAAGAGCCAAGTAGATTGCGTCGACATCGGGGTCGGCAATCAGCGCATCATAAGCCGCATCGCCGCTATCGTCAGCCGTGGCATAACTGTGCGCGGCATCAATCGAAAACGCTCGGCAAAATTCCTCGACATGTGCAGGAGTGCGGCCGGCCGCAGCCACCAGCCGTGCCCCGTCGACCTTCTTGAGCGACGATGCAAATCGATGAGAAATGCGTCCAGCGCCCAAAACGCCCCAACGAACCTCACGTAAATCATCACATGAATCCCGATGGCCCACGACAGCCCCCTTCAGTTGCGGTGAAATAGTTCCTGTCGATGCCTTATTCTGCCGCAAGCAGGAACTATTCCACCGCAAGTTATAAAAGGGTCACGAGGAGCGCGTTTTGCCGAAGGCCTTAAGCACCGCCGTCACGGGGCCAGGCTGAAAACGGCGGCGTACGTCGTCCAAGCGCCCGGGGATATCGATGTGCTGCGGGCAATGCCGCGCGCATTTGCCGCACTTGACGCAATTGCTCACCAGCTTGGGCTCGTTCGTCCGCACCGCGCTCGCCGTAAAGTATTGAGACAGCCCCGTAAACCAGCTGTGCGCATAGCTTGCGTTGTAGGCAGCAAAACACCCAGGGATATTGATGCCTTTAGGACACGGCATGCAATAGCCGCATCCCGTGCAGGGCACGCGATTCGATTTTTCAAACTCCCTCAGCACGCGTGCGATGGCATCGAGCTGAGCAGCCGTCATCGAATCCGGCAGGGCCCGATCGGCCAACGCCGCGTTCTCATCCACTTGCGCGATATCGGTCATACCCGAAAGCAGCATCGTCACCTGAGGATGGTTCCACACCCACGAAAGCCCCCAGGCGGCCGGAGTGCGCAAATGCGGGTCACGGGCGCCATCGAGCACAGCGCGTGCCCGCGGCGGAAGTTTGCCCGCTAGACGACCGCCCAGCAGTGGCTCCATCACAAACACCGCAAGACCGCGCTCCGCAGCCGCCATGAGTCCTGCCGTTCCCGCTTGGTAACGCTCGCCGGCATAGTTGTACTGGATCTGGCAAAAATCCCAGTCATATGCGTCAAGCACCGTCAGGAAATCCGCCGCGCTGCCGTGATACGAAAAACCAATCTGGCGAATGCGCCCCGCCGCCTTTTGACGCGCGATCCAGTCCTCGATGCCCAACGCCACCACACGTTTCCACTGGGCGGGCGAGGTGATGTTGTGCATAAGGTAATAGTCGATATGGTCAGTCCGCAGCCGACGCAGCTGTTCGTCAAAGAACCGGTCGAAATCCTCCGCGCATTTGCACGAAGCATGCGGCAGCTTGGTCGCGAGCAAAACCTGGTCGCGTAGGCCTAGGCGCTCAAGCGAAGCGCCCACGCAAGCCTCGTTGCCGGGATAGAGATAGGCCGTGTCCAGGTAGTTAATCCCCTGCTCCACTGCACGGGAGATGATGGCGTCGGCTGTCTTCGCATCCGGGCGTCCCGGCGCACCGGGAAACCTCATGCAGCCCAGCCCCAACGCCGAGATACGGTTACCGCTTTTGGGGTCAACGCGATATTGCACGGCCCCTCCTCCCCCATCGAAGCCCTGATAAGGCGAAACAAACCTGTCACGTCATCGAAGCACATCGGAATCGCAATCGAGAACGTATCGTAACGCAGCAGAAATCAGGCCGTCACGGCACCGCTTTAACATCAGCAAAAAGCCCGATGAAAGGAGGCAAGCGTGGCCACGCGTGAGGACGCCTACCCCTATCCCGGCGAGCAATACATCCTCTCGGTCGACTGTTACCAGACCGAGATCATGGACCATCTGGACGAGCTTCCCGCCACAGGCGCCGTCATCTTCTGCACCTTCCCCAAGGCGCGCGATGGCGTTGGATATCCCGCACGCGTTTTTGCCATCTGCCCCGCGGCATAAGTTGTCATGCGTTTGTTCTTCTAAATTCCGCCTCCGGTGCACGCTACATGCTCCAGCGGCATACAATCCACCGGGCGCTCCGCACGCGGGCGCCTTTTTGTGAGGAGATGATTCACGTGCAGATCAACAAGGTTGCCTTTATCGGCAAGGGCGGCGTCGGGCTACTCTACGGCAGCATGATCGCCCAGGCACTCGGCGACGATGCCGTCGAATACGTCATGGACGACGCCCGTTTCGAGCGTCACGCAGGCGACGCCCTTACGGTCAACGGCGAGCCCTGCGCACTCAAGTCCGTGCGCGTCAGTGAGGCAACGCCCGCCGATCTGGTCATTCTCACGGTCAAGACGACGGGACTCAACCAAGCACTCAAGACTATGGAGCGCGTCGTGGGACCCAACACGCTCATCGCCTCGCTGTGCAACGGCATTACGAGCGAGCAAAAGATTGCCGAGCGCTTTGGCTGGAAGCACACCGTCCTGGGCATCTGCCAGGGCATGGATGCCGTGTTCCTCGACGGAGAGCTCACCTTTACCAATGCGGGCGAGATTCGCTTTGGCGCGGCAGCGGGCACCGAGCCCGCAACCGTCACCGCCATCGACGAGCTCTACACACGCTGCGGCATCGCCCATACCGTCGAGAGCGACATTGCGCACCGCATGTGGGCCAAACTCATGCTCAACGATGGTATCAACCAGACGTGCATGGCCTACGGCGGAACGTATGGAAGCGCCACAGAGGCCGGCTCCGAGCAGCGCCGCTGCTTTGTCTCCGCCATGCGAGAGACACTTGCGGTCGCCAATGCCGAGGGCATTGAGCTGACCGAGGCAGACCTGACGCAGATGGTGCACCTCATCGAGGGAATCGACCCCACCGGTATGCCCTCGATGGCGCAGGACCGCATCGCACAACGAAAGACCGAAGTCGAGGAGTTCGCGGGCACCATTTGCCGCCTGGCCGCCAAACACGATATCCAAGTGCCGCAAAACGATTGGCTCTACCAGAGGATTCGCGAAATAGAAGGCAGCTGGTAGCCTCGGCCGCATCGCGACGTGCGCAATACAAGCAGACAGGCCTTCGCGAGGATTCCGTCATTCGCGAAGGCCTGTTGCATTTAGCTCGAGGCTAAAACTGAGGCTTATTTTGCGATTCCGGAACCTCGTCCTCGTCATCGCGGCAAAGTAGCACGCCGGCGCTTCCCAGCAACGCCGCTGCAATCAAGGCGCCCACAATCACAGGAGCGGCGCCCGTAGCGGACTGCAAGCCGGCAGTTAACGCCGCCGTCGGACCAAGGCATCCGATCAAAAGGGCAACGACGGCAATAGCGACATCTCGAGCGTTCATGGAACCACTTCCTCCACGAGAAAGACTTTGTTTCTCGTGACTTAGTGTGCCCCGCGCCCATATGCGCGGCGTACTGCCACGGTAAGCGCTCTGTTAACTCAAATGCATACATAGAACGGGCGCCCTTACGTTGCCCTAAAGCTCGGTAAAGACGCCCGTCCGCCAAATATCCGTGATGCAGAAAAATTACCAGCCAGTGTAGTAGTCGGTGGTTCCGGCAGCGCAGCCGGAGTCATAGACCTTGCACTCGCCCTTGGATCCGGTAAACGTGGAGCCCTGAGCCTTATCGCCCGCGGCCACGACGTAGTAACCATCGGAATCGCGCCAAAAGCCCTCGGAATCCTGGGTCCACTCGCCCGTGCGGTGGTGATACAACACGTTGCTGCTGTAATAGGTCTCACGACGACCGTTATAGTTATTGACGCCGCTCGAGCGCGTCAGGCCCGAGCCGTTCGCGTAATACGCAGCAGACGCGTAAGACGAGCCGGAGCCGGCGTTGTAATACGAAGCCTGAACGGCCTCAGCGGCCTCGGCTTCGGCAGCCGCAGCCTCGAGCGCCTCGCGCTTAGCATCCTCGAGCGCGGAGCGAAGCTCGTCGAGCTCGGCCGACTTCGCGTCGACCTCCTCCATCGTCAAAAGACTGCCCGCACCATCGATACAACCTTGCAGTACAGCGCGCTCGTCATCGGTGGCATAGTCGCCGTACATGTTCATGATGATCTGGGCGCGGACCTCCAGGGAATCGCGCTTGGCCCCCATAGAGGCGTTCCACTCCTGCATGGAGCCAAAGCCGTCGCCGCGATAGTCGACGGGCTGCATCAGCGTCGCCTCGGACGGCGTGGATCCGACCGTATCGGATAGTGTTGCCGCGTGGGCATCAGTTGCGCCGGCGCCCGTCAAAAGTGCCACGGTCAGAGCGGCGGAAAGGGCGGCGGCTTTCGGTTTTCGTGAATCAATCCTCATGTAGCTGGAAACCTCCGTAGTGCGTTTTTGCTGCGTTTGAGCTGCGTGTGATTCGATCGCGCTGCATAGTACCCCGAGCAAATCGCGACCTGCGGTTTTTCTCAAAAGGCGCACGTCATTTGCGTAAAACTCACATCCTCTCAACAGGAGTTTTCCACATCTCGATTGCATAAAGCGTGCCAAAAACCCTGTTTTTGCACCCTCTCTATGCAAAAAAGGCGCCTGTGCGACCATTGTTCGCACAGGCGCCTTGAGCAGGCATTTTATGCAGTTATACCTATCGAGTCGCAAGGGGTCCTTGCACAAGTCGCCTTACTCGTCCAGTGCGGCAAAGGCCTGCTTCAGATCCCAAATGATGTCCTCGGCGTTCTCGGTACCGATGGAAAGACGGATCGTGGAGGGCGTGATGTCCTGCTCGGCGAGCTCCTCGGCAGAGAGCTGGGAGTGCGTGGTGGTAGCCGGGTGCACGACGAGCGACTTGACGTCGGCCACGTTGGCGAGCAGCGAGAACACCTGCAGATGATCGATGAACTTCCAAGCTGCCTCCTGGCCACCCTTAATCTCAAAGGTAAAGATCGAGGCACCGCCGTTGGGGAAGTACTTCTGGTACAGCTCATGGTCGGGATGCTCGGGCAGGCTCGGGTGGTTCACCTTGGCGACGTGACTGTCACCGGTCAGGAACTCAACGACCTTCTTGGTGTTCTCGACATGACGGTCAACGCGCAGCGACAGAGTCTCGGTGCCCTGGAGCAGGACCCAGGCGTTGAACGGGCTGATGCAGGCACCCTCGTCACGCAGCAGGATAGCGCGGACATAGGTTGCAAAGGCGGCGGGACCGGCAGCCTCGGCAAACGAAACACCGTGGTAGGAGGGGTTGGGCTCAGCGATCTGGGCGTACTTGCCACTCGCCTTCCAATCGAAGTTACCGCCGTCGACGATCACACCGCCCAGCGAGGTGCCGTGGCCGCCGATAAACTTGGTTGCGGAGTGGACGACGATGTTGGCACCATGCTCCAGCGGACGGAACAGATACGGGGTGCCGAAGGTGTTGTCGACGACAACCGGCAGGCCATGCTTCTTGGCGATCTCGGAGATGGCGTCGATGTTGGGGATGTCGGAGTTGGGGTTACCGAGCGTCTCGAGATAGATGACCGTGGTGTTGTCCTTGATGGCGCCCTCGACCTCGTCCAGGTTATGGGCATCGACGAAGGTGGTCTCGACACCAAACTGGGAGAGCGTGTGCTCCAGCAGGTTGTAGGAACCGCCGTAGATGGTCTTCTGGGCGACCACGTGGTCACCGGCCTGGGCGAGGGCCTGCAGGGTATAGGTGATGGCGGCGGCGCCAGAGGCGACGGCGAGGCCAGCAACGCCGCCCTCGAGCGCAGCGATACGGTCCTCGAAGACGCCCTGGGTGGAGTTGGTCAGACGGCCGTAGATGTTACCGGCGTCGGCAAGACCAAAGCGGTCGGCGGCGTGCTGGGAGTTGCGGAACACATAGCTCGTGGTTTGATAGATAGGCACAGCACGGGAGTCGGATGCAGGATCGGCGCTCTCCTGGCCAACGTGCAGCTGCAGGGTATCGAAACCAAAGGTGTGCTCGGGGTTGTTGATAAACTGGCTCATGATGATCTCCTTGATCGAAGAAAGTAATAAGAGTAAGAGAAGTAAGTCGCTGTCTCCTGATCACGCCGACGGGCGCAAACAGGAGCCCGGCATTCGTCTTGGTAAGCAATTCATATGCGGGCCTCCTTTCGCATCCCGGTTCCTTGGTCGGCTTAATTACCTACCGCCTTTGTGTGTTTTGAATAGTACGAGCATTGTTTTGCTCGGTCAATCACTTAAAAGCGCTAACTTGTTATCGGTTTTTTAGATAGCTATCGAAAGGATGGGCGCCGATGACCCTCCAGCAACTTCGTTTTTTGATCGCCGTGGCAGAGTCCGGATCGATCAACGCCGCAGCCCAGCGCCTTTATACGGCACAGTCCAACATCTCAAACGCTGTCAAAAGCCTGGAACAGGAGCTCCATCTGGAGATCTTTACGCGCTCCAGCCGCGGCGTCACGCTCACCAACGACGGCACCGAGCTATTGGGCTATGCGCGCCAGGTCGTAGAGCAGGCCGACATGCTCGAGGCACGCTACGAGGACGGCGGCACACCCCAGGCGCGCCTTGCCGTCTCGGCCCAGCACTACGCTTTTTCGGTCAAGGCCTTTGTCAACGTCGTCGAGCGCTGCCGCGACAGTAAGTTTGAGTTCATCATGCGCGAGACCACCACCTCGCAGATCATCGACGACGTCCGCGCATTTCGCAGCGATATCGGCATTCTGTACCTGGATGACTTTAACGCCCGCGTTCTGCAGAAGGCCTTCGCCGATGCCCGCGCAAGCTTCCATCCCCTCTTCGACGCGACGGTCCACGTCTTCGTTAGCGAACGCCACCCGCTCGCACGCCGCCCTCAGCTGTCCCTTGCCGACCTCACGCCCTATACGCGCTACAGCTTTGAGCAGGGAACCTCAAACTCCTTCTATTACGCCGAGGAACCTTTTAGCTATATCCCTTGCGACCGCAACATACGAATCTCGGACCGCGGAACACTTACTAACTTACTTATCAC